>NC_017506.1:2842657-3158507 GCF_000166295.1 Marinobacter adhaerens HP15
GCAGGGTTTGTTTTGTAATGCGCGGGAATCGGTCATCGAAACTCTCCGGACTTGGTAAACGTTCTTACTGGGCTGATGAACCTACCAGTATACGCAAGGCCGGAAAGTCACTTAGACCATATAGTTTCGGATTAGAGGAGTTTCGATTATATTTGCCATATGATTTAGCCGTTAATTTAACCTGGAACAGACAACATGGCCGAATTGGATCGAATAGACCAATCCATTATTCGCGAGCTTCAGAAGAACTCCCGAATCACGGTTACCGAGCTTGCGTCCCGGGTGGGCCTTTCCAAAACGCCGTGCCAGGTGCGGATGCGCCGGCTTGAGGAGCACGGTTATATCACCGGTTACACGGCCCTGGTTAACCAGACCAAACTTGGTCTCAGCCACATTGCCTTCGCACAGGTTACCCTGAACGACACCAGCAGCGGCGCCCTGACCGCCTTTAACAAAGCTGTTCAGAGCGTCTCGGCGGTGGAGCAGTGCCACATGATTGCCGGCAACTTCGACTACCTGTTAAAAGTCCGAACCCGCAACATGCAGGAATACCGGCAGGTTCTTGGGGAGGAAATCTCGGCTCTGCCCCACGTGCTGCAAACCAGCACGTTTGTGGTTATGGAGAACGTCAAGGACGCTGGGCTCTGAGAGCAACCTCCCCTTAGCCGGCGCCAAACCATCTATTCGGACTGCTCGTACTTGGGCTTGTAACCGCTGGCGTCCACCCGGGGCCGATCCGTCTCGGCTTCTGACAGTGGCTGGACCTCCTCGAGGCTTGCCAGAGAACGAAGCGTGAGTCGCTGGTACTCTTCTGTACCCTTTCTCTTCCAGGCGATTTCCTTGTCGCTCAGCATGCGCATAACCTTGGCCGGCGAGCCGACAATCAGCGATCCCGGCTCACAGGTAAACTTTGCCTTAACGAACGCGCAGGCGCCAACAATGGAGCGGGGTGCAATGTGCGCCTCATCCATCACCACCGCATTCATGCCCACCATGGCATCTTCGCCGACAACGCAGCCGTGCAGGATTGCGCCATGGCCGACGTGTCCGTTTTTCTCGACAACCGTATCCATCCCGGGAAAGGCATGCATCACACACGTGTCCTGAACATTCGACCCCTGCTTCAGAATGATCCGCCCGAAATCTGCACGCAGCGAAGCCGCAGGCCCCACGTAGCAATCCGGTCCAATCCAGACATCCCCAATGAGAACGGCGGTTGGATGCACATAGGCGGACGGATGAACAACAGGAACAACGCCTTCTATACTGTAGCTGGGCATAACGGTCTCCTTCGCGGACGGGCCTGGCAGCGCTCCGCCAAACGACAGGCTGAACGTGGGACCCGAAAAGTCATTGTGATTCATTTTCTGTATCACATTATCCTTTTCCGGGAGATTTTTCATACCTTGGCGCCTGTTTTGAGACGAGAATTCACCCCTGCAATGGCTCAAACCTGAGAGCGCTGATGAATTTTTACCGGATATTCAGCAATATAGACAAAGCAGGCGATCACCTCCGACCAAAGTGATACAGAACCAAGCCAGCACAATCCTTGACGAGTATCAATTCTAAGATATACTCATTTTCCACATTCGATAGCAGTGTGCCGATGTAACACACCTTTCGCGCTATCCCCCCTACAACAAACAACAGGACATACCGCCATGACTCAGCCGAGCATTCTTCTTGAAATCGATCAGGGCGTGGCTCTGCTTACCCTGAACCGTCCGGACAACCTGAACAGTTTCAACGTTGAAATGCATGAGCGTATGCGCGAGGCCATCAGCACCGTGCGCAAGGATGAGTCTGTCCGTGTACTGGTCATCACCGGCTCCGGCCGGGGTTTTTGTGCGGGGCAGGATCTTTCCGACCGCAGCGTCTCGCCAGATCAGGAAATGCCGGACCTGGGCGCCTCTCTGGAGAACTATTACAACCCGCTGATGCGGAGCCTCCGGGATCTGCCGATGCCCGTGCTCTGCGCGGTTAACGGGGTGGCCGCTGGCGCCGGCGCCAACATTGCCCTGGCCTGCGACATTACCCTGGCAGCCCGTTCTGCGAATTTCGTTCAGGCCTTCTGCAAACTGGGGCTGGTACCTGATTCCGGCGGCACCTGGACTCTGCCCCGCGTAGCGGGTATGGCACGGGCCAAAGGCATGGCGCTTTTGGGCGACAAGATCAGCGCCGAGCAGGCCGAAAACTGGGGCATGATCTGGCGCTGCGTTGATAACGAGCAACTCATGGAAGAGACCATGAAACTTGCCCGCCATTTCGCGACCCAACCGACCAAGGGTCTTGCACTGATCAAGCGGGCACTGCACGCCAGCGCCAGCAACACCTTTGAAGAGCAGATCAATCTGGAGCGCGATCTGCAGCGCATGGCGGGACAGACCGAAGACTACCGTGAGGGCGTTGCCGCCTTCATGGAAAAACGCACGCCGAACTTCAAGGGGAAATAAGCCATGCCGGCACTGGATACTCAAACCAAAGTTGCCGTCGTCGGCGCCGGCGCCATGGGCTCCGGCATTGCCCAGGTGGCCGCCCAGGCAGGCCATCAGGTTTACCTGCACGACCAGAGAGAGGGTGCCGCCGAGGCGGGCCGTGACGGTATCGCCAAACAGCTTCAGCGTCGTGTTGATAAAGGCAAGATGCAGCAGCAGGAGCTGGACGATGTGATCGGCCGGATTCACCCGGTTGCAAAGCTTGATGACGTCGCAGACGCCGGGCTGGTGATCGAGGCCATCATCGAAGACCTCCAGATCAAACGTCAGCTGCTGGCGAGCCTTGAAGACCTGTGTACCGCCGATGCGATCCTCGCCACCAACACCTCCTCCATCTCTGTTACCGCCCTCGGTGCTGACATGAGCAAACCGGAGCGTCTGGTGGGCATGCACTTCTTCAACCCGGCCCCGCTGATGGCGCTGGTTGAAGTGGTCATGGGGCTGGCGACCAGCAAGACCGTTGCCGATACCGTCCATGCCACGGCCACCGCCTGGGGCAAGAAGCCGGTGTATGCAACGTCGACTCCGGGCTTCATCGTGAACCGCGTGGCCCGTCCGTTTTATGCAGAGAGCCTTCGCCTCCTTCAGGAGCAGGCCACCGATGCCGCCACCCTGGATGCGATTATCCGCGAAGCTGGCCAGTTCCGCATGGGCGCATTCGAGCTGACCGACCTGATCGGACACGACGTCAATTATGCGGTTACCAGCTCTGTCTTTAATTCCTATTATCAGGACCCCCGCTTTCTACCGTCACTGATCCAGAAAGAACTGGTGGAAGCCGGTCGCCTGGGACGCAAGAGCGGCCAGGGGTTCTATCCCTATGGCGAGAGTGCAGAAAAGCCGCAGCCAAAGACCGAGCCGGCACATCAATCCGATGAGTCCGTGATCATTGCCGAAGGCAATCCCGGCGTAGCCGCACCGTTGCTGGAGCGACTGAAGGCAGCCGGCCTGACCATTATCGAGCGCGACGGCCCGGGCCAGATTCGCTTCGGCGATGCGGTACTGGCACTTACCGACGGCCGGATGGCTACCGAGCGTGCCGCCTGTGAGGGCGTCGCCAATCTGGTGCTGTTCGACCTTGCGTTTGACTACAGCAAAGCAAGCCGACTGGCCCTGGCGCCTGCCGATCAGGCGTCCGACGCAGCGGTTTCCTGTGCCTGTGCTTTACTGCAAAAAGCGGGTATCGAAGTCAGCCTGATCGCGGATCGGCCGGGGCTGGTCATCATGCGTACCGTCGCCATGCTGGCGAATGAAGCGGCCGATGCGGCTCTTCACGGTGTTGCAACGGTCGCGGATATCGATCTGGCAATGAAAGCGGGCCTGAACTATCCCGACGGCCCCCTGAGCTGGAGCGACCGCCTGGGCGCGGGCCACGTGTTCAAGGTTCTCACCAACATCCAGACCAGCTACGCAGAGGACCGCTATCGCCCTGCCCTGCTGCTCCGGAAGAACGCATTTGCACAGAAGGGGTTTTATTCATGAGCGAGATGGATCCACAAGTACTCGCCGAAGAATGCGCCAAGGCCATGTTCGCGCGGGACCGCGCCAGCCAGAAACTGGGTATGAACATCGAGTCCGTTGCCCCGGGCAAGGCAGTGCTCACCATGACGGTCACCGGCGACATGATCCAGGGCCACGGCTCCTGCCACGGCGGTTACCTGTTCACCCTGGCCGATTCGGCGTTTGCGTTTGCCTGTAACAGCTACGACCGCGCCACCGTGGCCTCCGGTTGCAGCATTGATTACATGTACGGCGCCAAAGAGGGCGACCTGCTGACCGCCACCGCCGAAGAACAGGCCCGCGGCGGCCGCACCGGCGTTTACGACATCACACTAACCAATCAGGACGGCCGCAAGGTTGCCCTGTTCCGGGGCCGCTCCTATGAGGTTCGTGGCACTGTACGCAATTCGGAGGAAACTGCATGAGCGCCGACAATATCCTGAAAGACGCCTACATCGTCGATGCCATCCGCACCCCCATCGGTCGATACGGCGGTGCTCTCTCCGCCGTGCGGGCAGATGACCTGGGCGCCATTCCTATCAAGGCCCTGGCAGAGCGCTATCCGGATCTGGACTGGTCGAAAATTGACGACGTTCTTTATGGCTGCGCCAACCAGGCCGGTGAAGACAATCGCGACGTTGCCCGCATGTCCCTGCTGCTGGCTGGCCTTCCGGTGGACGTACCGGGCAGCACCATCAACCGTCTGTGCGGTTCCGGTATGGATGCAGTCGGCAGCGCCGCCCGGGCCATCCGTACCGGCGAAACACAGCTGATGATTGCCGGCGGCGTCGAATCCATGTCCCGTGCTCCCTTCGTTATGGGCAAGGCCGACTCTGCATTCAGCCGCAAGGCGGAGATTTTTGACACCACCATCGGCTGGCGCTTTGTAAACCCGGTACTGAAAAAGCAGTACGGCATTGATTCCATGCCCGAGACGGCGGAAAACGTTGCGGCCGACTTCGGCATTTCCCGGGAAGACCAGGACGCGTTCGCCCTGCGCAGTCAGCAGCGGACCGCGGCTGCCCAGAAAGAAGGCCGGCTGGCCGCCGAGATCACACCGGTCACGATTCCCCGCCGCAAGCAGGACCCGCTGGTGGTGGACACCGACGAGCATCCCCGGGAAACCAGCCTGGAAAAACTCGCCTCTCTGCCAACCCCGTTCCGTGAAAACGGCACGGTGACTGCGGGCAATGCGTCCGGCGTGAACGACGGTGCCTGCGCACTGCTTCTGGCGGGAGCCGATGCCCTCAAACAGTACAACCTCAAACCCCGCGCCCGGGTAGTTGCCATGGCAACGGCTGGCGTAGAGCCACGGATCATGGGCTTTGGCCCGGCACCGGCCACCCGAAAGGTTCTGGCCACCGCCGGTCTGGAGCTGGCAGATATGGATGTTATCGAGCTGAACGAGGCATTTGCTGCGCAGGCCCTGGCGGTTACCCGTGATCTCGGCCTGCCGGATGATGCCGAGCACGTAAATCCGAACGGTGGCGCCATTGCCCTCGGCCACCCCCTGGGCATGAGCGGCGCCCGGCTGGTAACCACTGCCCTGAATGAACTGGAGCGTCGCCACGCCGCGGGCCAGAAAGCCCGGTATGCCCTCTGCACCATGTGCATCGGCGTTGGCCAGGGCATCGCACTGATCATTGAACGGATGGATGCGGTGGCCTGAAGCCACCCGCCAACAAGAACAAAGACCCTTATTCGACAAGAACAACGCAGGACAGAACCATGACCTTACCACTGCAAAAACTTGGCAAACTTGACCGCATGGAAACCGCCAGCATTGATGAGCTGCGCCACGAACAGCTGCAGCGCCTGCGCTGGAGCGTTGTCCATGCCTACACCAACGTGCCGTTCTACCGCAAAGCGTTTGATGACCAGGGCCTGAAGCCCATGGACATCAACTCGCTGGAAGACCTGGCCAAGGTGCCATTCACCACCAAGGCGGATCTGCGGGACAACTACCCGTTCGGCATGTTTGCCACCCCCATGTCCGACGTGGTGCGGGTGCACGCCTCCAGTGGTACCACCGGCAAGCCAACCGTCGTCGGTTACACCCAGAGTGATATCAACACCTGGGCCGACATCGTGGCACGGTCCATCCGGGCCGGCGGCGGGTCCCGTGGCGACAAGGTTCATGTAGCCTATGGCTATGGCCTGTTCACCGGCGGTCTGGGCGCCCACTACGGCGCCGAACGCCTTGGCTGCACGGTTATTCCGATGTCCGGCGGCCAGACCGAGAAGCAGGTCCAGCTGATCAAGGATTTCGAACCGGACATCATCATGGTGACGCCGTCCTACATGCTGAACATTGCCGATGAAATGGAGCGTCAGGGCATTGATCCCCATAAACTGCCTCTGCGGCTCGGCATTTTCGGCGCAGAACCATGGACCAACGCCATGCGATCCGAGATCGAGGAGCGCCTCGGCATCGAGGCTCTTGATATCTATGGTCTGTCGGAAGTCATGGGTCCGGGCGTGGGCATGGAATGTATTGAAACCAAAGACGGCCCGACCATCTGGGAAGATCACTTCTATCCGGAAATCATCAACCCGGAAACCGGTGAAGTGCTGCCTGATGGTGAATACGGTGAGCTGGTCTTCACGTCATTGACCAAGGTGGCCCTGCCGATTCTGCGCTACCGCACCCGAGACCTCACCCGCCTGCTTCCGGGCACAGCGCGCCCGATGCGCCGGATTGACAAGATTACCGGTCGCAGCGACGACATGCTGATCATTCGCGGCGTCAACGTGTTCCCGAGCCAGATCGAGGAGCAGGTGCTCAAGTGCGAGGCTCTGGCACCGCACTACGAGATCGAGGTTTACAAGGAAGGCAACCTGGACTGCGTGGATATCCGGACCGAACTGAAACCCGGCGTAACCGACACCCCCGAGAGTCGTGCTGCGGCGGCCAAGGAACTGGCGCACCACATCAAGTCCTACATCGGCATCAGCACCCGTGTCGAGGTGGTGGAAACCAACCGTCTGGCACGCTCGGAAGGCAAGGCCAAGCGCGTATTTGATCGCCGTAACCAGTAAATCCGACCGACCAGCAGAGAGTCAGCACGCAGCGGATGCCGCTGACTCTCGCTGCTTTTCCCACCACCAGGCCCCGCAATCACCGATTTAAAATTGCTTTCCGTTTGCTGATCTCAATAGCATTTGCTCACGTATCACTTTTTTTATTATGCAAATCAGCACTATAAGATCTCATAAGGAAGCTTTTAGATATAACATGACACACAAAGACTGTTCTTGATATTTATTCAGTATCATATAATATGGAGCCATTGACCCTCAGTTGTTATTGAGGGTTCTCTGTTCACGGACAACAGAACAACAAGCCCGATCCGGAGGTATTTGTTTATGTACGCCCAGCTCGTTGAAACCGGCGCCAAGCGCCTTAAGACCAAAGAAGAGATGTCGCCCGAAGAGCGCGACTTTCAGGAAAAGGTCGACGCCGAAACCAAAATCGAACCCAAAAACTGGATGCCGGAAGGCTACCGGAAGACCCTGATTCGCCAGATTTCCCAGCACGCCCACTCTGAAGTGGTCGGCATGCTGCCGGAAGGCAACTGGGTTACCCGCGCGCCTACGCTCAAGCGTAAGCTCCAGCTGATGGCCAAGATTCAGGACGAAGCGGGCCACGGCCTGTACCTGTACAGCGCCATGGAAACCCTGGGTGCTGACCGTGACGAAGAGATCGAAAAGCTGCACCAGGGAAAAGCCAAGTATTCCAGCATCTTCAACTACCCCACCCTGAACTGGGCGGACATGGGTGCCGTTGGCTGGCTGGTAGACGGCGCCGCCATTGTTAACCAGGTGGTGCTGCAGCGTACCTCCTATGGTCCCTATTCCCGCGCCATGATCCGCATCTGCAAGGAAGAAAGCTTCCACCAGCGTCAGGGTTACCAGATCCTGCTGGACATGATGCGCGAAGGCACCGAGGAACAGAAAGCCATGGTGCAGGACGCCATTAACCGTCTGTGGTGGCCGGCACTGATGATGTTCGGACCGCATGACGACGAGTCCCCGAACTCCCAGCAGTCCATGGCCTGGAAGATCAAGCGCAAGAGCAACGACGAACTGCGCCAGATGTTTATTGACCAGACCGTGCCGCAGCTCGAATTCCTTGGCTGCACTGCACCGGATCCGGACCTGAAGTGGAACGAAGAAACCGGCCATTACGATTTCGGCGAAATCAACTGGCAGGAGTTCTACGACGTCCTCAAGGGCAACGGTCCCTGCAACCGCGAGCGCATCAAGACTCGCAAGAACGCTATTGACGAAGGTGCCTGGGTCCGTGAAGCGGCCGTCGCCTACGCCGAAAAACAAAAACAGCGCGCACAAGCCGCCTGATACCGGAGGAATACAACATGTCTGAATGGCGCCTTTACGAAGTCTTTGTACGGTCCAAGCACGGCCTGAACCACAAACACGTGGGCAGCGTGCATGCCGCAGACGCCGAGATGGCCATGGAAAACGCCCGTGACCTTTACACACGCCGTAACGAAGGCGTAAGCATCTGGGTGGTTCCCTCCGACGCGATCACGGCGTCCGCGTCCGACGAGAAGGAAGTGCTTTTCGATCCGTCGGAAGACAAGGTTTACCGGCACGCTTCCTTCTACAAGCTGCCCGATGAAGTCGGACACATGTAAGGAGCGGTACCCATGACACAAACAGAAGCATTAAAGGAATACCTGCTGCGCCTGGCAGATTCCGACATGATCCTTGGCCAGCGCCTTTGCGAGCTGTGTGGCAAGGCCCCGGCGCTTGAGGAAGAGATGGCACTGATGAACGTTGCCCTTGATCTCGTCGGCCAGGCCCGCAACTGGTACGAGTATGCAGCCGAGCTGATCGACGATGGCCGCGATGCTGACAAACTGGCCTTCCGCCGGGACGCTCACGAGTATCGCAACCTGCTGATGACCGAGCAGCCCAACGAGGACTACGCCGTCACCATGGGTCGTCAGTTCTTCTTCGACGTGTACCACTACTTCACGCTCAAGAGCCTGACCGAATCCAGCGACGAGCGCATTGCCGGCATCGCTGCCAAGGCGCTGAAAGAGGTGACCTACCACCTGCGCCGCTCCTCGGAGTGGGTGAAGCGTTTTGGTGATGGCACTGAAGAAAGCCACCGCCGCATGCAGGACGCCGTCGACATCCTCTGGCGTTTTACCGGCGAGCTTATCACGCCGGACGACACCGATCGTGTGATGGCCGAGGCGGGCATTGGTCCGGATACTGACCAGCTGGCCAAAGACTGGCGCGGCATGGTCAACGAGGTGCTCACCCAGGCAACCCTGACTCCTGGCGCGGAAGACGCCTGGATGTACATGGGTGGCAAGCACGGCGAGCACACCGAACACCTCGGTTTCATCCTGGCAGAAATGCAGTTCCTGCAGAGGGCCTATCCCGATGCCACAACATGGTGATTCAGACAGCCGGTCAGCTGTCGACATTCTGATTGCCAGTGATCGGGTGCCGGCCAACGCCCGCCCCGATCTGCTGACAGAGGACGACATCTGGGCACTTCTTGAAGAGGTCAAAGACCCTGAAGTGCCGGCAGTCAGTGTCGTGGAGCTCGGCATTGTCCGGGCAGTTCACTGGGACGGCAAAGAGCTGTCCATTGACGTGACCCCGACCTACTCCGGGTGCCCGGCCACCGAACTGATTGAGGAGCTGATCGCCGAGGCGCTACGCGCCGCTGGCTTCCGCGATCCGAAAATCAAACAGGTGCTGACCCCTGCCTGGACCACCGACTGGATCACAGACGAAGGCAAAGAAAAGCTTCGGGCGTTCGGTATCGCGCCACCCGAGGGCAGCTCCAGCAAAATGAGCCTGCTCGGAGAACCGGAAGTCATTGCCTGCCCTCATTGCGGCAGCAAAGACACCGAACGGGTCAGCGAGTTCGGATCCACCGCCTGCAAAGCCCTTTATCGTTGCAAGGAATGCCTCGAGCCCTTCGACTATTTCAAATGCATCTAGAGCCGATACGATCATGAACAAATTTTACTCACTGACCCTCAAAGAGGTCAGACCTGAAACAAGAAACGCCGTATCACTTGCTTTTGACGTGCCTGAAGATCTGGCAGACAAGTTTCACTACCAGCAGGGCCAGCACCTGATCGTGCGCACCAAGCTGGATGGCGAGGAAGTTCGCCGCTCCTATTCGATTTGCCGCAGTGTCAACGACCAGGAGCTTCGCATCGCCGTCAAACAGGTTCCTGGCGGTCGCTTCTCCACCTTTGCCAACGAGCAACTCAAGCCTGGCCAGACTCTGGAAGTCATGCCGCCGCAGGGCCATTTCTCGGTCGATCTGGACCCCGAGCGTGAAGGCAACTACCTGGCGGTAGCCGCCGGCAGTGGTATTACTCCGATCCTCTCGATCGTGAAGACCACCCTGGAAACCGAGCCCAAGAGCGAGGTCACCCTGTTCTACGGCAACAAGGCCACCAGCAGCACCATGTTCCGTGACGAGCTGCAGGACCTGAAAAACGAGTACATGTCCCGCCTTAACCTGGTGTACATCTTCACCCGTGAAGAACAGGACATCGACCTTTACAACGGTCGTATCGACCACGAGAAGTGCGACAAGCTGTTCGATCACTGGATCAATGCCAAGGAGCTCACGGCGGCCTTTATCTGCGGCCCGCAGATGATGACCGAGACCGTGCGCGACTCGCTGCTGAACCACGGCATGGAAAAGAGCAGGATCCACTTCGAACTGTTTACCCCGGCTGGTGGTGTTCCCCAGGCCCGGAAAGACCGGGATCCGGCACACGTCGATCCCCAGTCAATCAGTGAAGTAACGGTGATCGCTGATGGCCGCTCGCTGACTTTCCCGCTGGTGCGCGACACCAAGAGCATTCTGGATGCCGGCAATGAAGAAGGCGCGGACCTGCCCTATTCCTGCAAGGCTGGCGTCTGCTCCACATGCCGAGCCAAGGTCGTGGAGGGCGAGGTAGAGATGGATCAGAACTTTGCTCTGGAAGACTACGAGGTGGAAGCCGGTTACGTGCTTTCCTGCCAGTGCTACCCGATCAGCGACAAGGTGGTTCTGGACTACGACGAAATGTAGTTTCCGCCCCCAAAACAAGACAAGAGCAAGGCAAGTCCCGCAGCAACGGGGCTTGCCTTCGCGTTTCAGAAACGAATGGAGTTTCCCATGTCAGTCCTGAAAAGTTTCATTGCCGGCCAGTGGGTCGGCGAAAAGCCCGCCAAGGCTCTGCCAAGCGCCGTTAACGGCGAGATCGTCGCCCACACCCACGACGACACCCTCGATTTCAAGAACGCTGTTGAGTATGGCCGCAAGGTTGGCGGCAAAAACCTCATGGCGATGGATTTCCAGGAGCGCGCCCTGGCCCTGAAGGCCATGGCCCTGTACCTCCAGGAGCACAAAAAAGAACTCTACGCCCTGTCGATGCATACCGGTTCCACCAAGGGCGATAACGGCATCGATATCGACGGTGGTTTCGGCACGCTGTTCTCCTACGCCAGCATGGGCCGCCGCGAACTTCCCTCGGGCAACGTGGTTCACGAAGGCCCGGTGACTCCGCTGGGCAAGAACAACCACTTTGCAGGCACCCATATCCTGGTTCCCCGCGGCGGCGTTGCGGTTCACATTGACGCCTACAACTTCCCGGTGTGGGGCATGCTCGAAAAGTTTGCACCCACCTTTCTGGCAGGCATGCCGTCCATCGTGAAGCCGGCCACCTCAACCTGCTACGTGACCGAACTCGCCGTCCGCCTGATGCAGGAATCCGGCGCGCTTCCGGAAGGCAGCCTGCAGTTGATCATTGGCAGCACCGGCGACCTGTTTGACCATCTGGAAGAGCAGGATGTGGTGACCTTTACAGGCTCGGCCGCAACGGCACGAAAGCTCAGGAACCACCCGAACATCATCAATCGTTCGATTCCGTTCAACGCCGAGGCCGATTCACTGAACAGTGCCATTCTGGCGCCGGACGTCACCCCGGAGCACGAAGAATTCGACGTCTTCGTGAAGGAAATCCGCCGCGAGATGACCGCCAAGGCCGGTCAGAAATGTACCGCCATTCGTCGTATCTTCGTACCGAAAGACCAGGTGAACGCGGTCTGCGACAAGCTGAAAGAGCAGCTCTCCAAGATCACCGTGGGTGACCCCTCTGTCGAGGGCGTTCGCATGGGTGCACTGGCCTCCATCGACCAGCTGGAAGATGTGAAAGCCAACATCCAGGAATTGCTCAAGACCAGTGAGCTGGTTGTGGGTGGCGAAGGCAACTTCAAGGCTACCGGCGATGGCACCGAGAAGGGCGCGTTCATCGAACCGCACCTGCTGCTCTGCCGGAACCCGGAGAATGGCTGCGGCGCCCACGATATTGAGGCTTTTGGCCCGGTTGCTACCGTAATCCCTTACGAGACCATCGATGATGCGGTTGAGTTGTGCTCCAGAGGTCGCGGTTCCCTGGTTACCACACTGACCACCCGTGATCCCGCCATTGCCGGCAGGATCGCCCCGCTGCTGGCCGCGTTCCATGGCCGCCTGCACCTGCTGGATGCCGAAGCCGCAAAGGAATCCACAGGCCACGGTTCGCCCCTGCCCATGCTGAAGCATGGCGGCCCCGGTCGTGCCGGTGGTGGTGAGGAACTGGGCGGTATCCGTGCGGTTCACCACTACCTGCAGCGCACCGCAATCCAGGGCTCACCCAGCATGCTGGCTGCGGTTACCCGCGAGTATGTACGCGGTGCCGATCTGATCGAAACCGACGTGCACCCGTTCCGTCGCCACTTCGAAGACCTGCAGATCAACGAATCGCTGCTGACTCACCGACGCACCGTTACCGAAGCCGACATCGTCAACTTCGGCTGCCTGTCCGGTGATCACTTCTACATGCACTTTGATGAAATCGCAGCACGGGACTCCCAGTTCGGCAAGCGTATTGCCCACGGTTATTTCGTGCTTTCCGCTGCTGCCGGCCTGTTTGTCTATCCGGGCGAGGGCCCCGTGCTGGCTAACTATGGTCTGGACACACTGCGCTTCATTGAACCGGTTGCCCCGGGAGACACCATCCGGGCACGACTGACCTGCAAGCGCAAGATTGATCAGGGTCGGACATCTCCGGACGGACATCCTCAGGGTGTGGTGGTCTGGGACGTCCAGGTTCACAACCAGAACGACGAAATGGTTGCGAGCTACGACATCCTGACACTGGTTGCCAAGAAGCCCGAGTAACACCGGGCTTTCCTGTTTTCTCCCTGTCCTGGACCCCAGGGAGAAAGCGTCAGGCAAATAAAAGGGGGACAGGTCGCAAGACCTGTCCCCCTTTTATTGGTGCAAGAAAAACCCGGGCGCTTACATGCCCAGATAGGCTTCCCGCACCTTCTCATTGCTGAGCAGCTCACGGCCGGTCCCTTCGATCACTACCTTGCCGGTTTCCAGCACGTAGCCGCGATCTGCCAGAGCCAGCGCCTGGGAGGCATTCTGCTCTACCAGGAAGATGGTAATACCCTCTTCCTTGAGTTCCTTGACGATGTTGAAGATCTCCTCAATGATCAACGGCGCCAGACCCATGCTGGGCTCATCCAGCAGCAGCAGTCTTGGCTTGGCCATCAGGGCACGGCCCATAGCAAGCATCTGTTGCTGGCCACCGGAGAGCTCGCCTGCCAGGTTATGGCGCTTCTGTCGCAGAATCGGAAACTTGGTGTACATCCGTTCCAGATCGTCCATTACCTCGGGGGTTTTGCCACGGGTATAGGCGCCCAGAAGCAGGTTGTCATGAACGCTCAAGTCCTTGAACACCTGCCGGCCTTCAGGCACCTGGACGATGCCATCAGCTACCCTCTGATCGGCAGTGATCTTCGAGAGATCCTTGCCTTCAAAGGTGATGGCACCCCGGTCTGTGGGCTGAAGACCCGAGATAGTCATCAACAGTGTGGATTTGCCAGCACCATTGGCGCCTACCAGTGACACGATCTCACCACTGTTGATGTGGATGTCCACATCATGCAGCACTTCAATCTGGCCGTAGGACGTTACCAGTCCCTTGATGGACAGCATCTCTTCTTTGGCATGAGGCGCAGTCACCCGGTCTGCGTGCTTCAGGCCGAGACCACCGAATTTCTCGGGGGTATAACTGACAATCTGGTGCCGCAATTCCCGGAATTCCTCCCGGACGCGCTCACCGAACAGAGGATCATTTTCCACGTCCCGCGCTTCAATGATCTGCTGCCAGTCTTCCTCGGTCAGGAGTTTACGGGCCCGTGGAATAACCACGCCCTCTTCCTTGCGAATGTGTTTGCGCAAGGCTTCCGTGAAACGGGCCAGAGCATGGCTGAACTCTTCGCGACCTTCCGGCCAGCCTTTTTCACACTCCGCCAACAACTGGCGCAACTCCACCAGCTTTTCATGACCGATGACATAGCCCTTCGCCAGCTTCTCCAGCAGAGGCGCTGTCTCGGGGGACTTCTCACTGAGCCGTTTGTAGAGCTCAATGTCAGTGGGCGTGCTATGGACCCGCTGGGAGAAGTGCTGAATGTAATCAAAAATGGTCTTCAGCAGCCGCTCATCCGGGCGCTGATCGTTAAGGTTCATATCACTCAGCAACTGGTCCAGCAGATCCAGAATCCGCCACAGCGCCTGGTGTTCATGAACAATAATCCGTACGGCCTGCTCACTGCGTGACTGGGCAGGCGCCATTTCAGTATTTTGCTCGCTCATGTGAAATGTCTCCTTGCTCAGCCACCCAGATAGGCGGCGATAACATCCGGGTTCTGGCGAATTTCCTCGGGGGTCCCTTCCGCCAGAACACGGCCATAGTTAAGCACCAGCAACCGATCGGATATCCCCATCACCAGTTTCATATCGTGCTCAACCAGCATTACCGTGGTGCCCTGATCCGCAATTTTCCGGATCAGATCCTCCAGGGCAGCGGTTTCAACCGCGTTCAAACCGGCGGCGGGCTCGTCCAGGAGGATTACCTTTGGTTCAGCGGCCAATGCCCGGGCAATCTCCAGGCGCTTCAGCGCGCCATAGGACATCGCCGATGCTTCGGCATCCAGGTAGTCACCGCATCCCACGTACTCCATCAGCTCGGCGGCGCGCTTGCGGGCCGCGGCCTCGTTGCGGCGCAAGGAAGGCAAACGGAACAGGGTCGTAAACAGGCTGCTTTTGAGCTGCAGATGCCGGCCCAGCATCACGTTTTCGATGGCGGTCATGTTCATGCAGATCTGCATCTGCTGGAACGTGCGGCACATGCCCCGCTCTGCCAGTTCATTGGGCTCCAGCTTGGCGGTGCTCTCACCATTCAGCAGGATCTCGCCTTTGGTCGGCGTATAGAGCCCTGTGATCAGGTTAAACAGCGTTGTCTTGCCGGCACCATTGGGGCCGATAACAGAATAGACCTGTCCGGCTTCAACCGAAAAGCTGACGCCTTCCACCGCATGGACACCACCAAAGGCTTTATCCAGCCCCTTTACTTCGACCAGTGCTGTCATGCCTCACCTCCCGCTTTCTTGCGCATTTTCTTGGAAACAAACGCGGTCAGTGTGGGCAGCAGCCCTTTTGGCATGAAAATCATGGTGAGCATCAGGATCAGGCCGAACATGACATGTTCCAGCTCCTGGAAATCTGCCAGAACCTGGGGCAAAAGCTTCAGCACCACGGCGCCAAGAATGACACCGAAGGTCGAGCCCATACCACCCAGAACAACCATGGTGATGAACAGGATGGAGAATTCGAAGCTTGCTACCGCAGGCGTAATGAAGCCCTGGAAGTGGGCATAAAGACTGCCCATCAGGCTGGCGTAGATCGCCGAGATCACGAACACCAGGCTTTTGTATTTCGCGGTGTTCACACCGACAACGCTGGCAGCCACTTCCGAGCCGTGAACCGAACGCAGCGCCCGGCCAATCGGCGATTCAATGAGGTTCAGAGCAAACCACACCGCTACCAGAAGCACCACGCTGGCGAAGATATACCAGGCCTGGAAGCCTTCGATCGTGATACCGAACAGCGAATAGCGACCAAACGCGCTCAGCTCCCAGCCAAATATTTCGAAAGCCGGCACCGGCATACCGTCTGGCCCGCCGGTCAGTGCACGCTCGTTGTTCAGGATGATGGCAATAATAAAACCAACGGCAAGCGTCGCCATGGAAAGGTAGTGGCCTTTCAGACGCAGAATCGGACGGCCGACAATCCAGGCAATCGCGCCCACAACGATGGCTCCAACCACCAGAGCAGGTACCGATGACCAGCCATAAGTACCGGTTGCGATGCCGGTAAAATAAGCGCCGAGGCCAAAGAAGCCGGCATGTCCCAGGCTGATCTGGCCGGCAAAACCTACCAGAAGGTTCAGGCCAACAACCGTAGCGGCAATGATCGCCATCTGGGTAACCAGTTCGTAGTGAAACGGGTTGCCCAGAAACGCGGGCAGAATGACAAGAATGAGGGCGAGGATCACCAGTCCCCGCAGGCGCGACTGCATAAACGTGTTCAACATCAGACGCGCTCCACTACCTTGGCACCGAACAATCCGCGGGGCATGAAGAACAGCACCAGCAGGATCATGGAGAATGCAACGGCATCCTTGTAGTCCGATGAAATGTAGCCGGCCGCCATGGCTTCAACGATGCCTAGCGAGAGACCACCGACCACCGCGCCAACACCGCTACCCAGGCCGCCAATGGCAGCCGCCACAAAGCCTTTCAGCCCCAGAATGATACCGATGTCGTAGGACGTGAACGTGATCGGGGCAACAACAATACCGGCCACGGAGCCCAGTAATGCCGAAACCATGAATGCCAGCATCAGAACCATCTGAGTCCGGATACCGACAAGACGCGCAGCCTCCTTGTTCATGGATGTCGCCAGGATAGCCTTGCCAATCAGTGTCTTGGTAAAGAAAAGCACCAGGCCGACCACCAGGATCGCGCCAATACCGAGAACCCAGAGGCTCTGGCTATTCAATACCGCTCCGAAAACTTCAATAGGCTGGTCTGTGCTGAAATTCTGCATCACATGGTATTCCTTGCCCCAGACAACCTGGGCAATACCACGGATAAAGATCGACGCCCCGATGGTGATAATGATCAGGGTAACAACATCGGCCTGCTTGGCAGGTGCAATCGCGAACCGCTGCAGGGCGACGCCAAGAATACCGGCCAGAATGACCGCCAACACGACTGCCAGGATCATGGGCACGCCCATGGCCGTAAGCGAAACCGTAGCCATGCCTCCAATCATCAGAAACTCGCCCTGGGCGAAGTTGATGACGTGACTGGCGTTGTAGATGAGGGTAAAGCCGAGGGCTATCAGGGCGTAAGTCGCACCGATAGTAATCCCGGTGAACAGGTACTGTAAGAATTCTGCGAGCATAGCGGTGGTTCCGGTCGAACATCGGCTGGCGACTTACCCTGAATAGGGGGCGTCGCCAGCCGCGAGACAGGTTAAAGGGGTATCAGTCGATCAGTTTCCATTCGCCATTCTGGACTTCCAGAATGCGGAAGGAGTCTGGATCAAGGCCGTTGTGGTCTTCCGGTGACATGTTGAATACACCGGTTACGCCGACATAGCCCTGGATATTCTCCAGTGCGTTACGAACGGCTTCCGGATCGGTCGAGCCGGCTTCTTCCATAGCGCGGACCGCCAGCATCAGGCCATCGTAGGCGTAGGCACCGAAGGTGGACACCTTGGAATCCCAACGGGCTTCGTATTCAGCCTTGTAGTTCTGAACCACTTCTTTCTGGGGATCGTCGTTCGGCAGGGAATCCGGCACCAGCAGCGGAGACGCTGGCAGGCGAAGGCCTTCTGCAGACGAACCGGCGAGCTCGAGGAAGCTGTCGGATGCAACACCGTGGGACTGATAGAACGGGAGTTCCATGCCCAACTGAGCATAGTTGCGGGTTACGATGGCCGGGCCCTGACCGAAACCGAAGTTCAGCACCGCTTCCACACCACTTGTGTTACGGATATTGGTCAGCTGGGCGGTCATGTCTGTATCAGATCCGCTGTAGGTAACATCTGCCACAACTTCCATGCCCATCTGCTCGGCGACTTCCAGAGTCTGTGTGCGACCGGAGCTTCCGAAACCACCCGTGCCTGAGATCAGGCCGAACTTGGTGATACCGCGGTCTTTCATATCGCTCAGGATACGTTCCGCCGCCATGCGATCAGTCTGCGGAGTCTTGAACACCCACTTCTTGACCGGGTTGGTAATAACGACCGCACCGGCCAGGGAAATAAACGGCACCTGGGCCTGTTCAATCAGAGGAACCGCCGCCATGGTGGCGCCGGTGGTACTGCCGCCAACGATGATGTCAACCCGGTCCGAACGGATCAGGCGACTGGCAAAGTTGCGTGCAGAGGAGGCGTTGCCAACGTCGTCGTAGTGGATCAGCTCCAGCTGACGACCAAGTACACCACCTTCTTCGTTGATTTTTTCGACGTACATCTCGAGCGTTTTCAGCTCGGGATCGCCGAGAAAGGATGCCGGACCTGTGACAGACAGGAAGGAACCGATCTTGATGGGTTCAGCGGCCTGTGCGCTCATCATCATGAGGCCGGCGGCTGCGACGGCTGCGCATTTTCCTGCGCGACGAATCACTGTTTTAAACATTGTTTTTGTTCTCCCGTTTTTTGCAGGGGCTTGAGTTTTTGTTTCTTCGCTCCCGGTATGATTCGATACCATTGACGAATATCAAATGAAGTTATTGTATCATAACGCTCGTGTCAACTGATTTCCGGGAGTGCCAACGCGGCTCTTTCAGTAAAGCCGACACTGGCAGAACACGCCAGCACCGCTGATCGAAAGACAAACCTTTACCTGACACGTAAGAACCGCATAATACGTGGAACATGTTTCATTGATTCTTATTTGCGAACTCAGGCCATGACTGCAAAAAGCCAGCTAGAACTGCTCGTCAAAAACTTCCAGAAGAAGCGACCCCTCCGGGCCGGCTCTCTCATCATCACCATCTACGGTGATGCCATCGTTCCCCGCGGCGGCAATGTATGGCTGGGCAGCCTGATGAAGCTGGTTGAACCCATGGGTATCAGCCAGCGACTGGTCCGCACCTCGGTGTATCGACTGGTCCAGGAGTCCTGGCTGCAGACCGAGAAGGTGGGCCGTTGCAGTTATTACAGCCTGACCGGCCCTGGACTGCGTCGGTTCGAGCAGGCGTTTCAGCACGTTTACAATCTGGATACCGAAGAATGGAGCGGCAGCTGGTGCCTGGTTTACCTGAACCAACTGTCACCGGAGCTCAGACAGAAAGTCCGTGAAGAGTTGAAATGGCTCAGTTTTGGCAGCATGGCTCCCGGGTTGATGGAACATCCGCGGTTTACGCGTAGCGAACTGATCCCGATGCTTCAGGAGTGGGGCGCTCTGGACGACACCATCGTGATGCAGACCATGCCCATGGAGCAGAAGAGTCCAAGAGCCCTCAGGCTGCAAGTTCGCGAAAGCTGGAACCTCGAGGAGCTGGGCGGTCGCTACAGGCGCTTCCTGAGCCAGTTCCGCCCCTTGTGGCGAGAACTGCAGACAGAAGATACCCTCAGCCCCGAGGAGTGCCTGATTCTCCGGATCCTGCTGATCCACGAATACCGAAAGATCCTTTTGAGGGATCCACTGCTGCCGGATGAACTGTTACCCGGTGACTGGGAAGGCCGCAGCGCCAAACAGCTTTGCCGCAACCTTTATCGGCAGATCTATGCGCGCGCCGAGCAGTGGCTGGACGCGAACCTCGAGAACGCTTCTGGTCCGCTTCCGGGGCCCGGTGAGAAGTTCTACAAACGCTTTGGCGGCCTGAGAGATACCGCTGCCCAGACTGACCTGAGGACGGAACCGGAGGTGCTGTAACCGACGGTCAGTCAGGTGATTTGCCGTCAGCGGAAGAGAGCTGCTTTCTGGTTGCCAGGCGCCCCTCCCGACGGATCTGTGCGTTTTTGAATCGGCGCCGCTGCTCCTCCGTCTCCGGAACCACATCCGGTACCTCCACAGGGCTGTCATGCTCGTCCAGCGCAACAAAGGTGAAGAAGGCCGAGAGAATATGCCGGGTATCGCCGGTATAGCTGTTCTCCGCCTCTACCCTGGCCCCGATCTCCATGGACGAGCCCCAACTGCGGTTCAGCGACAGGCTGAACAACAGCGTATCATTTCCCTTCGCCGGCGCCCTGAAATGGATTGAATCCACGGCAGCCGTCACACAGACATGGGCAGAATGTCGTTCTGCCACAACCAACGCTAACCGGTCGCATTTGGCCATGATCATCCCGCCGAACACCGTGTCGTGGGAGTTCATGTCGTTCGGAAATACCTTGTAAACGTGCTTCTCAATTGCAGATGCTGAGACGGGCTTTGAAGGCTTGTCAGCCATTAATGATCCTCTTTTTCCGGTGCCGATGAAGCAATTACCTCTCTGACGACATTCGCACTGTGCAAAAACGCCGCCTGCTCCTTTTCATCCAACCGCGGATGCAGGACTCGCTCAATGCCATTACGGCCAACAACCGCAGGCAGGCTCAGGCAAACATCATCCACGCCGAGAAAGCCGTCAACGCGAAGACTGACCGGTAGCGTGTGCTTCGAATCATTTGCAATGCATTCAATGATCTCTGCCGCCGCCAGGGCAACGGCATAATTGGTACAGCCCTTGTGCTTCAGAACCTCAAAACCCGCACGGGACGCTCTCTCGAACAAAGCATACCGGCCGGGCGTAGCATCGAGTGTTTCGCCACCAACATCCGCGCAACTCATTGCGGGAAACTGGCTGTCTCCGTGCTCGCCCAGAATGTAGGCGCGAATATCCTCACTGTGGATGCGAAGCTCTTCTGCCAGTAATTGGCGAAACCTGCTCGAATCCACCAATGTGCCGGTTCCGATAACCTGATTCGGACGAAAACCGCCAAACTCCAGAGCATAATGCACCAGAACGTCCACCGGATTCGACACCATCACGATCTTGCAGTCGGGCGACATCCTTGCCAACTCTGGCATCAGCTCCTTCATCAACTGGACATTCCCCTGCGCCAGTTCCAGACGACTGCTCATGTTTTTCGGTGTAGGAACGGATGCGCAGACGGCAATCACATCCGAGCCGGCGGTATCGGAAATCGTACCGGCAGTAACCTGTGCAGGCGTATTTACAAACAACTGACCGTGCCGCAGATCAAGCACATCACCCAGCACGGATTGTTTGCTTCGGCCAACCAGAACCAGTTCATCGATGATGTTTTTCAACGTCAGCACGAAAGCCAGCGTTGACCCGACATTCCCCGTGCCAATGACCGAAACTTTCATACCCCTTTTCTCCCACTGTGGAACTGCGCAAAGAACGGACCTGAAATACTGGTTTACCTGAAATCATGTATTAAGATGGCCCCTGACTTACTGACTCAGGGATGATCAAGGTATGGTGAAGCGACATTTCCGCTATTCCGCCAGCATTTTAAAAACAGGCCAGCTACTGGGCGCGCTAGGTGCACTAATGGCCTTCATGCTGGGCAGCCTCCTCCTGCTGGAACTGCCAAACCTCAGCGAAATGAACCCGGCACAGATCTACAGGGATGATCGTGGCAACGTCCACTTCGAATTACAGATACTGGCTATCGTTTCGCTGATCGGCGCGCTGGTTGCGGCAGCCAACCGCAAAGTGAAAGTGACCCTGGACAGCGAGACCCTGAGCATCAAAATCCCCAAACTGACCGGGCTTGGGTTGATGGGACTGACCACAGGCGAGCATAGAATCCCGCTGCACACCATACGGAAGATCGAGCTTACGCCGGTGACGGGATTCCGGAATATGGCCCAGGCTATTCAGCAATCGCGGCTCAGTCTCGTTACTGACAGTAAAACCTACCTGCTTCAACCCTACAACTTTTTGAGGGTCGGCGGCCCCGATCATAGGATGGGCCTTGCGGGAGCTTTCGGAAAACCGAAGGCAAGGGTCGAAACCATGATCAGCGAAGCGCCCCTCGTGAGAGCACTGTCGGAAGCGGCAATTGAAGCACATGTTACCTCGACGCCTGTCGACCGCACCGGCCCTCTCGCCAAACACTTCAATCTGCTCAAGCACCGGGGCATGGTGGTTCAACTATCGTTACTGGCCGGCCTGGGCCTCTATGCACTGACCGACTACCTGTTGCTCACCAATTACCTGATTCTCGGAGATTTGCCCATGTGGCCATTTGTCTCGGTGTGGCTGCTTGCCAGCGCGATGGGAATCAGGCTTGGCCGAGGCGCCCCCGGCGCTGAAAACTGGGGGTTGCCGCCATGCTTTGCATCGTGGCAGTAGCAGCAACTTACCCCGGCATACAACGCTACACCCTGATCGTTTCACCGGAGCCTGCGCCCGTTGCCTACAAGATGACTGAAACGGCTCACTTCGAGCATTCGAGCTACCCTGCGATCGATCAGCGAAGCAGCAACATTGAGGAATACTGGCAGAGCCTGGAACCAGGAACGGACGTCGTTTTCCCAGTTCACAAACCGGCATTGGGCTTCGCTCTGGTTGACATGTCCCCTGTTTACGAAAAGAGCCGTGCATTTTACCGGGCCAGGAAATAACGGGATTCCCGCAGGCACTGCAGCGAAACTCAAGGGGAAAGAGCAGGTTCGGCCTCTCTTTCCTTCGCCCGTCTTGCCAGGTGAAGCATCAAAACCCCCAACGCCATCACCACCAGGGTCAGCCAGAGACCGTTGGTATAGTTACCTTCGACATCGGCCAGATAGCCGACCACGGCGGGTGCCATCATCTGTGCAATGCCATAGCTGAAAGTCAGCCTGCTCATGGGCCGCGAGGGATTCTCCGGGAAAGCCCGCCCCACCATCGCCAGCATCATGCTGACGATACCGATGAAGCTGACACCATAGATCACCGAGCTGACCATCACACTGGCCAGGCTGGTATTTACAATCAGCATCAGGATGCTGACGGAGTTCAGAGTGTAGGCCAGGTATAGCGCCAGCCACTGCCCCCACCGACGGGAGAACACATCCCACAACCAGCAGGCCGGGGTAGCGGAAAGGCCAGCAATCAGCCAGACCAGCCAGCCCTGCCCCTGAAGCTCGGGCATGGATTCAGCAATAGCCACCAGAAAGGTAGCCGTGACCACATAGCCAACGCCGGCGCAGAAGTACGCCAGTTGCAGGATACGTATGAATCGACTGCGCTCGTCGCCACCAGCGGTTGTCCCCGTTTTGGCAAGGCACAGGCGCGGTAATCGGGCATCCAGCGCCAGGCGGGGATCAGCAACGCCAGGGCCACCAGACCATAGATCACCCATTGCTGGTCCCAGGTAAACGGATCCTTGATCAGTTCCGCGGTAACAGCGGTCAGAACAATCCCGAGCCCGATGCCGGAAAAGAAAACGCCAAGCTCGGACTTCTGGTTGTTCTTGATCAACCAGCTCATCAGCAGACCCGCGCCAAGCAACATGCCCGCTGAGGTGCTCAGCCCTGAGATGAAACGCAGGATGAACCAGAGCCAAACGTTGGTGGTGTACCCCATGAGAACCGTCGAAACCACAGCGACCACCAGCCCGAGCTGGTAAAGCCTGACCTTGAGACCTAGATCGCTGATGCGGGTAATCAGCACTGCACCAGTCAGATAGCCGGCGTAGTTAACCGTCGCCAGCATGCCGACAACGGATTTGCTCAGCCCCAGTGCAGCCACCATCTCCGGGATCATGGGCGTGTAGGAAAACCGGGCAATCCCCACCATGACCACAACAGCAATCACGCTGGCGACCAGCACCTTTATCGTTTCTATTGGCTTCACAGGGTTTCCTTACTTCGGAACGGCTTCAGATCAGGCGCGACCCAGGAACTTGCGCTCCTCCACGTTGATGCGAATGCGATCGCCGGTGGAGATGTGCTCGGGAACCTGAACAACCAATCCCGTGGCAAAACGGGCGGGCTTGGTTCGGGCCGTCGCAGAGCCACCCTTCACAGACGGGTCCGTCTCCTCGATTACCAGCTCAACCGTGGGCGGAAGAGCCAGCGAAACCGGCGAATCTTTCAACAGGATGACCATGACGCCCTGAGTATCTTCGGAAATGAACAGCAGCTCGTCGGCAATGGCCTCGCGGTTCAGGCTGTACTGGGTGAAATCCTCGGTATCCATGAACACGTATTCATCGCCATCGGCGTAAGAAAAGGTGGCTTCACGGCGAGTGAGATCGGCCAGGTTAAGCATGTCCGAATCCTTGAAGGTCTCGTCCAGCTTCTGACCAGTCACCACATCGTACATACGCATGCGGTAGAGACTGCCGCCGGCCCGGCCCTGGGGCACTGAACGCTCGATGTCCTTTACAAAATACACCCGACCATCGTATTCAACGGCGGAGTTCTTTTTGATTTCACTGGCTCTGGGCATGTCTTCTGTTTCCGTAAAATAATTGGGGTTTTGGGGCTGCTGATATATCACGACTTCGCCCCGGAATCGATAGCTCTTAGCTTACTAGAGCTCTCACATCAGATAGAAAGCGGTCAACCTGTTCATTGGTCGTTGCCCAGGAACACATCAGGCGGGCACTGCCTCCAATAAAGTTGTAGAAGCGCCAGCCTTTGGCCCGCAGTGCTGCCTGCAACGGCTCCGGCATCTCCACGAAAACACCGTTGACCTGTCTCGGGTACCTTAGCTGGATACCGGGAAGGCCTTCCAGCCCCGCGGCAAGACGCTGGGCGCAGGCGTTGGCGTGGCGGGCGTTCTGCAACCACACATCGCCTTCGAGAAGCCCGCACCAGGGTGCAGAAATATAGCGCATCTTGGAGGCCAGCTGACCAGCCTGCTTACAACGCCACTCAAAGTCCTCCGCCAGAGACCGGTTGAAGAACACCACCGCCTCGCCGAGCGCCAGGCCGTTCTTGGTACCGGAAAAGCATAAGACATCGACACCGGCCTTCCAGGTAATCTCCGCTGGATGCACATCCAGCGCAGCCACCGCATTGGCGAAGCGGGCACCGTCCATATGAATATTGAGCTTGTGGCGATCGGCGACCGACCGGATAACCTTCAGCTCCTCCGGTGTATAGACCGTGCCAACCTCTGTGGCCTGGGTCAGGCTGAGCGCCTTGGGCTTTGGGTAGTGAATATCGGTTCGTTTGGTTACCAGATGCTCGATACTCTCCGGTGTCAGCTTGCCGTTCTCGCCCTGCCCCAAGAGCAGCTTGGCACCATTGGAGGCATACTCCGGGCCGCCGCACTCGTCCGTTTCTATGTGGGCCAGCTCGTGGCAGATCACGCTGTGAAACGACTGACCGATGGACGCCAGAGCCAGCGAGTTGGCAGCGGTGCCGTTGAACACGAAGTAAACGTCGCAGTCGGTATCGAACAGCGTTCTAAGACCATCCGCTGCTTTTTGCGTCCAGCTGTCCTCGCCATAGGCCGGCTCATCCATCCGGTTGGCCGCTTCCATGGCTTTCCAGGCCTGTGGGCAAACACCGCTGTAGTTGTCGCTGGCAAACTGTTCGGACTGGGACACAATCGCTCCTGAAAACTGAAAGGAAAGCCTTTAACGTTATAGGAACCGCCAGCCGTTGCCAACTTGCCAATCACCCGGTTGCCACCGGATCGGCGGAATGGCGAAGCCCGATACTTTATACTCGTGCCCCTGGAAGCCATCATCATAAGGACCCTCTTGCCATGAGGCGTTTCAATATCGCCAGCATTCCCGGCCGGATTATTACCGCCATTATTGCAGTCGCCTGCCTGGCCGGCAGCTATTACGCAATGACAACAGGTCTCGGCAAGCTCACCGAGGCCCGGCAACTGGAACGACTCCCGGATACGCCCGTCGGGGCCCTGACCACCGGGCCTTATGTGATCGCGGGAGAAATCACGGATCAGCTGGGAACTCTGGAAACGCCCTATTCCAAAACCGAAGCGGTCTACTACCGGTACAAACTGGAAGAGGAGTATCGCGACTCCGACGGTGATCTGCGTATCCGCACGCTGGATTCTGGAGCTCGGGGTCGCAATTTCCTGCTCAGGGACCAGACCGGCTCCGTCACTGTGGCAGCGGGCGGCAATCCTGACGCAGCGGAATGGATACTGGACCGAACCTATCGCCAACAGTCCGGCCGGCGAATCTATTCTGAGTGGGCGCTGGTTCCCGGCCACACAGCTCGGGTGATCGGCCAATACAGCAGCGAAAGCACATCGCTTAACTTTGCTGGCCTCGAGGACTTCAGCCTGCCAGCCATGGTATCCAGGAACACCCTGGCCGCGGACAGTGGCGACCGGTTCTTCGAAGCTGCCATCCGCATTTCCATAGCAACGGGTCTGCTGGCCCTGGGCATCGCCCTGATACTTCCCCTTATCAGGATTCACCGGTTCTGGGTTTATGTGTTGGTGATGACTTTTGCGGTCTCTGGAACACTTTCGGTACTGGGCATCAACAAACTCCGGCAGGAATGGTCTGCCATCGCCAACTTGTATGAGGCCCGCTATCAAAAAATCGAGGAAACAAGCGCCCGCTCACTGGTGCTAGCCGACGTCGCTGCTTTACAGCAACTGATCCGCCAGAGCACCAGTGGCTGGCTGGACCGTTGGATGTTCCGGAGCGTGGTCCAGAATCGCCTGCCAGTCCCCGAGCTTGACGAGCAGACCGCCAGTATTGCCCGATCCATTGTGGCCAGCCAGCCTGTTGGCCGATACCAGCATGCCTGGACCAGCCGAGGACTTGCAGTGGCAAGCATTATTGCCGCCCTGCTGCTGTTGTGGCTATCCATCCGCACCGTCAAGTTCAAGCGCCTGATCGAAGCGGTGCCCACCAGCAGCACCCGGGGACTCAGTTTTGGTCTATCGGAGCTCAAGGCGATGGTGGATGTCGATGATGAGCACCCTCCTCTCCGGGATCCACTGAAAAACGAGAAATGCGTGGCCTTCGATTACAAGGTGGAGGAAAAGCGTGGCTCCGGAAAAAACGAGAAATGGCGAGTCATTGAGCATCGGGAAGAACGAGCGCCTTTCTGGCTGGAGGACAGCGAGGGAAAGGTTCTGGTCCAGCCAGACGGTGCGAAGATCGAATATCCTCAGTACCATTCAGAGCGCCAGGGCGACAGGCGTTACACCGTTCGATTCCTCGATACCTTCGTGAACGTTTACTGCCTGGGCTTTGCCGGCCTGGATCGCGATCAGCCGGACCGGCTCACCATCCAGAAGGACGAAGCCTCACCCTTCCTGATCAGCGGTAATGAAGAGGAAGACATTGTGCTGGACCGAGGGGCGCGGGGTTTCGCGGGCATCGCCCTGACACTCGGATTGTTCCTGTTCTCCACCACCGCACTGTTTGCTGCAGACGGTGGTTTCAGCCCGGACAACCTGATTCTGTCGGCTCTTACGGTACCGATCATCTTGCTCATCTACACCGGAATACTGCACTACAACGACATTGTGTTCCTGAAAAACCGCGTGGATCGGGCAGCCGCCAATATCGACACCATTCTCCAGCAACGCCATGAGCTCTGGCCCAACCTGGAGAAAGTCGTCAAGGCGTCTCTGGCCCATGAAAAGCAACTGCTGAAGGCCATTGCCCAGTTACGCAGCGCAGACCCTGTCGAAATGAGCTCGAACGGGCAGGCAGACAAGTTGATGCAGTTTGAAAAGAAGGTAACAAATGCGCTTCAGGCCCGAATCGAGGGATACCCGGACCTGAAGAACAATGAGGTGATTCAGAAATTCATGTCGATCATGGCAGAGACGGAAAACTACCTGTCACTGCTGCGAAACAGCTTTACCGAGAGTGCCATGATCTACAACACGCGGATCCAGTCGTTCCCGGACGTGATCCTGGCCAAGCTGTTCCGTTTTCGTGAAGCACCGCAGTTCAGTTCGGAAACCTGAACTAGCCATTCAGGCCAAGGTGCTCGGCGTCCTGCTCGATGCAACGATCCAGCAGCGCCAGATAGTCCGCCTTGGCCTTCACCTTGGTTTCACGATGGGCGCGCATGTTCAGGGTTTTGAAATGGAGCGCCAGTTCGGTAGCCCGCTCAACCAGCTTGTCCTGGGCAACCACCTCATCCAGGAAGCCCGCCTCTACGGCGCCTTCCGGATTGTATATTTCGGCATTCACTACGGAACGGTAGAAGTGAGCCGGCGCCAGCCGATGGCGGGCAATTTCAATCCCGGCATGGTGCATGGTCATGCCGATGGCCACTTCATTCAGGCCCAGTTTGAAGGGCCCCTCAATACCAATACGGTGATCCACTGACAGCAGAATAAACGCGCCCTTGGCAATGGCATGACCGCTACAGGCACCGATAATCGGCAACGGGAACGCCGCCAGACGGCGGGTAAAGGTGGAGCCGGTCTTGACCAGCGCAGCTGCCTCTTTCGGCCCCTTCTGCATTTCTTTCAGGTCATATCCGGCAGAGAACACGCCTGGCTGGCCGGTCAGGATCACAACGGCCTTATCCTGCTCTGCCTGATCCAGCGCGGCATTGAGCCCCTCGAAAACTTCCTGGCTCAGGGCATTGGCCTTGCCATTGCTGATGGCAATCGTCGCAACACCGTCTTTCAAATCATAACTTACCAGATCAGTCACCTGTTCTACCTCTCTACCGGAATTAAAGTGAGCGTTTGTTTACTTCAGTGGGCCTGATTGTGTGTTACGCGGGGCCGAGTTTCAATATCAGATGGTCATGTCGCTATGACAGGACCGGGAATGGACTCAATACATTGGCCGGTACGGTCGCAAAGCGAACATTCGATGGCATGCCCTAGCGAAAGCGATTCCCGTCGACTTTCTCGGCGTAACAGTCCGTCAAAGACTTCGCCAACGGTGAGTAAAGAAATCCAGGAACACTTGAATACGTGACGCCAACGTGGTGTTTCGGTAGTAAACCGCGTTGACCAACTCTCTCGGGTTTGGGCGGGCAACGTAATCATCTAGCATTTCCACCAAGCTTCCCTTCCCGAGATCCTCGGCAATCATGAAACGAGAGAGATAGGCTATGCCGTTGCCTTGCAGGCAAAGTTGGCGAACAGCTTCACCACTACTCGCTCGAATCGTCGGTCTCACCCTCATTCCCTCGCCCAGATGCCAAAAATTCAACGACTCGGGAGCGGTAAAACCAATGATGTCGTGTTCTTGGAGGTCGGCAGGCGAGTCACAATCACCTTTACGTTTCAGATACTCCGGTGATGCAACCACTGACAGTGGGGAACGACCGAGTACCCGGGCGTGCAGAGTTGAGTCATCCAGGGGGCCGATCCGTATTGCAATGTCGATCCGGCGTTCCAGAAGATCCACGATCTGGTCACTGGCCGTCAGTTCGAGCTCAATGTCCGGATAGGCCGCCCTGAATTCCCTCACGTGCGGAACGATCTGATGCAACAGGAACGGATTTGCGGCATCTACCCTTAACCGTCCGGCTGGCCGTTGCTTGCGAATGGCTAGCTGCTCCTCAGCTTCCTCAAGCGCCGCCAAACCACCCCGCACCGTCTCTACAAACAAATGCCCTTCCTCTGTCAGCGCCACCTTACGAGTCGTTCGATTCAAAAGTGTGGTGTTCAAGGACGCCTCTAAACGAGTAACAGCTCGGGAAACCCGAGTCACGGACACCTCCAGCTGCTCCGCCGCGCCACTGAAGCTGCCACTGTCCACCACAGAGAGCAGGAAATGGAGATCGTCCGAACGGCTTTTCATTTTCATTTTCCGCAAAAGTTATTTTCAGAAAGCACTGTTTATCGCAAAAGTATGAAAGACCACACTAGGCAGCGTCAATCAACTCCAATGGAGATACGTTATGCCTATTGCATTATTTGCGCTGACATTAAGCGCCTTTGCAATCGGGACCACCGAATTCGTGATTGTCGGTCTGGTCCCGACCATCGCCCAAGATTTGGGCGTTACCCTGCCTTCAGCCGGCCTCTTGGTCAGCTTGTATGCCCTTGGTGTCGCCGTTGGCGCGCCTGTCCTTACTGCACTAACAGGACGCTGGAATCGGAAGTGGGTTCTGCTGTCCCTTATGAGTCTTTTCATCATCGGTAATGTGCTTGCCTGGATGGCCCCGAATTACGCCTCTCTGATGACCGCTCGAATCCTGACGGGGCTCGCCCACGGTGTGTTCTTCTCGATTGGCTCAACGATTGCGACCAGTCTTGTTTCAAAAGACAAGGAGGCCAGCGCAATAGCCATCATGTTTACCGGTCTGACGGTGGCTCTGGTTACAGGCGTTCCTCTGGGCACGTTTATTGGGCAAACGTTTGGCTGGCGCGCAACCTTCCTGACCGTGGCTGCGCTTGGCGCAATCGCTCTGGTCGGCAGCGCCTTGCTTGTGCCCAAAAACCTGAAGCAATCTGCTCCAGCGACACTGCGCCAACAGCTTGAGGTTATTACACATCCCAGACTGCTGCTCGTGTACGCAATGACCGCAGTCGGCTATGGCGGCACCTTCACGGCATTCACCTACCTCACGCCAATTCTGCAGGATGTCACCGGGTTTGCTTCTGGCGTCGTCAGTATCTTGCTGCTGGTTTATGGCGTGTCCGTAGCAACCGGCAACATCTGGGGAGGCAAGTTGGCAGACCGCCTTGGGCCAACCTCAGCCCTGTACATCATCTTTGGCGGCCTCGCAGCGATCCTGTTTGCGCTCACATTCAGCGCCTACAACCCCATTGCAGCCGTCATCACGTTACTGGTTTGGGGCGCCTTTGCGTTCGGTAATGTGCCTGGGTTGCAGGTCTATGTCGTGCAGTTGGCCGAGCGATTCACCCCACATTCGGTAGACGTAGCATCGGGCTTGAATATCGCGGCCTTCAACATCGGCATCGCAGGTGGCGCGTGGCTTGGCGGCTACGTAGTCGAGGGCATGGGCTTGATGAATACGCCCTGGATCGGCGGCGTCATCGTTCTCAGTGCGCTTCTCCTGACACGGTTTTCCGCCTCGCTGGACAACCGTCAAACAGCAACAGCATAAGATGTGAGAGGCCTCCCGAGAGGGAGGCCCAGGTTCTTCAAACCTGGCGCTAACTCTCTCAGTTTGGAAGATGCTTTTTTCTCTGTCTCAACATGTACATGTAAATCTTGATTGCGGGAATCGAGTAACAGGCCAAGAAAGCCAGGAACAGCCAGACTGGAGACTCTGAGTATCTCAGTAAAATTTTCCAGACAATGATGTTCTCAAGAGACATGCCCAATGGGTAAAGCACAATGAAAGAGTTGTAGCGCAACCAAGCAAGCAGCTTGCTCGCTTTTCTGATGTAGTAGAGATAGCGTATTCCGTCTGCTAACGCCCATACCATTGCCAGGAAAACCGCTATCCAAAGAGGCCCAACGGACATAAACACAAACAAAGCAAAAGTGACTGCCAGCCTTGCGCTTACCTGAGCAACGCTCGCTGCCACTTGTGAGCTAATCCCGCGTTTGATTGCCGATAAGACTTCAGTAATTGCTCCGAACTGGGATAGAGCAACCACATAAATCAGTTGAGTGACAGAGAGGTGGCCCAGGGCAACGGTCAGGCCAACAAACAGAATGGAAACCTGCAAACACAATTGAATGAGGTTGTATTGGGAACTCAATGAATTGTGCCCGACACTTTGTACGCCCACCCTTTTCCCTTCTCGATTGCAGATACTCAGCCTGTAAAAAAGACCTCAGGATAATACATGTCCAAGTCGCATGTGCCGTAGGTGGGTCGTTATCGGTGCTTTCGTTTTATATCTATTCCACTTTTTACGGCTTTCGCGAAAGCTCTTCCTTGCGCACGTTTCTCTGCCAAGGTTGCCGTCGCCAGATTATTCTCACGCTGTAATTTTTTATAGTTAGCCAGCCGGCGAGGGTCGAGTTTATTTTCCTCTATTGCTTGAAGTACGGCGCAACCGGGTTCCGTCTCGTGTTGGCAGTCAGCGAACCGGCATTCCTCTGCCATTTTTGCAATATCCTCAAAAACGGCTCCGATTGACTGATCAATATCCGCTACCCGGAGTTCTCGCATTCCGGGAACATCAACAAGAAGCCCTCCGGACGGCAGAATGTGCAATTCACGATGAGTTGTCGTGTGGCGACCTTTTTTATCGTCCTCGCGAATGTCATTCGTGGCAGTGAGCATTTGCTCTGCCAAGGTATTCACGAGCGTCGACTTACCAACGCCGGAAGAGCCAACAAGTGCCACAGTAGAGTGCTTATCAATCCACGAACGAACGCCATCGAGAGTTGAGGCATCCAGGGTGTTCGCCGTTTCAACAGGTATTCCCGCCTGTGTGTTGCGGGCTCGACGAACGTAGTCGTCCACATCGTCAACGAGGTCGGCTTTTGTAAGAACGATAACGGGCATTGCCCCGGCTTCCGCACACAAGGTGAGATATCGTTCCAGGCGGGATTCCTTAAACTCCTCATTGCAGGAGCTAACGATAAAAAGCACATCAATGTTCGCAGCAATGGGCTGAATCTCATGATTGGTGCCCGCCCCAATGCGCTTGAACAGAGTTTTGCGCTCAAGGACTTGCTCTATCCGCGAAAGTGACTCATCCAGGATTACCCAGTCGCCGACTGTCGGTCTATCAAGAGCTGATGACTGCCGTAAACCAGACGCGATTTCCACCCTCCCCTCACCGGAACCGGTGAAAACCGTATAGTTGGAACGCTGAACTGATGTCACGCGGCCGAGGCGGTGCTGCAGCAGACCGAGGTCGGGCAGTTGTTGGATGAAGAAAGGAACGAGCCCCAAGCTCTCTAAAAGGTCACTCATAGTAATTGTCCTGGATGCGGTTCGATCCCAATGCGGACCCTCCGCTACAACGATTGGCGTACCGCTTCAGTGCCTCGCGTATGGACAAATCCACCGTCAATCTCTTCAACGATCCGGCCGCGGCAATTTGGGTAGCATGGCTTCTACGTCAATCGTGTAGGTAGAGAAAAAAGCTTCCGCCGCTTCAATTAAAGCAGTCTCGTTGTTGAGTATCCCGAGATAGACCGGCCACTCGGCGTCTACCAGTTCCGTGCGGTAAAGCTCCGGATCGACGTCCCCCAGCTGTGCAAGAAACCGGAACTCCGTTTCGTTCATGACAATGTAATCGCAGCGTTTGTGCAGAAACATTTGCAGCATCTGCTCGGCGTTGTACGCGTCATGGCGCACCAGCTGGCTCCCGATCCGCCGCTCGAGCCGATCACTGTAGACAAACCATCTGCGAAGACAAATGCCTCCCTTGAGGTCATTGAAGGAGTCCGGTTGCCGGCCAGGTTGCGCGAAGACGCGATCACGCCAGGTCAACAGTGGCCCTACGGCGTGCATTCGATCCGGCAATGGCATCCATAACGGGTTGGCGAAAACCGCGTTGGCTAGCCCTCGCTCCAGAGCCCAGGGCTGGCGTTTGCGCGCCATCGGGAGGAAATCGGCGGCGACACCGGTCTGAAGGGTGAATTCATTGATCACCTCGACCAGAATGCCCTCGTTGAGGTCGTTGCCGTAATAAAACGGCAGAAAGCCTTCGTCCGACCCCATAATCTTGAGCGTTTGGGAAGAAGCTGGGAGGAGCCAGAATGCCACGATGATAAACAGGACTACTCTCATTCGGTCCTCGGTGGAGTGATCACTCGGATAAAGCGGTCGCTTGCCCGACTATGCCTTGCTCGGTACAGACAGTTTGGCTTGAATTCTGGCCACACGCCAAGAAAAAGTCGACATCGCTGCAACGTCAGCTTTACCCACAAAAACTGTGGATAACTTTGTGGGAACAGCTCGGATAGGTGTCTTCAGCCCTGCAATGGCAGGGCCTCAGCAATTGTGGCGTTTTAATGACCGGCCAGCGAATAAATGGCCTTATCAGGCTAGCGAATACCCTTGGACTGCAGCCACTGACTGATCTGCGCCTGATTCATGGCGCCGCTCTGGCGGGCGACTTCCCGGCCATTCTGAAACAGGATCATGGTAGGGATGCTGCGAATGCCAAACTGGCCGGCCGGGCCCTGGGCCTGTTCGGTATTGAGCTTGGCAAAGCGTACCTTGCCCCGCCAGTCTTTAGCAGCCTGCTCGAACTGGGGCGCCATCATTTTGCAGGGGCCACACCAGCTTGCCCAGAAGTCCACCAATACCGGCACATCACTGCGCCCTGTATGGGCAGCAAAGCTCTGGTCCGTAAGTTCCAGGACCTGATCCGGCCACAATGGCTGTTTGCAGGCACCGCAATTGCCGCCCGCTGACAGTTTATCCACAGGTACGCGATTAACCTTGTGACAGTGGGGACAGACCAGGTGTCGGATGTCAGTCATGATTAATTACCTTCAGGTTGTATACTGAAATAGATGATCTGGGCAGACGAAAAGAAATCAAGCTGGGGTTCAGGATGAAAAGACTCGATGGCAAGACCGCTTTGATCACCGGCGCGGCCCGCGGCATTGGTGAAGCAATCGCCATTCAGTTCGCTGAGCAGGGAGCAACGGTCATCGTATCGGATATTGATGACCAAATGGGACAGGCACTGGTTGATAGCTCAAAACTGGACATGCACTATCTTCACCTGGACGTCAGCGATGAGTCCCAGTGGATAACCTGCGCCAAGTCTATCGAAGATCAGTTCGGTGGGCTGGACATTCTGGTGAACAACGCCGGGATTACCGGTTTCCTGGAAAGTGCAGGACCTCACGATCCGGAGCACCTCGACCTTGCTTCCTGGGAGACAGTCCACGCCACGAACCTGAATGGCGTTGCCCTGGGCTGTAAATATGGAATCAAATTGATGAAGTCCTCCAGGTCCGCAAGCATCGTCAACATTTCCTCCAGATCAGGACTTGTGGGCATTCCAGGGGCGGCGGCCTATGCGTCCAGTAAGGCCGGCGTCCGCAATCACACCAAGTCAGTCGCCTTGCACTGCGCTGAAAAAGGCTATCCGATCCGGTGTAATTCCATCCATCCCGGCGCCATCATGAGCCCCATGTGGGAAGCGATGCTTGGAGAGGGAGAAGCAAGAGAGGCCGCGATAGCCGAGGTAGAGGCTGGCGTTCCAATCGGACGGATGGGAAAACCCGAAGATGTTGCCTATGCGGCCCTTTACCTCGCCTCTGACGAATCAAACTACGTGACCGGCATTGAGCTGAACATCGACGGGGGCATACTGGCCGGAAGCGCCTCTGCTCCGGCCAGACGATAAAAGCCGTCTTCAGAAATCGGACATTACGTCCTGAAGATCCTGCTTGAGCTCTGCAGGTTCGGTGATCCATACCGTTTTATCGAGGCCGGGAAACACGCCCACATCAAGGCCATCCCTTGTTAGGCCTGGAACCCATTTCCGGAAAAAGTCTGGCAGTGAAATACTCCGGGGCGTCAGCTCCTCGCCGCCGTTGGCGTATTCGGCGGCAAATCCCGAAGCCGGCCACACGGGCAGATATTCCACGTCGCCATCGTCCGAGGCGATCTTGAGGAACTGGCTCTCGCCGTTCACCAGAATCCATATTTCCCGCTCTTCGGCCACCTGGCTCAGGAAGTAGTCGTACCGCTCTTCACCATCCATTTCCATTACTTGATTGAGGTCTTCACCGCTCATGTCAGGTACGCCACTCCAGTCGTTTGCTTTTGGGTATTTGCCGGAGACTAACACGTATTTGGCAGAGACTGGCGGCCGCTTTTCCAAAACATGACCAGCAGCGCTGCAAGGGCCAAGTTGCCGAAGAGCATGAAGGGGTACATTTCAGGGGAAATTCGCAACCATTCACCGGTGAAGTTCATCATGGCGTGGAAAATCAGGACCGCCAGAATGCTTCGACCAGTGCGGTTATAAACGAGCACAATCAACAACGTATGGCAGATGATCATCGGCATCCACCAGTAAAGCTCGGGGTGAAACGTGGTGTTGGCGTAATACCCGGGGAAAAAGACGAAGGGTGCGTGCCACAGCGCCCAGACCACCCCGTTCACCAGGCCCCCTACAAGGGGACTGAAGCGCTGTTGCAGGGCCTCCAGATAAAAGCCGCGTAACCCCACTTCTTCCACTGCCGGGAACACAAAGGAAAGAACCAACAAGAACAGCAAGGGCCCGGGATTAACAAACAACTGCCAGTTGGTATCCAGGGGCTCGCCAGCAACGCCCAGAAGCATTGCCAGGCCCGCCATGGCAAGATCGTAAGCAAGCCAGAACAACACGATGATGAGCCACCAGCGGCCGGGGATACGACGCCAGTCCGTCAGGCGCCGCCAAAGGTCTTCCAGTTGCTCTTTTCCACCGTTCGCCGCTGCAAGGCCAAGACCGGCAACGACAGGGCTGGCCCCGCCAATCAAAAACCAGATCAGGTTTGGAAATGCCCAAACCGAGGAATCCGAGAGCAGCACCGGTATCCAGAGGATATACGCCCAACCCAGGTAAACCAGAGGAAAGGCCACCAACGGTTGCTTTTTCAATAGCACTACCCCCGTCTCCACTTAACTGCGTATTATCACTGTGTGTTGGAACCGGCCTACCCCGCATTCGGCCACAAACGGGACGCCAGTGAATGCCTTCAGAAGATCACACCACACAACCCGATTCCATTCCCTTTCGCTCGTTAAACCTGTTTCTGTTGCTGAGTTTCGACATTGCTCGGTGGGAGCCCTGGCTGCAGTCATCGTCTGGCTGAACCGCGAAACAATGTTTACACGTAAATACTGCATCATTGAGGTCGTACCCCAGAAAACCGCGCCCAATCCACCATAATCGGAGCTTCCGAATGAAAAAGCACCTTGCCCTCCCGGCTCTGTTCATCGCGATGCCTGTCTTCGCGCAACCGGCGCCTCCTCAAAAGGGGTTCAGCGGTGAAGTCTCGCTGAATGCAGGGATCATCTCTTCCACGTCCAACTTTAACGTCGATGGCAACCGAACCATCAGTTCCCTCGAGAACAAGGCAGACAGCGAGTCAGAGGGCCTGATCGCGCCCCTTGGCAACATTGCCTACACCTTCGGCGATGGACTGAATCAGCAGATTTACTTTGGTACCACCAGGGAAGATATTGCGGTCGGCACCCTGGCCGTGCAACTCGGGTATAAATACAGTCTCAGCTCGGGAACCGTGGTGGATGTTTCCTTTTTGCCCACGGTGATTTCGGGAGAAACCTGGCAAAATCCTTATCAGCTCAACACGCCGAGGAAAGAAACAGACGTCTCAGGCAACGCCTACCGTCTGCAACTTAACAGCATCTCCGGCTCCGGCTTTAGCCTGGATCTCGCCTTTGCAACAACGGATGTCGAAGATGATCTGACGGCGGGTACAGACCTGGCCCGGGATGCAGACAGTTACTACACGAAAGGTAGCTACCGCTTTACCGTCTCGCCGACCAGCTTTGTCTCACCCTCTGTTGTTTACATCCAGCACGATGCCGATGGCAGTGCCAGCAGCTTCGACGCCTATGGAGCCGAAGTCAGCTGGTTCAATATTCTGGACCGGCACAGACTGGTTTTGACCGCAGGATTCACAAGACGGGATTACGACAGCGCCAGCACCCTGTTCAACAGGACGCGTTCGGATGATGAGTTCAGTCTGTTCGCAGCCTACGAGTACCCACAGTTCATGGGCTGGAAGGATTGGTCGTTTATTTCGTTTGCAGGCTACGGCGACACCCAGTCCAACCTGACCTTCTACGATGAATCCTCGTATCTGCTTGCAGTGGGGCTGAACTACAAGTTCTGATCAGCCCCGGCTTTAATCGGCTGAACCCTAGGATCGAGCCCTCGCCATACGGAACAGGGCCTCTGGCGAGATTCGCTTGATCCAGAGGGCAGCCATTTCCTTGCCCTTACCCACCGGGATTTCGCGCTTCTTTGCCTCGAGACCTTTGAACACCACCTCGGCGCACTCGGTCACGTCCATGCCGCCAGCAATGTCCTCATCTTCCTTGCCGTAGGCTGAGCCGTCACCGGCAAGGGCATTGCGGGAAATATCCGTGCGAATGAAACCGGGGGTGATGGTCGAGACGCTCACGCCCTGGCCTTCAACCTCGGCCCGTAACGCATCGAAGAATCCCATAACGGCATGCTTCGCGGCACAATAGCCGGTACGCATGGGGGCGCCGACTTTACCGGCGACGCTGGAGGTCACGGCGAGGTGGCCGGAGCCACGCTCGAGCATATGGGGAAGCACCGCTTTGGTCAGGGCAATCTGACCCATGACATCCACATCCATCAGTTTCTGGTAGACCGACATGTCTGTGTCCTTGCACAGGGACCGTTGCGAAACGCCGGCGTTGTTCACCAGCAGATCGATGGTACCGAACTGAGCCAGGACCGCCTCAACCTTGCCCGGAAGTGAATCCCAGTCGGTAACGTCCAGTGGGAGTACCAGTACCTGCCCGGTTCCTGTCCCGGCGGCAGCCCGGCAACGTTCGGCAACACGCTCCAACTCATCTTCCCGACGAGCGGAAAGCACCAGACGGTCGCCATTCTTTGCAAACTGCAAGGCAAGTGCTTCACCGATGCCAGAGGAAGCACCGGTTATCCAGACGGTTTTGGCAGACATGCAGGGTCCTCGAGAAATCTCAGTTTTCCACCATCCGGGCCCGAAGCCTGGGTAGCTGAGCCGGGTAGTGTTCCTGAATGAAGGTTACCATGCCCTCCCGGACCGCACATCTCAGGTCCCAGTTCTTGCTGGAGTTGGCGGCGCTCATCAAAAAACGCACCTGGATGGCCTGATCACTGGAATCGGTCACCTGCACTGAGGAAAATTCGCCATCCCAGAGCCCCGATTCATTGAGCAGACGAGTGAATTCCTGCCGGAGCGGTTCAACCGGCATGGTGTAGTCGACCCAGATAAACACTGTTCCCAGCAGCTCTGCGGTATTCCTGGACCAGTTCTGGAACGGATTCTCGATAAACCATTGCAGTGGCACTACGAGGCGGCGCAGATCCCAGACCCGTAAGACCACATAGGTGGCTGTTACTTCTTCCACCCAGCACCACTCACCCTGCACATACAGCACGTCGTCTATACGGAAGGGTTGGGTCAGGGCAATCTGCATGCCGGCCAGCAGGTTGCTCAACACAGGACGGGCCGCGAAACCGAGAATCAGGCCACCGACACCCGCGGAGGCGAGAAGGCTGGCGCCCATGTGCTGAACCGATTCAAAGGTCATCAGGGCAGCGCCAAGACCGATGATCACGATGAGGATGTTAAGTGCGCGGACCAGGAATCGGGTCTGGGTTTCGACCTTGCGGGCTCGCTTCCACTGCCCTTCCAGCACCGGATTGAGCGCAACAATGACTTCGCCAATAGCCGAAGTCAGTCTGACTGCCGCCCATGTGATGGCAAGGATGAGCAGCAGGGTGGCGACCTGCTGAATGGCTGAGATCAGGGGCAGATCCGCTGGCGCGGCGGCCAGGGAACCGACCAGGGTAAGCAGGCAGAAAACGACACCCAAAGCCCGGGCAGCGGCATCCAGGAACAGCCGGATGACCGTTCTGGACTCTGAGAAATGCCGGAACACAGCGAGGGCCAGACGGTAAACGATGTAAGTAACCGCAACCGCAAGAATCGCCGAAGACCCCGGCCACAACCAAGCCGTGAAACCGGCTTCAAACGATTCCAGCATCAGCCCTCCAGGAGCTTTCGATCATAGGAGTCCGCGAGGAAGTACGTCCCTGTCCCGCTGTGTTCCATAAAAGCCTAGACCAGCCCTTGCTCACGCGCCATTGCCAAGGCCGCTTTCGGCCCGGTCCAGAGCGAGGGAAGGATGATCAGTGAAACCGGAATCGCCGTCAGCACAATAAACTGCTGGAGCACGCCGATCTGGCCCGCCCCCATGTACAGAAGAATCGCTGCCATCAATGCCATGGCACCCCCCCAGAAGACACGGATCCACGGGTTCGGTTCGTCATGGCCTGCCCCGACCATGGCAATGGAATAGCTCATGGAGTCGCCGGTGGTGGCCACGAAAATGGTTGTCAGCAAAAGAATCGCAGCCGCCATCCAGGTGCCGCCGGGCAGGGCCTGCGCCACGGTCAGTGTGGCCACATCAAAGCGGAAGTTGTTCAGTGCTTCGGTCAGGTCGAAGGTACCGGCAAGCTGGTGATAAATGCCGGAACCACCGAGCAGTGTGAACCAGATGGTGGTCGCGATGGGCGCCAGAACGGCAACCGCCAGAACCATTTCCCGAACCGTCCGGCCCCGGGAAATTCTGGCGACGAAGACCGCCATCAACGGCGTGTAACCAATGAACCAGGCAAAGAAGAACACCGTCCACCATTTCATCCACCAGGCAGGGGCAGTTTCAGCGGTCATGGTTGCCATGGCAAAGAACGAGGTCACGTATTCGCCCATCGACTGGGTGTAGGTATTGGCCAGGAACAGCGTTGGCCCGAAGACAAAGATAACCCCGGCAATGACGAGCGCCAGAATCACGTTGAAACGGCTCAGCAACTGAATGCCCTTGTGCAGTCCGGTCATGGCAGAGGTCATGTAGACGCCGGCCAGCACCACCAATACGGTCAACTGGGTGCCATATCCATCCGGTACGCCAAACAGCTCATGCAATCCAAAACTCATCTGAGTGGCCAGAAATCCGATGGGGCCAACCGTCCCTGCTACCACGGCAATCACACAGAAGGCATCGATAACACCGCCAAGGCGCCCTTGAATGACCTTCTCACCAAACACCGGGTATAACAGGGTTCTCGGCTGCAGGGGTTTGCCCTGGCCGTAATGGGCACGGGTCAGAACCAGCGCTGTAAGGGAGCCCAACACGGCCCAGGCCAGGAAACCCCAGTGCGTGAACGACTGGGCCATTGCAGGAGCAACGGCCGAGGCTGAGCCAGCTTCGGTATCAAAGGCCGGCGGTGTGACAACGAAGTGGTAAACCGGTTCCCCGGCCGCGAAAAACACTCCGCCCCCGGCCAGCAGGGTGCACATAATCATCGACAACCAGCGAAACCGACCAATCTCCGGCCGATCCAGTCCGCCGATTCTGGCAGTGCCGGCCCGGCTCAGGGCTGTTCCCATAGCGATGAAAAACGTGAGTAGCAGCAGCACCTGGAAAAAAGAGCCCAGATAGGTTGCAGTCCACGCAAACCCGGCTCCGATCAGGTCGGCCACGTATCCGCTGTCGACGATCGAGGCACCCACGAACAGAAGTATGAAGCCGATCGTGAGCACGAGAACAACGGGATCACTGTCTGCAAGCGGCCCGCTTCGGGCTCGCGGGAGAGATTGGGATTGAGCGGTCATAAGGTCTGCCTCCGGAAGAAAAAGCCGCGCAGGCTACAGGAAGTGAATGGATCATGCACGGGGATTTCTGAAAATACGCATGGTCTGATGAAATATGCCACCGTATTGTTAGGATTCTACCTTTCAAGGAGATCAGTCTTGTCGCATCTGCACCTGGCCATCCTGCTGGGCATGACCGTGGCGCTCGGGCCATTGGCACTTGATGCCTACCTGCCCGCTTTCCCGGACATTGCCGACGGTTTGGGCGTTGATCACGGGCACGTGGGGCTCACGCTCAGCGCCTATGTCACCACCCTGGGGCTTGCCCAGCTGGTGGGCGGCCCCCTGTCTGACCGATACGGTCGCAAACCGGTGCTTTTCGGTGGATTGCTGATTTTTATGGCAGGTGCAGTCATGGTATCGCTGGCTGACACTCTGTCCGACATGGTGTTCTGGCGGATCGCGCAGGGCATTGGTGGCGCTTTCTGTGCGGTGTCGGTTCCTGCGATTGTTCGCGACGAAGTCAGTGGACAGGACGCTGCCCGGCTGTTCGGGCTCATTGGCCTGATCATGTTCATAGCGCCCGCTGCGGCGCCGTCGCTGGGTTCACTGATGCTTGCACTGGGTGAGTGGCACTGGATATTCCTGATGCTGGCCGGCTATGCCGCGTTTCTTGTGCTAACTCTCCAACTGGCGCTTTTCCCAAGGCTTCAACCGCGCACACCGACAACCACGCCCATTCGCTCCCTGGTGACCAATTACCTGCTGGTGCTCAAACACAAAACCACCATGCGTTTTATCGGCATTCAGGTTCTGTGTTTCAGCACTATGCTCCTGTTCATCACCCACTCCTCATTTATCTATCAGGAATGGTACGGGCTCTCCAACAGCACCTTCGCCCTTCTGTTCGCCGCCAACATTGCGTTCATGGCTGCCCTGAATCTGACTAATCGTCCGCTGCTGAGGCGATTTTCCTCGGTGCAGTTGGTGCGTGCCCAGGTTATTGCACAATGCCTGGCTCTTGTGGCTCTGGTTGCCAGCGTGCAGTTCCAGGGGCCCCTCTGGCTGGTGGCAGGGTGCATCATCGTTGCCATCGGCTGCCAGGGCGGCATCGTGCCCAATAACATGGCCAACGCCATGGAGTTCTTTCCGAATCTCAGCGGCACTGCGGCGGCTCTTCTGGGCGCATCGCAGTTCACCATTGCCGGGGCAGTCAGCACCCTATCCTCTGTCTCTGGAGGCCAGACACTCCTGAGCATCGCAGTTTCAATGCTTGCCTGTTCATCGGGTGCCGTTCTTCTTGCACTGGGCGCGCCCCGAGCGGTAGCTTTGGCCAAAGAATCCGGCTTGTAACAATTTCGGCAAAGGAATCGTCTGAACAGTTTTAGGGGGAAATTGAACCATCCCCCACCCACAAGACGTATTGCTGTTAGCAAACACAACAAAGGACGTGTCCATAAATGACAATGCCAATACCGGAAGTGCAGTCCCCCAGCCGAGCCCTCAAACCCGGAGTCGGCCTGCTTAGAACGCCGGATCTGAGTGTTGGGTCTGTGGAGGACAAACGCGCCGAAATTGCTTCCTACTTCACCAACACCTTTGATACCTACACGCGCCTCTTCGACTGCCTCGCCGGTGATTCGGGCTATTTCCAGAAATCGATTCCTCTGAGACACCCCCTCATTTTTTACCTCGGCCACACCGCAACTTTTTTCGTCAATAAACTGGTGCTGGCCAAACTCCTTCCAGAGCGCATCGACCCTCACATGGAGTCGATTTTCGCGGTGGGCGTTGATGAGATGAGCTGGGACGATCTGGACGAAGATCATTACGACTGGCCCACCGTTGCCGAGGTGCTGGATTACCGCGCTAAAGTTCGCGCAACTGTTCTGGACCTGATTGAAACACTCCCGCTCAGCCTGCCGATCAACTGGGAGAATCCCTGGTGGCCGATCGTTATGGGTGTTGAGCACGAACGCATCCACCTTGAGACCTCGTCCGTGCTGATCCGCCAGCACGACCTCTCAAAGGTGCGGCCGCAGCCAGAATGGGCACCGATTCGCGAGACCGGCGAAGCACCGGAAAACGAACTGTTCACCGTACCGGCTGGCACAGTTTCCATCGGCAAATCCTACGACGACGCCTTCTACGGCTGGGACAATGAGTACGGCGAACACGAGGCCCAGGTTGATGAGTTCAGGGCCAGTCAGTATCTCGTCAGCAACCAGGAATTCCTGGAGTTTGTTGAAGCCGGTGGTTACCAGGAGGATCGATTCTGGAGTGAGGAGGGTTGTGCCTGGCGGCAATTTGCCATGGCGAAGCATCCGACTTTCTGGCGCTGGCAGAACGGTTGGCATCTGCGCCTTATGACTGAAGAGGTCGAGATGCCCTGGGACTGGCCCGTCGAGGTGAACTACCACGAGGCCAAAGCCTTTTGTGAGTGGAAACGGGAGCAAACCGGCCAGCCAATCCGCCTGCCAACCGAGGACGAGTGGTACCGCCTGTGCGCCGAGGCCGGCATCGAAGAAGTGGGCCATGATCCCGCAAAGGCCAACCTGCATCTCGACCATGGAGCATCTTCTTGCCCGGTTACCCGGTTCCGGCATGGTCAGTGGTTCGACGTTGTTGGCAACGTCTGGCAATGGACGGAAACACCGACCTATCCGTTCGATAATTTCAAGGTTCATCCGCTGTACGACGATTTCACAACGCCGACGTTCGACGGGCAACACAACCTGATCAAGGGCGGTTCCTGGATTTCCTGCGGCAACGAAGCCCGAATGTCGGCTCGTTATGCGTTCCGCAGGCACTTCTTCCAGCATGCCGGCTTCCGCTACATCGCCTCCGAAAACGAGGCCGTGCAACCGAACGCCTACTATGAAAGCGACCGGTTGCTGACTGAATACGCGGAATTCCACTTCGGTGACACCTGGTTTGGTGTTGAGAACTTCCCCAAAGCCCTGGCGGATCTTGCCCTGGATGCGATGACGGGCAAGCCAACCGGAAAAGCCCTGGATCTGGGCTGTGCCTGCGGTCGGTCCAGTTTTGAATTGGCAAGGCGCTTTGACGAGGTGGAAGGTGTCGATTTCTCGGCCAACTTTATCAGGCTGGGCGTGGAGATGGCCGAGCAGGGCTCCATTCGCTATGCGCTGGCAGAGGAAGGTGAACTGGTCAGCTATCACACCCGGACACTCAAAGAGCTGGGTCTTGAGGAATGCTCAGATCGGGTAAGCTTCTACCAGGGCGATGCCTGTAACCTGAAACCGCAGTACTCGGGCTACGACCTTGTTCTGGCGGCCAACCTCATTGATCGCCTTTACCGCCCAAGGCGCTTCCTGGACAGCATTCACGAGCGCATTAACGACGGTGGCCTGTTGGTTATTGCCTCTCCCTACACCTGGCTGGAAGAACATACGCCCAAAGAAGAGTGGATTGGCGGTTTCAAGAAGGATGGTGAGAATCACACCACGCTGGATGGCCTGAAAGAACACCTCTCACAGCATTTCCGGTTAGTCAGTGAGCCGAAAAAGGTGCCTTTCGTTATCCGCGAAACCCAACACAAGTTCCAGCATACCCTGTCTGAAGTGACTATCTGGGAGCGCTTGCCGCGCTGATCAGCGCGGTGATCTCCTCACTGATCGCCTCGTGGGCCACCAACTGATCGAACCAGTTGGTGGCCACTTGACCAGTCGTCAGCCCCAACAGCGCCCCCAGCACGATGCCTCTGTGAACGTTATCGCCACCGAGGTTGGTGTTCATGCGAAGCGCCAGCCACGGATCGTTCCGGTACTTGTAGGCCAGGTAAAGAACGACCGGCCAGGAGTCTGAGATATAACACGCTGGCGAATACATCCGGCCCACGACCTGGTTGTCGGGCAGGTTCCGCTTGACCAATCCGGCGACATCCAGCCCGCCAGCACCCTTGCCAGCCTCTGAAAGCAGCGCCTTGATACCCTCGTCATCGGGACCTTCGAGCAGACCACAGAGCAGTTTCACGTAGCGGTCGCATACCCTCATCAAGCTCTCATCCGGATGGGTCAGCGCAAGATGGTCCCGACAATGGGCCTGAATACCGGTTACGTCCCTGCCACGGAGTCGCTCTGCAAACACCAGTGCAGCAATCGTCACCAGGCCACCGATAGACGGCGTATCGTGGGTAACCATGGCACACTGCTGCGCCGGTAAACCCTTCGCATAATTGGCGAAAAACCCTCGGTGGTAGGATTCAGCATAGGTATCCGGATGCGCCGGTGGATCGGCGGTCATAAAGCCGATGTACGCCGAAAGAAACGCCTGAGAACTGTATTCACCTTTCCCGTCCGCCAGGCAACGCATGAGCACGCGGCTGCAATGGGCATTCAGGGTGTTCTCTCCCGCACCCATGCCATGATGATAATGAACGTTCGGCACATTCCAGAACTGGTCGCGGCCCTTGAGGATAACCTCGCCCACAATTTGCGGCTCCGCCTCAGCATTATGACCATAACGGCGACCACCACGGCGGGTAGAGTGCAAAGACATGATCGACGAAGGATGGAACTCCGGTGCGGCCTCGAATTTCTGGACTCCGCCGGGAAAAGCCTTTTCAATGTCCATGGGGTTGTAATACCAGTGGACGGGCATGGCGAGGGCATCAGCAACGAACTGTGTTTTCAGTGCGTTCGTGACTCGAGAATTACGCACCGGATCAATGCTCACAATCACACCTCCTGAAACAACGGGATCACCCCGAAGACTGGCAAGCACCAAAAGCGGTATTTTTGATGCGGGGACTGGTTTATCTTAACCATAGGAAACCACGTTCCTTTTACGTTCATCACCCAGAAACAGAGCTGCTCTGGCTCGGTAATCGGAGAAAAATGCATTGAGTGACAACCCCGCTGGACTGGTTGAAGATAGCTCTGTTTACAGAACCTTATTGGAATCAACCAGAGCGATTCCCTGGAAAATCAACTGGCGAACCATGCAATTCGAATACATAGGGCCTCAGATTGAAGCCTTGCTCGGCTGGCCCCAGGACAGCTGGCTAACCGTAGACGATTGGGCCACCCGCATGCACCCCGAGGATCGGGAGCGGGTTGTCAATTTCTGCGTATCGCAATCCGAGGCCGGAGTCGATCATGAGGCGGACTATCGGGCCCTCACGGAGGGAGGGGAATACGTCTGGTTGCGGGATGTGGTGCATGTACTGCGTGACGATAACGGCGATGTCGAGGCTCTTATCGGCTTTATGTTCGACATCAGCGAGCGCAAGAAAACCGAGGACGAATTGGTCGCACTGCAGAAGAAACTGGAAGAGTACTCTTACAAGGATGGACTTACCGGCGTCGCAAACCGCCGAATGTTTGATACCGTCATGAACGAGAACTGGAACCACGCCATCCGACACCAGTCCTCTCTGTCAGTCATACTGCTCGATATCGACAATTTCAAAGCGTACAACGATCTGAACGGCCATTTGCAGGGCGATGAGTGTCTCAAACGAATCGCTACGCTACTGGAGAACGCGGCCCAACGTCCCCGCGACTTCGTGGCAAGGTTCGGTGGTGAGGAATTCGTAATCGTCTTGCCCGAAACGGACGCGTCAGCTGCCATCAGTGTGGCTGAACGTTGCCGTCAGTTACTCCTTGAGGAACAGATTCCCCAGGGGGACAGCCCGAACAGTAAAAAGGTTACGATCAGCATGGGAATAGGCACTGTGGTTCCCTCACGCGACGACTGCATCGCCGATTTCCTGGATCTGGTCGACCAGCGACTCTACAAAGCGAAGCGGGACGGCCGTAATCGCATTGTCTTCGATTAAAAGAGAAAAGGCCGCGCAGTAATTTGAGCGGCCTTTAGCCCGATTAACTTACTTCTGGACTTTTTCAAAGTAACCGGTCAGACGGTCCTTGTTCGTTGCAGCGGCTGCAGTGAGCTTATCCACGGCGGCTTTCGCAGAGTCGTAATTGACCGCTTCGCCTACCTGAATGACACCGGCCATGTTCAGCGCAGCGTGGGGAGTGCATTTGTACACATATACCCCTTCTTCGTTGAGCGTTACCGTAATGCCTTCGTTGATAGCACTCTGCCAGCCTTCAGCACCCTCAGGCACCTCTACGGACACGGAGTTATGTGCTGGATCGACAAGAACAAATTTGACGGTATCGCCAGGCTCGGCCTTCACAAATCCCGGTTCAAAAACCATGGCGCCGTCAGCGCCGGAATTCTTCATTTCAACGACGTGTTCCGCCGCCATCGCAACGCCGGAAATCAGAGCGAGCGCGACTGCAGCAACGGTGTGTTTAAGCGTTAATTTCATAGTGACTTCACCTCATTGGTTGGTCATCGAAAGCACTAAGCACTACGCATCCTACCCACATCAGGATCCCTTTCGACTCTAAGGGCATATCCTTATGGGAATGACACCACTCGTTCGCCAAGGATCGGTCCTGAGAACCAATGAGGGTCTGTTTCGTACAAACTGCCATCGTGTCTGCGGATATTGAATGATGGCGGAACTACAGATCGACGGCATACACCACCAGCAGCTCTCCCAGGTTGGAGTAAGCCGGCAGTTCGAGCAGGAGCTGCGCTGCAGTCATGCGGGAGAAACCGGTGCCGTGTGGATTTACCGGGGAATTCTGGCGACGCGACCCCAAAAAGAGCTGCTGGATTTCGCGACGGAGCACCTGGCCTCGGAGAGCGAGCATCTGCGCTTCTTTAACCAGCTTCAGTGCTGCTATCGCCCGAGCCTGCTGCTGCCACTGTGGCGCCTGGCCGGCTTTTTGACGGGGCTTATCCCGGCATTGATGGGAAAACAGGCGGTTTTCGCCACGATCGAAGCCGTGGAAACCTTTGTTGACCTGCACTACCAGGAGCAGATCAAAACGCTTTCTCCGCATGCATGGCGCGAGTCGGAGCGGGCTATACTTGCAGGATTCGAGACATGCCGGCTCGACGAAGTCCACCATCGTGACGAAGCCGGGCAATATCGATCCGCTGAGGCGAGTCTTGTTCTGAGGCTATGGACAGGGCTCGTGGGGGCCGGTTCCAAAGCGGCTGTCCAGTTTGCCCGACTGATTTGAGAGTCATTCCATGAGCCTGATATCCAAACCCTTTGATGACAGCGGCGTTGAAATGGTGGATGAGATCGCCCAGTACGGTACGGCCATCTCGAAACGGCTCGAACAATTCCGATCGAAACGCCAGCTTCGCCACGACGCACCCGGAGGCTACTCGGGCATCGTGATTGCGGCTTCCATCTGCAGTGCGATGGGAAACATCATAGAACGCTCGAACCAGGAGCCTTTTCGTGACGGGTACGCCCGAGCGGCCCAAACGTTTTTCTTTGAACATGTCTCCCCGGATGCACCATCAATTGCTGCAACTGTTGAGGATTGCCGCTCTTCGCCCGAGCTCCTGAAAGCCATCAACGCCTTATTGGCAGACGACCAGATACTGCCCGCGGATGGCAGCGTTTCACTCCAGACTGTCATGATGGCTCTGGTCTGGTCGGCACTGACCTTTGCAATGGAGTCTCTACCGCCGGAGCAAGCTCGCTCCTATGTGCAACAGCAGATTCTGAACGGAGACCGGGAATCGGCTCGCCATTAGGCAAAAGGGGGTTATGCAACAAAAGACGATCACTGACGAAACCTTGCGGATGGGCGTTGACGTCCTGTCTGAGAGAGATCCCGACCTTTACGAGGTGCGAGCCCGACTTGGATACCCGCCAACCTGGATTCGCGAACCCGGGTTTGCATCATTGGTCCACATCATTCTTGAACAACAGGTCTCGATCAAAGCCGCCGCCACCATGTTCCAGCGGCTAGAGTCCCACCTTGAAATGGTAACGCCTGATTCTGTGAGGCGCGCCGGCGAGTCCGGGCTCAGGAATGTCGGGCTCACACGGCAGAAATCCCGGTATTGTGTTGAGCTGGCCAATCGGATAGCGAGTGGTGAGCTGGACCTCTCCCGCCTCGCAACACTTGACGATGCCGAGGGCCGAAGCCACCTTTTGGATATACCCGGTTTGGGGCCCTGGACCGTCGACATCTATTACATGATGGCCTTGGGCAGGCCGGACGTCTGGCCCCAGGGCGATCTGGCACTGGCATCCGCAATACAGGACATCAAAAAGCTCGATGCCCGCCCGACAAAGAATGAGCAGCTGGCCTTTGCCGAACAATGGGGGCCGTGGCGCGCGGTAGCGGCTCGTATGCTCTGGATGCATTACCTGGACGCCCGAGGTCAGTGAAGGAGGAATTGTGATCTACGAAACTGAAATGAAACATCTTGCCCGCTGCGTGGAACTGGCTTCAATGGCCGTTGATAGCGGGAACCCGCCGTTTGGCTCTGTGCTGGTGGATGAGACCGGTGCCGTCAGGTACGAAGGACACAACGAAACCGCTGGCGGTGATGAGACCCGCCACCCGGAGTTTGAGATAGCCCGTTGGGCGGCTGCCAACATGACCCCGGACGAGCGAGCAGCTTCAACGGTCTATACCTCTGGCGAACACTGCCCGATGTGTGCGGCTGCCCATGGTTGGGTGGGGCTCGGCCGCATCGTCTACGCAAGCTCTTCAGAGCAGCTTTCAACCTGGCTGGATGAACTGCACGTGGCGCCACCGCCCGTTGCAACCCTGCCAATCAACCAAGTGGTTCCGGGCGTTCCCACCGAGGGCCCCTTCCCCGCGCTGGCAGACGCAGTGCGCGAGCTACACCAGCGTTATGCTTTGGCCGATCGAAACAAAACATAATTTCCAAGCAGGGCCAGGGATGCGCCCAGCACCGCGGTTGCTGTCCATTCAAAACCCTCGAGCCAGGTCGACACGCTCAGGGCGACCACCGGGAAGAGCACGGTGGCGTAGCCAGCCTTGTCGGCCCCGAGAGTCTGGATAACGGTGATGTAGCAATAAAAGGCAATGATGGAGCCGGGCACCGCCAGGAAGACGGTTGCCCCCCAGAATGTCGCCGCAGTGGGGACCACCCATTCCACACCCTGAATCAGGCACCAGATGCCAAGAATCACCGCGCCGTAAACCATGGCCCACGCGTTTGCCAGGAAGAGCGGCACCTTTGACATTCGCACCTTGATGCTGACCAGGTTACCCATGGAAAACCAGAAGGTTCCGGCAATTGCGAACAGAATGCTGGTCGCCGTGGCATTGCCAAGCTGCAGATCATGCCAGAACAGAAGGGCCACGCCCGTGATACCCAGAGAAATTGCCGGATAGAGCCGGGCAGTCGGTCTCAGGCGCAACCAGAGCCAGCCATTCAGGGCGTTAAACAGAGCGGCCAAAGAAAACACCACCGCCAGCAAACCGCTTGTCATGGATTCAGCCGCACGATAAATCAGCAGGAAGTTGATGCTGTACAGGGTTGCCCCCTGCAGCACCAGCCAGCCGTGCTGTTTGAGGGTCAGTTTTTCCAGCCTGCGCACCAGAGCTACCACCAGCAATGCGACGGCAGAGGCCATGACGAATCGGTAGAAAACGGATAGATCGACCGGCGCCGCTTCAACCTGCAAACGAATCGCTGTCCAGGTGAGCCCCCAGATCAGTACCGTCAAACCATAGTGAACAGAGATGGGCATGGCGTTGATTCCTGTTGCTATCGGGAACAATCGTTGAGCAGGCACGAGCATAGGGCACAAGCCACACCAAAACTTGTCAGATCCTGCTGAACCATGGATGATTCTTGCGGAGGCTCCCTATGCAGACTGATTCCGAACCCATGCCCGAATGCCCAAAGCAATTGCAGCCGGCCAATCGCGACATTGTCGATACCCTGAGAACGGCTGGCGTCGCTCCGCAGCGAATGCTTGAACTGGATCAGGGGCGGGCTCTGGCGCAATGGCAGAATCGTCAGGGCGAAGTGCGTTACGAGCGGCCCAGACACCATGCTTTGAGCATCTACATAGACAAGGGCGAGCAGGCCCGAAGGGTATTGAACGGAAAGGTTGTAAGCCAGGGCTTTCCGGGCGCCGTCTGCCTGTTCCCGGCAGGTAGCCGCTCAAGTTGGCAAATCAGCGGACAGTTCGAATTTTTTCATCTCTATTTCAATGATCTGGACGTCGCTCGATGCGCCGAACAGACCTGGAATGCCGATCCGGACAAGCGTCAGCTTTCCGAGCTGTACCACGCCGAGGATCCAGTTCTCGCCCAGGCCGGCAAGCTACTGGCACTCAGCGACTGGCAGGCTCCCGGCCAGACCATGGCCATGGACCACCTCGCACAATGGCTCCTTCTCCAGGTTGTCAGTCGCCATTCCGGCGTCCGACAGACACTGCCGGAAGTCACGGGGCAGTTGTCATTTCGGTACCGCAGAATGCTGCAGGAACGCATCCACGCTCATCTGGATCAGTCATTAACGCTTGCCGACATGGCCAGTTGGGTCAACCTGAGCCCCTATCATTTTGCCCGGCTTTTCAGGGCTACCTTCGGTTGTGCGCCGTATCAATATGTCCAGGAGCAACGATTAATCCTGGCCCGAGACCGGCTCCGGAACAGCCGAGACAAAATCACCGCCATTGCGCTCTCGTGCGGCTTCAATGATTCCAGTCAGTTCAGCCGGGCGTTCAAGTCCAGGTTCGGAGTCAGCCCTTCAGGCTATCGATCCCACTCAGGATCCGATCAATGAAGCAACATGGATCCGCTTCAGACTTCATGAAATAATGCTTTGTTTATCAAAGCCTTCAGACGAGCACTATCCATGGCCATCGCAACTCGCCCCGAAAAACAGCCGAATGCAGACGGGTTTACGCTGATCGAACTGGTTCTCGTCGTTGTCATTCTTGGAGTTCTGGCCGCCTTTGCACTGCCACGATTTTCGGACCTCTCAACCGATGCCCGCCTGGCGGCATTGGATTCACTGGAAGGCACGATGAAAAGCACAATAGGAATAGTGAGAAGCAAAGCCTATGCACAGGGGCTGTCCCCAGCAGCCAGCAATCCCGGCGGAATACAGACCAACTATGTAATAGAAACTGAAGCGGGCCGCTCGGAAGTCGACTGGCGCAACCTGTGCCCAGAAAGCCGCGCCGAGGCGGATGATACGCTAACAATGCTTGATTACATCTCGGTGGACGCCAACGATTCCTCCCTGGAGACCTTCGTCGACAACCAGTACACCCGTGTAGGGTTTTCTTTGCCTGCAGGATCTGGCGCGGGCCCCGGCTGCTATGTCGAATACGATTCCTTCGGCGATCCGGAATGCACGGTGACCCAGATAACCTCGGAATGCTGACACACGTCTTATCCAAAAATCGGTTGAATGCAGCCTACTTTACCAAGCCTGAACGGGGCACAAGGCACGCCATCGCCGTGAGCGAAACATCCCGGAAAGTCGCCTCTGAAGCAACAACACTCGGGAATCGATCATAAAGCATCCGGCGGCAAGTAGAGGTTCTTGCCTCGGCTTTTTCGACGCAATCAGCGTGAACCTTCGTGCCACTGCCCTCGCCCGTGGCGTCTGAACAGAAGTCCGGAATCTGGGTGAAAATCCAGTCGACTGCGGCACTGAGTTCCACAGGATTGGCCCGGAGATTGGTCAGGCGGTTTGCATCGATGGGGTCGGGCTGTTCACGGGTCTGGTCCCATAGAACAAACAGCAGGGCGGCAGATACCAGTACAACAGTGACCGTGGGAAACTTCATGGGCGCCTTTTCAATCCGGTGAATCAGATCGCCGATCATAAACGCTCAGGCATCTGCTGTCCCGGTTTCCTATACTTATCTGGATTTCAACCAAATGGGCTTTCCAAGGAAAGCGCCCTGCCAATCAGACAACCCTGTCGCTCAAGCCAAAAGGAGTTTTGCAAATGACCACACTGATCGTTGGTCTCATTCTGTTTCTGGGCGTGCATTCGCTTTCAATCATAAACGAGCCCCTGCGCAACCGACTGAACGCGTCCATGGGCGAAGGAGCCTTCAAAGGACTGTATTCCGTGGTGTCCCTCGTCGGTCTGGTTCTGATCGTCTGGGGTTACGGCGCCGCCCGGATGGATCCGACGCTGATCTACATGCCGCCCGCCTGGCTCAAGCATGTGGCCTTCCTGCTTCTGGTGCCTGTGTTCCCTTTGCTGTTTGCCACCTACCTCCCGGGAAAGATCAAGGCAAAACTGAAGCACCCCATGCTCATTGCCGTCAAACTTTGGGCTCTGGCTCACCTTCTGGCGAACGGGATGCTCCACGACCTTCTGCTGTTCGGCTCCTTCCTTGCCTGGGCGGTAGCCGACCGGATATCCATGAAGCGCAGAACCCAGCGCGCCATCACCACGTTGCCAGCCACCAAAGCTAATGACGTCATTGCGATCGTTGGCGGCCTTGCCGTGTATGTGGTTATGGTGGTGTGGGCCCACCAGTGGCTCTTTGGCGTGTCGCCGGCCTGATTGACCGGCGCTCACCTGGACTAGAGGCCCTGGGCCCCGCGGCGCAACCAGTCGTGCACGAACGCAAGCTTGCGCTGCGCCGTTTCGGACAGGACAAACGGATACAGGTCAGACAGTCCCATGGAGCGGTTCACATGGTTAACCCGGATGGCCAGTGACGCAGCAACATTGATCAGCATGGCCGTGTCGGGCTCCGAGTAGGGATCCCACCCCTGTCTCGGCACCTCGGGCGAGGTCAGACCGGATGACACCAGGCTGTCGGTGATGTCCGTCAGGTGCAGCAGGTGTGCCGCAGTCTCCGCCCAGTCCTCGTGCGGGTGTGCCGAGGCGTAGCTGGTGAGATAGAACAGCCTCCAGTCTTCCGGCGGACCTTTGTGATAGTGATGTTCAAGGGCCGCCGGATAATCGGCGCGTTCATCACCAAACATCTCCCGGAACGCATCCAGAAAGTCTTCACGCAAGCTCAGGCGCCACCAGAGCATATGGGCGATTTCATGGCGCATATGGCCGACCATGGTTCGATAGGGTTCGTCCAGGGCCTGCCGTCGGGTGGCACGAACCACGGGATCCGCCTCTGCGACGCTGATGGTTACCACGCCGTTCGCGTGCCCCATGGCAACCGGGGTCAGCCCCTCGGCCAACATGTGGAAAACCGGGCGCGTGCCCGGATCCTCAGGGCGAAACCAGTGCCAACGGCCGAGGTTGTCCAGCACCCAGCGCTTGGAGGCTTCTGTCTCGGCCCAATTGGGCATGGCGTTAGGAATATTGGGGTCGGGCGCCAGAGCAGTCATCGCGCAGGAACGACAGAAGGCCCCCTGTTCAGGCGCAATCCAGTTGCAGCCGATGATGTCCCGGTTCGCGCAAAAGGGCGGCATCGGAACGAAAGACCTGGCCTGTGGATCGTACGCGACCGGTGTGCCCTGTGCCGTGGTGAGATTGTCAAACCACAGATTTCCGGAACCAACCGGGTTGGAAAAAACCTTCATAGAGCTGGTGCTCCTCTTGAACGGCAGTAAGCTCGAAAATGTGTTGCCGTTCTTCCGAACCTATACCCTATAGACAAGGAACACCAGCCAGACTACCAAATCGACCGGGTATCACTTACACGCTGATCACCATATCGCCGTAATCAAAGCGCACTTTCGGTAAGCCTGAACTTCGGTCACGGGCACTGCGGTAACCCAAAGCAACGATGGCAGTAGTCTCAAGGCCCAGTTTTGCCAGTCCAAGTACGTCATCGTAGGCTTGGTGATCGAAACCGGTCATCGGGCAGCTATCTACTCGCATTGAAGCTGCCGCAGTGAGCAGGGTCCCCAGGGCAATATAGGCCTGCTGGTGCGCCCACACCCGCTTTTCTTCTCGGGATTTGGCTGCAAGCGCCTCTTTCATGTGCGCCACATAGCCGGAGATATCCTGGGCAGGTACGTCGCGGGTTTTCACAAACTGCGTGACATACCTGTCGACCGTGTGGTCACCAATATCCGTTTGCGCCGCAAAAACAATCAAGTGAGAGCAGTCCAACACTTTCTGTTGGCCAAAAGAGTAGGCCAGCAAATCCTGCCGAACCGACTTGCTCTCGACAACCAGAATTTTATAGGGCTGCAGTCCATAAGAAGAGGCGCTCTTGCGAGCCGCATCAACCAGTGTTTCCACCGTATGGGCACCAAGCTTCTCGGGCGAAAATTCGCGGACGGCGTAACGCCAGTCCAGGGCTTCGTGAATGTTCATAGTGAAATCTCCAGTAAAGAATCAAAGACCGGCGATTAACGAGTAGAGGTATAGGGTATTGCAATGGGCCGCAACGGCGCGGCGTCTCCGCCACGAATCTTTAGGGGTGTTCCAATAAACGCGAACTCGTACACCTTGTCTTCTGCCAGCTGCTCCAGGTTGACCAGTTCCATAATCGTTACTCCTTGCTGTGCCAGCAGGTAGGTGTGCACGGGCACGTAGTTTTCGCTGTCTTCGGAAGGAAATGCCTCAAAGCTGAGATTGTCAGCACCCAGCGACAATGCCTGTCTGTCTCCGGCCAAATAGCGCGCCGCATCCATTCCCAGCCCGGGCGCATTGGTCATAAAGCGGCTTCCATCGCTGTAATGCCGCATGCGGCCGGTGCGAATCAGCACCACGTCTCCCGGGGCAATATCGGTCCCCTGAACGGTCAACGTGTATTTGATATCTTCCCGCGTAATTCGATAGCCGGGCGAAAGCTCGTCAAGGCCTTTTGCCGCCGGAATATCCAGCAGCACGCCCCGGGCAATAATCGGCGGCAGTTTCTCAACGCCTGTCCGATTCCAACCCCGGTCGCCCAAATGCTCATCAGCGGAAAAATGATTCCAGACTTTGCCGTTCAGGCCGAAATGATTGAGCGCGTCAATATGGGTACCGGTATGCGCATACATGGAAAACGCTGAGCCGGTATAACTGACATGCGCGTTCATCTTGTCGCCTACCGACATAGGGTCGTCCACCTGGGTGCCTTTAGGGGTATGGGTCATCCACATCTGGAAATGTGGATCCCCTGCTGCCTGCCAACTGGGCATCCCGATGTAATACTCGACACTCAGGTCATAGGTTTTCTCTGGGTTCAGGTTATCGAGCGCCGCTTTTCGCGATTCCGGGGTGATCATGTTCAGGCGGCCAATTTCATCATTCGGCCCCCAGGGGCTCGAAGCCACATCAGCGCCCAACACAATGGCCGGTGCCAGAATAGTGGCAAGAAAGGTGGATTGGAAAATTGCAGTGCGATGGTTCATAGAGTTGCCTCCTTCAGGTTGAAGTAGCAACTCTAGGGGTGCGTAAACGCCCAAAAAACAGACTGAACAGAACTATATATTTTCCAAAACGGAAACAATAAAGGAAAGAAAGAAGATTAGCCGCGAGATTGCCGCTATTCCCAGTACGGCTTCTCTCCCAGATGCTGATCGAGGTGATCAAGTAGCAGACGGACTTTCGTGGGTTGCTTACGCCCGGGTGGGAAAAGGGCAAATACAGTGTAGGGTTCGGGTGGATAGTCGGGAAGCAGAGGAATCAAGGAGCCTGATTCAATATCTTCCTGCACCAAAAAGCGTGGGAGGTAACCGATACCAGCCCCACTCAAAAGACTCTGGCGGATTGCCAGACTGCTGTCTGTTCGAAAGTTGCCACTGACCATAACTTCCTGATCACCGAGCTTCCAAACCCTCGGCCTGTCATGGAGAGTAAACGTCAAGCAATTATGCCCGGCCAGATCCGATGGGGCATGAACCTCCGGGACATCCTTCAGATACTCTGGTGATGCACAAACGATGTTCCTGGACTTTCTGAGTGGTCTGGCCATCAGGCTCGAATCCGCCAGGGAACTGCGAACCCGGATGGCGATATCAACGCCCTGCTCCACCAGATCGACCATCCGATCGCTGAGCTGCAAATCGATATCGATCTCGGGAAAGCGGTTCAGAAAACTGTCGATAGCCTCTGAGATGTGGGTCAGCCCGAAAGACATTGGCACATTCAGCCTTATTGTCCCCTTTGGCTCCGCCTGAAACCCTCTTGCCTCCAGTTCTGCGTCTTCCAGTTCATCCAAAAGGGCTTGGGTACGCTTGAGAAAGGCAAACCCCGCATCGGTCAGGTTCATTCGGCGAGTGGTTCGGTTGATCAGCCTCGTATCCAGATCCCGCTCCAGAAAGGCAATGTGTTTGCTGACCGTCGCCGCAGTGATCTCCAGGTCATCCGCAGCCCGGGTAAAACTGCCCAGCTCCGCCACGCGCCTGAAGATGTTCATCGCTACCAGCTTGTCGGTGGCCACTGAACGCTCCTGATTATTTCCGATTTGGAAGAAGTATTGTTCGAATGCGCCCAGTTATCAACTTAATCAATTACGGCAAACTGGCTCACGTTAATGCCCCTCACAACCCGGAGCACTTAGTGATGATAGCCTCTATGCAGCGTTCGCTTTTCCCGCCCCAGGCCGCAGTTTGGGGCCTCCTGCTGGCCAATGGATTCCTGATCGCCTTGATGCTGGCGCTGGCAAAAGCCGCAACATCCCAGGGTATGCCGGCCGTCACTTATGCTTTCTGGCAAACGCTTATTGCAGGATCCGTTCTGCTGGTATTCTCCCAGAAACGCCGCTCTCTGTTGGAACGTCGCCTGAGCCGCTATTTTCTTATCAGCGGTCTGACCGGCATCGCGGTCCCGAATGTCATCGGGTTTTATCTGGTGACAAAACTGGGGGCAGGATTCACGGGCATCATGTATGCCCTGCCACCAATATTTACGTTTCTGATCGCCACTGGCATGGGGCTCGAAAAACGCAGCTGGATCAAACTGGCCGGGCTATCGATTGCGGTCATTGCCTGCGCCTGGATCGTGCTGCAACGTCATTCTGAGATCAGCAGCCCGAACCTTCTCTGGTTCGCCATGGGCCTGATCATCCCAGCCATGCTGTCTATCGGTAACGTCTACCGTTCAGTGGCATGGCCTGATGCAGTAAAGCCCATGGTCCTCGCAGCAGGCACATTGCTGGCTTCAGCTATGACACTTGGTCTGTTTGCAGGTCTGGCAGGGACGCCCATTTTTCCCGTAGGCACAGGATCTTACCTTCTTGGTATTGTCATTCTGCAGGGCCTTTTAACTGCGCTGACCTACCTCTGCGCCTTTGAACTACAGCGTCGCTCCAATCCGGTTTTCTACAGTCAGCTCGGCGCAGTCGCCGCCATGTTCGGGTTACTGATTGGCGTAATCTGGTTCAACGAGCGCTACTCAGTTGGCATCTGGCTTGGCGCCCTCGTGGTTATCCTGGGGCTCCGGATAAGCAACAGAACGAAACCAACGAGCCCTGAAACCTGAGTCATCAAGCGCATTCATAACCAACCCTCAAACAAATTCATTTGCCTGATCCGGATGCCGTTTCTAGGATGGTGGCTTCTGTCGCCCAAAATAAAAATCACACCCCGGGGAACAAGGCACCATGACTTTTCGCTCCGTACTGATTGCCAATCGCGGCGAAATCGCGATCCGCATTGCCCGAGCCTGCAGCGAACTGGGATTGCGGTCTGTGGCCGTATTCTCTGAAGACGACGACGCCAGCCTGCATACCCGTATGGCCGATGAGGCGGTGGCTTTAACGGGCCATGGCGTAAAGGCTTACCTGGATGGAGCGCAACTGATAGACGTCGCAAAGGCCCATGGCTGCGAGGCGATCCATCCTGGCTACGGATTCCTGGCGGAAAACGCCGGTTTTGCCCGCTCATGCGAACAGGCCGGGCTGATCTTTATTGGCCCTTCGCCCGACGTGTTGGAGGGGTTTGGTGACAAGTCGGCTGCCAGGGCCCTGGCAGAGCGCTGCGAGGTTCCCCTGATAAAGGGAATCAACAGATCGGTGAACCTCACCGAGGCCCGCGCCTTCCTGGACGAGCACGGGCCTCTGATGATCAAAGCGATTGCCGGTGGCGGCGGCCGCGGCATGCGGGCGGTTCACGCCGCAACAGAGCTCGATCAGGCCTTTCAGCGCTGCCAGTCCGAGGCTCAGGCGGCGTTTGGCAACGGCTCACTTTACGTTGAGCAGTTGATCGCTCGGGCAAGGCACATCGAAATCCAGATAGTCGGCGACGGTACCGGAGCCGTCAGTCACCTCTGGGAGCGCGACTGCAGCCTGCAACGGCGAAATCAGAAGCTGATCGAGATTGCACCGAGTCCTTTACTGGACGCCTCGATTCGGGATGCCATGATCGACAGCGCCCTGAAACTGGCCGGCGCCGTTAACTACCGTGGTCTCGGCACCTTTGAGTTTCTGGTGGACGAGGATCACCCCGGCCATTTCTATTTCATGGAAGCCAATCCCCGCATCCAGGTAGAGCACACCATCACCGAGGAGATCACCGGCGTTGATCTCGTTCAAACCCAGCTGCAATTGTTTGGCGGCCTAAGCCTCACTGATCTGGCTCTTGAGTCGGCCCCGCACGTGCGGGGCTTTGCGATTCAGGCGCGAATCAACAGCGAAACGCTCCACGCCGATGGTCATGCCACCGCCGCTACCGGCACATTGAGCACCTACGAGCCACCGTCTGGCCCGGGTTTAAGGGTCGATGGCTACGGTTACGCCGGTTACACCATCAGCCCCTCGTTTGACTCTCTGCTCGCCAAGCTGGTTGCCCATGGTAGCGATTACCCTTCAACACTTCGGCGGCTTTATCGCGCCCTGTGCGAGTTCCGGCTAACCGGTGTCAGCAGCAATATTGGTCTGCTGCAAAATTTGGTCCGCCATTCCGGCGTGGAAACTTGGGCTGTTACCACCCGCTTTGTCGAAGACAACCTGAAACACTTGATCCCGGAAGCGACCAAAACCGCTCACCCGCACCTGCACTTTGGCAATGCATCTGCCTCAGCGGTCGAGGAAAGTCCCGGCGCCACCGCCGCGCCTGCGGGCACCATCGGTATTGAAGCGCCCAGTTCAGGCACGGTTGTCAGTATCGATGTGACACCAGGAGATTCCGTCGCCATCGGCGACCCGATTGCGGTGCTTGAAGCCATGAAAATGGAGTTTGTGGTCACGGCAACCAACTCCGGCATCATCCACACCGTTGTCGCAGAACCAGGGACAATGGTGAACGACGGGCAGGCACTGGTCTATCTGGAACCAGCCGACGTCGAGGCCGGCGGCATTCAGAATGAAGAGACGGTTGATCTGGAGTACATCCGGGCCGATCTCGCCGAGGTTCTGGAGCGTCATAACCTGCTGACTGACCAGCGCCGACCGGGCGCGGTCGCAAAGCGGCGTAAAACTGCTCAGCGAACCGCTCGTGAGAACGTTGAAGACTTGCTCGACCCGGACAGCTTCAATGAATACGGAGCTCTTGCACTGGCGGCACAGCGACGCAGACGTTCGGCGGACAAACTGGCAGAAATGAGCCCGGCGGATGGCCTGATTACCGCCATTGGCACCGTAAACGCGCCCGAATTTGGCCCCGAAACCGGGCGTTGCGCCACCATGGCCTACGATTACACGGTGTTCGCAGGCACACAGGGGCTGACGAATCACCGCAAGGCAGACCGAATTCTCGCTCTGGCCGAGCAATGGCGAATCCCACTGGTTCTATTCGCGGAGGGCGGCGGGGGTCGCCCATCCGACACCGACGCCAACGGCGTTTCATTTCTGGACTGTCATACCTTTGTCGGCATGGCACGGCTCTCCGGCGTCGTGCCCACGCTCGGTATTGTGTCCGGCCGTTGCTATGCGGGCAACGCGGCGCTGCTTGGCTGCTGCGACACCATCATTGCCACCAGAGACGCCAATCTGGGGATGGCGGGACCCGCCATGATCGAAGGCGGCGGCCTTGGGCGGTTCAGCCCGGAACAAGTGGGGCCGGTTTCCGTCATGGGGCCCAACGGTGTGATAGATGTCCTGGTCGAGGACGAAACTGAAGCGGTCAGTGTGGCGAAGAAATATCTGTCGTACTTTCAGGGCACGTTGGAAGACTGGCAGTGCGACGATCAACGACGGCTACGCCACCTGATTCCGGAAAACCGCATGCGGGTCTACGATATCCGTCAGGTTATCGAAACCCTGGCCGATCAGGACAGTGTCCTGGAACTCCGCAGCCAGTTTGCGCCAGGCCTGATCACGGCGCTGGTCCGTATTGAAGGTCGTCCCATGGGCCTGATCGCCAACAACCCGGCCCACCTGGGCGGAGCGGTCGATGCCAGCGCAGGCGACAAGGCTGCCCGCTTTATGCAGCTCTGTAACGCCCACGGCCTTCCGATCCTGTCACTGTGTGACACACCGGGCTTCATGGTGGGGCCTGACGCCGAAAAACAAGCCACCATTCGCCACATCTCGCGTATGTTCGTGGCGGCAGCCAAGCTCAATGTGCCTTTCTTCACCGTGATCCTGCGTAAGGCGTACGGTCTTGGCGCCCAGGCCATGGCAGCGGGCAGCATGCTCACCCCCTTCTTTACGGCCGCCTGGCCAAGCGGTGAGTTCGGGCCCATGGGCTGGGAAGGCGCCGTGCGCCTGGGCTTTGCCAAAGAACTGGCCGCCCAGCCTGATGAGGAATCAAGGCAGACGATGTTCGATACCCTGGTCGCCAAAGCCTATGAGCAGGGCAAGGCACTCAACGTGGCCAGTTATCTGGAGATTGATGCGGTGATCGACCCGCAGGAAACGCGGGCGTGGTTGATACGCGGACTTAATTCCACTTCCGGCATTCAGTCTGGGGAAGGCGGGAAATTCGTCGATACCTGGTGAGCGGGGGCTCTAGAATTGGCTTCTGCCCCGCAACAGAACCTGAAAATCATCAATACTGTCGTCGCCATCCAGGGGAAAGGCGAAGTCGAGGTGCAGCATGCGCTGCACCTCAATGCGGCTGGACGCCAGCCGCATGCCGAAGCCAACATCCTTCAGAACACCTTCGTCCGGCCCACTGTTCCGGTCGTCAGTGAACCAGGCCCGACCAACGTCGGTGAAGATTACACCACCAACCCGAAACAGCTTGAACGGATGCCAGTCCGGGAAATAGCGCCGCTCCAGGGTCCATAGCAGCCTGCGGTTACCCTGCTGGTATTCGCTGGGATAGCCACGCAGGCCGTTCTCCCCGCCAATCAGCAGTTGCTGATCGGCTGTCAGATTGTGCGCTGCGGTGAACGCGAGATTGGTGTACCAACTGTTCCAGCGCTCTGAGCCGCCATGGAAGTACTGAACGCTCACTGTGCCCAGCAGGTTTTCCACCCGATCCTCGTCGAGACGGTAGGTGCCGCTCTGGCTGAGGGAATAGCTGGCGTAGTTGGTCTCCGAGGCATGCAGCGCATCCTGGAAATCCATATTCAGAACCACCCGGTCTTCCGTGGCACCCAACCCGCTGCCCGAGTAGCCCAGCTCGGTCCGCCAAACGAAACCGTCCCGCACATCTTCCACCCGCTGGAGCCGGGTCAGGTTGGTCATTTCACGGAAACGGTTCTGGCGGTAATCAAAGCCAATCCAGGGGTAACTCAGGGTCCTGTCGTCCGGAAAGATGTCGAGATCGGGTTGGTTGGGCAAACGGTCGAACATGAGTGCATTGTAGCGGTAGCCGGCGAGCAACCTCAGTTGCCGGCTGTCCCTTTCCGCCAGGCGCCAGCCTCCATCGATACTGAAGAACTCCTGGCTGCGCCGATAATCGGCAATAGCCTCTGCGCCGACATAGCGGGATTCTTCCCTTACGTCATCGATGCCGCTCAACCCAAAACGCCAGTTGGTGGTCTCGCTGAAGAAAGGCCTCTCAAGGTAGGCGCCTCGGCCCCGGCCATCGCTTCTCTCGTCGAACGAGAACCCCGCCTGCCAATGCGAACCCAGTACGTTCGGGTCATCAAAATACAGACTGGTTTCGGTGCGGTCCGGGTCCTTCGCATAGCCAATGCCGAGGCTCTTGCCTGATCCGGCAAAGTTGGGGTCAGACAACCCGAAGTTGGTGGTATTTTCGCCCCCGGATCGGGATACCCCCACGCTCGGGAACAGTGTCCAGGTATCCCTGGTAAGCACGCTTACCTCAACCTCGTTGCCACAAACCCGGGTTACGCCTACCCAGGCAGCGGTCAAATACTCACGCTGGCGCAGCACCCGCTCGGACTCGGAGATAAGCTCGGGCTCGTAGACATCTCCTTCTTCAAACACCAACTGGGCCCGCAAGGCGGACTCCCAGGTAGGCGTGTTGAGCGCGTTCAGAGTTCGATAGAGCGCGTTGTCCTGCTCAGGGTCGGTGGTATCAAAGATGGGACGGCGAAGAACTCGGATGCTGGCGATGCGCGCATCCTCGGGAATCATCAGATCGTTCTGGCGGGCGAGCTGATCTCTCGGCTTGTCCAGATCAATGGCTTCCGGCTGGATACTGCTGGCAATACAATCGCCCTGGCCCGATTCGGCGGCCAGGCAGGATCCGGCAAAAACCATTCCCGAGACAACAAGCGTTTTCCTGGAAACCATACTGACCTCTCGAGGCGCCCAGACAATAATTTAGCCCAGCGATGCCTCCATGTCAGCGTTCAGGCGGTCTCCAGACAGGGACATCCTCCTGCTTCGGCTCATCCCAATCACTCTGCATGGCACTGCTGAGTGCTTCTTCCAGCTTCATGAATAACTCACCGTAGCGGGGGCTGAACCGGATGCCCTCCTCGATTTCCTTCCAGGCGTCGAACAGCTCATCCTCGTGGGCTTTTTCATTGTCGAGGAAGGCCCAGGTCATCTGACGGGCACGCATCGGGTGCACACCCATGGCGGTCAGGGCATGACCACCGAGTTCAAGTGCCGAATGATAGGTTTCACTCACCACATCATCGGCCCCGGCCTCGCGCAGTCGGTATCCGTGGCCTCTGTCGAAAGCGCGGGCCAGCACCCAGACACCGGGGAAGAACTGCTTCACATGCTCCACCATCTGCACTGAACGGTCACGGTCGTCGATCGCCACGACCAGCAGCCGGGCCTGTTCGATGCCTGCGGTTTCCAGCAAATCCGGGCGACTCGCATCCCCGAAAAAACTTTTGATATTGATCTGCCGGAGGTTCTCGATCTGTTCGATCTCATGGTCCAATGCAACGATGGGAACATTATTGGCCCGCAATAGCCGGCAGACAATCTGGCCAAAGCGACCAACACCAGCGACGATAACCGGCGCCTGTTCATCGATGGTATCCGCCTCGCGCTCGTCGTTTTGTGAACGACGATAACGGGGCAACACAATCCGGTCATACACGATAAACAGCAACGGCGTCAGGAACATCGACAGCGCCACCACCAGTGAGAGGACCTGTGACGTTTCCATGGGAATCACGTTGTTCTGGACACTGTAGGTCAGAAGCACAAAGCCAAACTCACCGGCCTGTGCCAGGGACAACGTAAACAGCCAGCCATTACTGCCATGAACCCGGAACAGCAACGCCAGGCCGAGCAAAATCGCGGCCTTGACTGCGATCACCGCAACCGCAAGTGACACCACCGTACTCCATTGCTCGGACAACACATCGAAGTTGATGCCCGCGCCAACGGTGATGAAGAACAGGCCCAGCAACAGTCCCTTGAACGGTTCGATGTTCGCTTCCAGCTCATGCCGGAATTCACTGTTAGCCAGAACGACACCAGCCAGGAAGGCCCCAAGAGCCGGGGACAGATTTACCAGACTCATCAGGGCCGCAATCCCGATGACCAGCATCAGCGCCGTGGCGGTGAATACTTCACGCAAGCCCGACTGCACCACATAACGAAACAGGGGCCGGCTCAGATAATGGCCGCCAACAATCACGGCACCAACGGCCGCCACCACAACCAGCCCATGAGCCCATCCCGAGAGACTATCCACCAGGCTGAGGTGACCTTGCTTGGCGTCGGAACCTGCCGTGGCGTCCATGAGCTCCGGCAGTGCCAGCAAGGGGATGAGGGCGAGCATCGGAATAACAGCGATGTCCTGAAACAGCAGGACGGAGAACGCACTGCGACCGCCTTCGGTTTTGACCAATCCCTTTTCGTTGAGGGTTTGAAGAACAATCGCCGTGGACGACAGGGCAAAGATCAGACCGACTGCAATGGCTGTCTGCCACTGCAGTCCCAACCATGCGGCCACTGCCATGCCTGCAGCCGCCGTCAGCACCACCTGAAGCCCACCCAGTCCGACCAGGCGCACACGCATGGCCCAGAGCGCCCTGGGGTCGAGTTCCATACCCACCAGGAAGAGCATCATGACCACACCAAACTCGGCAAAATGCTGAATGGTATTGGCTTCCTGCCCTACCAGCCCCGTGACTGGCCCAATAACCACACCGGCCACGAGATACCCGAGGACAGAGCCCAGCCCCAGACGTTTTGCAAGGGGCACAGCGATGACCGCTGCCACCAGGTAGATAAAGGCCTGGACGAAATAAACTGTCATCAATGATTTCCTTGATTCAAAGTCGGGAGGCTAGAGGATATGCGCAATACGATTACCTGCAGCTCCGTTTAGCGTAGACCGAGGAATGCCTCTTTGACATGCGAGGCAAGCGCATCATTAAGGGGATTTGAACCCCGGCGTACCAACGCCAGCTGATAGAAGCCGATTTCCGGCAGGCTATCACCGGCAACCTCTTTCAGAGGCGGACGAATCAGGCTTTGCGGAAACGGGGCCACGGCGAGATCCGCCAGCATAGCGGCCTCCTGACCGGAACAATGCTCACAGGTGTAGGCAATCCTGTAAGGTATACCCGCTTTGTCCAGTGTTCGGAGGGTCATACGCCGCCAGGCACATCCCTCATGGGCCATGGCAATCGGCAGCGGGGAACGCTGATAGGCCGATGAGCCCTCTCGCCCGGCCCAGACCAGCGGTTCCTCGTGCACCACCTCACCGCGGGGAATACGCCCCTCATCGGCCACAGTTACCAGGGTCATATCCAGTTCCCCGGCGTCCAGGCGAGCGAGATTCTGTTTGCTCGAACCAACCACGACATCCACCAGCACGGCGGGATAGGATCTGGCAAATTCTGCCAGAACTTCCGGCAGAATCCGGGTACCCACATCGTCAGACGTGCCAATACCCACTTTCCCCTCAAGGGTTGGCGAAACGAAATACTGTACGGCCTCTTCATTCAGGCGTAGCAATCGGCGCCCATAATCAAGAAGAACCTCACCTTCTGCGGTCAACGTGACGCGCCTGGGTTCGCGAACGAACAGGGTTTTCCCGAGGTTCCGCTCAAGCTGTTTGATCTGCATGCTCAGGGCGGAAGGTGTTCGGTGAACGGCTTTGGCGGCACTGGTAAACGTGCCATGTTCCGCAATGGCAACAAAACTCCGGAGCACATCGTTATCAAGCAGAGGCATGTTCATGGGCGGACCCTACGGATAAATTTATGGCCGGCAATTGCCTTAAGCATAACTGAACAAGATCTTAAATTCTTTTCGTTTGATTGAAGGCAGAGAGAATACCAGAATAGCGGCTGTAGGCACCCGTAAGCGAGTTACAAGACGTCTCCAAACGAGCTGCTGCAAGTCATTCACCAACAGTCGGGGCCGTAGACATGTTGAAGAGCACAGAGCATCAGGCACACTCCGCAATGCAGCCGATCACCTCCTGGATTGAGGGATATTCCAGACGCCAGCAATTCCGCCGTATGGCAGAGTCATTGCTGAAAGAAAAAGATGATACGCTTTCGGATCTTGGCTACGACCGCCATGATCTGGAAGGCGCCTTGCACCTTCCCATCCGGAACGATGCAATGCAATACATTGAGGCACGTCGTTCCAGACGTGCTGTGGAAGCGCGCAGAGCCAAAGCTCCTCGGCTCGCCGGCTAACCGCGCGGCAATTCCGAGAACCGTATCAGGTTATACTCGCCTGTCAGCACATCGGCCAGGTGGCTGATGTGCTCGGGCGTGATTTCACAGCAGCCGCCAACAACACCTGCGCCGTCATCCAACCACTGTTTCACCTGAAGCCCATACACCCCGGGTGACACGTCCTGCCTGGCTTCCAGTTCATCCACCAGCGCTCCGCCGGCCATTGGTTCAACTGTTTTGAACGCGTTTGCGTAGCCACCCGTGCAGGGGTAAAGGCCGGCCAGTTCAGGCATTGCCTGCGAAATCACTTCCGGATCGCAGCAATTGAGCATAATCGCCGTTGGCCCTGACGCCCTCACCGCTTCAACAGCCTCGGCGAGGGTCTCCCCTGACCGGAGCTTGCCATCGGCTTCCAGTCTGAATGCCACTCCGAAGGGTTTGCCTGATTCACTGGCGGCAGCACAGGCGGCTTTCGCCTCCAGCGAGTTGGTCATGGTTTCGATGAGGAAGACGTCCGCCCCACTCTGCAGTTTAACGAGGATGTCGAATTCCGATTTCAGATCCTCGAACGTACGGTCAGGCTGGCTCCGATAGCTTCCGACCAGGGGCGGCAGGCAGCCGGCGATATCAACGTCGGCACCCGTTAACGCGATGGCGCGCTCCAACACCTCGAAAGCCCGTTGATGAATTGTACCAATCTCGTCACCAAGGCCTTCTCTGGCCAGTCGCGTGGGCGTTGCAGCATAGGTGTTTAGTGTCAGGGTACGGGCGCCCGCCCTGATAAAGTCAGCATGGACTTCGGTAACCACGTCCGGCTGCTCCCGCATTACCGCCACTGACCAGAGCAGTGACGTAACATTCATGGCCCTGCGGTAGATTTCCTGGCCCAGGCCGCCATCGAGAAGTGCAACAGATTTCATAAAGTACTCATCAGGGTGTAACGATATTGAACCGGCCCTGAGGCTTGTCCAGCATGCTGAAAAAGCCTATCAGGTCGAGCCGGCTTCCCTCAAAGCTGATCTCGTCGCTGAACAGAAGTTCCTTCAGCCCCGCACGGCCGATCAACAGATCCACAAACAAAGACCGCGTCAGATTCAATGTGGCGTCAGCGGGAGTGTCCTCATTCACCAGACGGTTGTGAAGCACGGAATGTTTCAGAGTCAGCAGATAACTTTCCTTGAGATCCGTGAAGGTAATCTTGATGACGGCGCTCTCCCCTTCTGCGTCTTCGGCCTTCAGCCGCACCGCCATGCTGTCAAAGAACAGGGATACCGGCGTGTTCAGCAGCACTTCTCTCATCATCGCCGGTTTGATGCCCTCTTCCGGCGAGCCGTGGCGCAGCTCGTATGCCCCCGTCAGGTAGAAGTCCCGCCAGGGGGCGGATTCCGCCTGATAGCCAAGCTGGTCATAGACGTTGGCCAGAAGCTGTTTTGCATCGTCATTCCCCGGCTCGGCAAAGACCACCTGATTGAGCAATTCCGCCAGCCACCGGTAGGTGTCGCGCCCTTCGCTAGCCCCCATGGCAGAGGCCGCCTCGAAATCCTCGCGGGCTCTTTCCAGAACCTTTTCAGCGCCACCCATCATCTGGACATAACGCTGGGCCGAATCACTTTCCGGAAGTGGGTCTAGCTGAGCCGGGTTCGCTGTAAACCACCCCAGGTAGTGCTGATACACCGCTTTGGCGTTGTGAGACACGGTGCCGTAGTACCCCTGGTTATGGAACGCCTGATTCAACTCCGGCGGCAGCTTGAGCTGATCGGCGATCTCCCGCGGTGTCGCACCCTGGTTCATCAAACGCACCGTCTGATCGTGAATGAACTTGTAGGTATCCCGCTGAACAGCCAGGAAGTCCTGGATATTCTCTTGCCCCCACAGCGGCCAGTGGTGGCTGCCGAAGTAGATATCGGCGTCGGCAAACAGAGTCTTTGCTTCGTCGATAAAGCTGCTCCATAGACGGGCATCCCGAACCTTCGCGCCCCTCAGGGTGTAGATGTTGTGCATATTGCGGCTGACCAGCTCGGCACCGCAAAAGGCCTTTTGTTCGGGGAGGTAGAAGGTGAACTCTGCAGGCGCTTCGGAACCGGAGACAATCTGGAAAATCATCGGCACGCCGTCCACCTCCAGCTCCGTACCGGTTTCGCTGATCAGATCCGTCGCCGGGGCAAAGCCAAAGGTGCCAAAAGCCGGGCCTTTGCCCAGACCAGTGCCAACATGGCCGCGTTCGTCTCGATCCAGACGCTTGCCATACATGAACATGGCCCGGCGTGTCATGGCGGGGCCGGCGATGATGTTCTCGCTGGTTGCCTCCTCCTCAAAGCCCTCTGGCGCGATAATCCGCAGGTTGGCTTTTTCCTCGTCCGAAAGGTGCTGGAGAATGCCCTGCACGCCGCCAAAGTGATCAATGTGGCTGTGGGTAAAGAGAATCGCCCGCACCGGCTTTTCGCCCAGATGTTCTCGAGCAAACAGGAAGGCTTTGCTGGCGGTCTCCCGGGCGGTCAGAGGATCCACCAGGATCCACCCGGTTTCGCCTTCGATGATCGACATGTTCGCCAGGTCGTAACCCCGGATCTGGTAGAGCCCGTCGGTGACCTTGAACAACCCGTGAATGTTGTTGAGGGCAGCCTGGCGCCAGAGGCTTGGATTGACCGAGGCCGGGGCGCTTTCTCCATCCTCGTCGATAAATCCGTAGGCCGGCATGTTCCAGACTTCACCGCCTTCCAGATGATCAATGACCAGTTCAGGGTCCTGGGCAATCAGTCCGCGTCGCGCGTTCTCGAAATCGTCACGGTTATCGAAGGGTCGCTGGTCCAACACATCCCGATTGGCCTGCTCGGTCGTGGCGGTCGGCGCAATGTGTCCGGCGCTGTTGGCTGCGGAAGAATCAGGACTGGAATCGCAACCCGTCATGACCAGGGCAATGCCCAGCAAAGGAGCGAAAAGAAGCTTTCGGGATAGCGGCATATGGGGAAACCTTTTCGGTCTATTGTTATTGGTTACCCCAAGTTTACTTCAGGGTGGGCCAAGATCTGTGCAAATTAGCCAAAATACTCCTGAATCCACTCGAACAGTTTGGTGGTTGTCATGTCGTTGAGCGCCATCTGCTGAAAGTCGTTCCCCACTTCGTCTTCAATGGTCACGAACTGGTACAGAAGAGTGCCCGGCTGTTCGTCGTGAAGGATCAGCGTAATCCTTCGGCGGGTACGCAGACAGTCAATGGTCATCACATCCGCCGGTATACCGGCATCGCGCATACCACGGCGCACCTCTACCACCGGATTGATGTGCTGATGGGTTGCCTGGATGCGGGCATGGGCATCGCTGGCAAGGTCGGACAGGGTTTTCAGGCGATCTTCAGACATTGGGCTCGAGTCGCTCCGGGGGTCGTCAGGATTGACCCATCAGATTACCAGAGAATGAGCAATCCTTAAGCGAAATCAACGGCTCTTGTCAGTAGCCTGCGTCTGACTTGATCAACGCTGGGGGTTATACACTATGGTCAACATGCTGGCCGCAATTCCGGTCAGGGCACTATTCGCCCGATTATTTTCGCTGGTTTTCTTCGTGCTCGCTTTCACTCTGGTCAGTGCCACCGTTTTGGAAGTGATCGCCGCCCTCCAGTCTGGCCAGCAACTTATGCAGGCCCTGATCAAGGGCGTTAATGGCAGCATTATCGCTCTCGCAGTTTACGAACTGGCCATGGTGATACGTTCCGAGTACAGCGGGCGCTCGGAATCCCACGACGTCATAACCATGATGAGACGCACACTGCCGCGTTTTATTGGAACAGTGTGCGTTGCCATGTCGCTTGAAGGGCTGATCATGATCATCAAATACAGTCAGTTGGAACTCGCCGGCAACCTCTATTATCCCGTTGCCATCATCGTCAGTACCGCCCTGCTGCTGGCATCCCTGGGCCTGTTTTTGAAGATGGCTCCCAGAGACCAGGCTGGCCCTTGAGGTATCTTTAAACACCGGTAGGTATCAATCCGTGCCACACGGGCAGAGTCATATCTTCGGGATCATCATTCGGGCCACCAGTCCGGCTTTTGAAGGCTCCTTCATCAATTGGGATCCGGAACAGCGCCGTTGCCTTTCTTTCCTTGTTGTTCGGCGCCCTTACCTGCTCCCACCGCCCCGGCTCGATCTGGTTGATGATGGCACGGAACGCGGCATCAAAGGCGGCATGGTCCGTGACCGGCACAGCATGGCCATACAACACCAATGACTCGTAGTTGGCGCTGTGGTTGAACGCCGATTTTGTCATCACCCATTCATTTGTCACGGCGAAGGAAATGCAGAGCAATACGCCCGATTCAAGACGCCGGGACAATCGTCCACCATTGAGCGTGTGCACATAGAGGTCGTCGCCCAGTCGCCAGGCCGTGATCGGAATGATGCGAGGCTCGCCATCTTCCACAAATCCTAGATGCGCCGTTTTGAGCCGATCAATCAGCCGGTAGGCTGTTTCCCTGTCATAGCTGGCTCGCTTTACCGCCCTCTGCACCCTGCTGCGTGGACAAGAAGTCAGCGGGGAGGCGCTGGGCCCGGCCAAATCAGTCGTTGTCATCAGAAGCTCCTTTCCGGTCTTGCACTTCACAAAAATGTACTTCTATTGAAAGGCACTTCTGATACCATCGAAAGATCCAGATTGTGACTTTTGATAGGACCAGTTGATGTGATTGATGATATCCGCCTGGACAGCGCGCATCCTCTGCAGCATCAGCTGTATCAACGGTTGTCCGAACGGATACTCGACCAGCGCTACCCACCCGGGCGCCAGCTTCCGCCCAGCCGCCAGATGGCGAAGGATCTTGGCATCAGCCGCAATACGGTGAACGCCGTTTATGAGCAGCTCAAGGCGGAGGGCTTTCTTCAAAGCAGAGCGGGCAAGGGTATCTTTGTCCATGAAGACATCAAATCAGCGATAACCCCCTCAGGGCCGGGCCTGGAGAAATCCGGTGGCGTTTCCATGAACTTGCCACCGCTGCCGCCACTTCCAGCGGGAATACCGAAGCCTGTTGAAGACGCCAGTTTGCCATTCCAGCCGGGCTTGCCAGACCTGGATGCATTCCCCATCCGCAGCTGGAACCGGATCCTGCACCACCAGGAAAGCCGGCGAACACTGAGAGGGTATGACAGCATCCAGGGATTCCAGCCCCTGCGACGCGCCATCGCCGCTTACGTCAGAACGTCCCGAGGGGTTCGCTGCGAAGAACACCAAGTCATAATCACCAATGGCGCGCAGCAAGCGCTCTCGCTTATTGCCGACGTTTTCCTGCAACGGGACGACAGTATCCTGTGTGAAAATCCGGGATACCGCGGCGCCCGGAACGCGCTGGGCCGGTTGGGCAATCCCGTGATTCCAATCCCCCTCAGGAACCACGTCCTGGATGTGGAAGCGTTGCCGGGCCTTGAACCTGCAGGGGCCAAGCTCCTGTTCTGCACGCCCACTCACCAATACCCCATGGGCGGCATCCTCGACCTTTCCCAGCGAATGGCTCTGGTGCAATGGGCCCAGCAAAACGGATGCTGGATCATCGAGGACGACTACGACAGCGAGTTCCACTTCTACAACAAACCCTTCGCTGCCATTCAAGGCCTGTACGAGAATTCACCCGTGCTCTACATGGGCAGCTTCAGCAAAACGTTACTACCAGCATTGCGCATCGGCTATCTGGTGGTCCCGGAAGCGGTTGTCGACCCCTTGCTCTGGGCCAAGCAGATCAGTGGTGGAGAGACCCCTCTTCTTGTCCAGGCAACCATCGCCGAATTCATTGAGAGTGGTCAGTTCACACGCCATCTGCGGCGAATGCGTCAGCTGTACCGGGACAAGTGGCAACTCTTCCAGAGCGAGGTTACGAATAAGCTCGGCGGACTTGCTCAACCGGTGGCGGAAAGCGCGGGGATGCACCTGGTACTTGAAGGAGATTTTGACGACCTGGCGCTCAGCCAATGGTTGAAAGCCAAGGGATTTGGCAGTACACCGCTAAGCGCGCACTTTCTGGGAGATTCCTCCAGAACCGGCCTCGTAATGGGATTTGCGAGCGCCAACGAGCGCGAGATCAGAGAATGCGTCAACACCCTGCAATCGGGGCTCACCAAACCATGACATCAAAGTACGAAAAACAGATTCTTACCGCATGGAACTCAAATGCCTCGCCCTGGATCAGGGCCGTGGAACAAGCGGGCATTCGAGCGCCGGGGAACCTCTCCAGCAGCAGTGTTTTAAGAGTGATTGAAGATTACGCCCCCTCGGGTGGCTCAATTCTCGACGCAGGATGTGGCGAGGGCTGGTTGATCAGAGAAGTAACGCGCCTTGGCTACCGAGGCACCGGAACAGATGCCGTGCCGGAATTGATCGAATACGCCCGGCAACAGGGAGAGGAAGACTTCAGGGTCCTCAACTACGAACAACTGGAAAATGCCGATCTGGGCACGTTTGATCTTGTTGTGAACAACTTTGCCTTGCTGGGAGACACCTCGGTGAACGCTTTTCTCAAGGCCCTGCCCAAACTTCTCAATCCCGGTGGTGCGTGCGTCATCCAGACTCTCCACCCTGTCGCCTTTTTCCATGAAGGAGAATACGCCACTGGCTGGAAGCCCGGAACCTGGGCTGGCCTTCCTGGCGATTTCGGCGATCCGGCTCCCTGGTACTTCCGAACGCTCGCCGGTTGGCTCAATCTGTTCAGGACATCCGGATTGACGTTGCCAGAAATCAGGGAACCTGCCAACGAGGGCCAACCGCCCCAATCGATTATTTTTGTGGTTCAAAATACTCGGAAAGCTCAGCGGTCAGAAAATCAAAGACCGTCCGAACCCGAAGGTTCATCCTGAGCTCCCGGTGGGAGACGAGCCAGACATCGCCGCCGAACACCTTATCCTCGAAGACTCTCTCAACGTGAGGCTCTGCATCACCCAACTCAACGGGCATCATGCCAATACCGATACCCGTCCGAGCCATTTGCCAATGCACCAGATGGCTGTCCGTCCTGGCAACGAATTGGTCTTCCCGCAGCTTGAGGCCACGCTGCGCCAGGGCTCCCACGTATCTCTCATTGTTTGAAAGAAAGCCTATGAATGGGGCCTTACAAAGATCCTCGGTCAACGGCGATGGCAGATCAGCCAGGATTTCGGGTCTGGCGTAGAGAGTCGCCGAGAATTCCCCCACCTTGCGGGCAATCAGATCGGGTTCTGTGGGTCGAAAGTTCCGGATGGCAATGTCCGCAGCACGGCGGCGAAGATCGCTGGCCTCATTGGAGGCAACAAGGTTGATACGTATTCCGGGATACTGGTACCGAAGCCTTTGAAGAATTGGAGGCAGAATGTAAGCGGCGGTGATTTCAGATGCCGAAATCGCAATCTCGCCCTCAATGGACTTCGCCTGACCCGTTGCCGCAAGTGAGAGGCTGCTTGCGGCCTCTCCCATCGCTCGGACATAGGCAAGCAGTTCGAGGCCATTCCGAGTCAATTCCAGCCCACGACCTCCCCGCTCAAACAGCGCCGTAGAAAGTTCCTCTTCCAACGCCGCAACCTGTCTTCCGAGGGTCGGCTGCGAAACCCCCAGAGCCTTTGCTGCAGCAGAGAGGGATCCTTCCTCGGCTGTCACCAGGAACGCACGGGCTCGGTTCCAATCGAAGTTAACGGTTCGCCAATTCATTCAAATATGCATATCTGCAATAAATTTCTGTCGATATTACCAACAGAAGTGAAGAGATAGAATCTATTCCCGGAATTAAATCAACCGCCCTGAGAGACGAACTCATGAATTCATCCATCCGTTTCTGGAACCGCAGCGCTGCTCGATACGCCCGCCGTCCGATCGCGGACCAGAACGCCTATCTGAGAAAGATCGCCCTGACCCAGAAATATCTCAATCCGGAAATGGATGTTCTGGAGTTCGGCTGTGGTACGGGATCAACGGCCCTCATTCACGCGCCCAGAGTACGCAGCTACCTGGCAACCGATGCCTCCTCCCGAATGATAGACATCGCCCGAGAGCGAAAGGCAGGAAAAGACGCCGACAACCTTCGCTTTGTGGTTGCCACACTTGAGGATATGCAACATCGGCAGCAAGCGTTCGACGCGATCCTGGGGTTGAACATCCTGCACCTCCTCCGACACCCCGAAGTTGCGATACAACGGGTTTTCAGTATGTTGAAACCTGGCGGAGTGTTCATCAGCAACACCGCCTGCCTTCAAGATACTTGCCCCTATTTGAAACCAGTCGCTTCCCTGGCCCGAAGTCTGCGACTCGCGCCCTATGTAAATTTCTTGTCCCGTTGTCAGCTGGAGACGCATCTGGAGTGCGCCGGATTCCAGATTGATTATCGGTGGGTGCCCGAAACCTCAAAAGACGTTTACTTCCTGATCGCCAGAAAACCAGAATCATCATGAGAAGAGCAATGTCGATCGATTGAAACAGCTGTTGGAAAACCCGCACTGGGATGGCAAGCTTCCCTGAATCCAAGGCTCGCTGAATGGCGGCCTCAATCTGAAGGAGAATTCAATGGGAAGTTCAAAGCTGGTCGGTATCGTTTTGCTCGTGGTTGGCGTCGGCCTGCTGTATTTCGGCTACCAATCAACCCAGTCATTGGGGAACCAGTTGTCCGAAACGGTCACGGGGCGTTTTACAGACCAGACCATGTGGTATCTGATCGGCGGGGCGGCCGCGGCTGCAGCCGGCGCTTTTCTGACATTTTTCAAGAAATAATCCTGCCTGTTTTTCACCGCTCGGGCCTGACCACAAACCAGCTGGCCAGGACGAGCGCTCCGAAAACCGTGTAGGCCAGAATAAACACCCAGTCCGGCGCACTGTAATACAGAATGGACTGCAGCCAGTGCTGGATAAACGATCCCTCATAGCCCGCCTCCCCGGCCTTTGCCCGAAGCGCCATTTCCCAGGTCGTAAGCGGGCATAGCACACCGAGCCAGGATTGCAGAACCACTACACCAATCACAATCAGGTGGCTGAGACGGAACCAGAAATTGCGAACCCAGCGCCACTGGCAGAAATAGCCGGCAAAGGTTGCCACCAGCCCAAGGATGACAAAAACCACCAGCATCGTGTGCAGGATCAGGAGCGCATCAGCAAAGATCAGTAACCAGCGGCTATCCATCGCTACTCGACGTCCACTAGGCCATTACGTATCTGGCGCGACCCTGTTTTTTCGCGCGGTACAATGCCTCATCGGCCATTCGAATCATTTCATCGATGGAATCAAACTCGGTGGCCAGGCCCTGACAGATTCCAATGGAACAGCTAAGTTCCTTGCTATCGGGGCTATCCTCATTTGAAACCGCGCGGTCCTGCCATTGTTTCAGAACCTCTGCAGCAAGAAGTTCAAACCGGTCGGCATCTTCGCCCTCAATCACGGCCATGAATTCCTCGCCGCCGTATCGCCCGAGGATATCGGTCTGTCTTTTGAATACCTGCCTCATGATGTCAGCCTGCTGTCGAATAGCCTGATCACCCTGCTGGTGGCCGTAGTGGTCGTTGAACTGCTTGAAATGATCAAGATCCATCATAAGTACAGCGAGTCTCTGATTGGAGCGCCGCTGCCGGGCAAACAAACGCCCGGATTCACTCATCAATGCCCGGCGATTGAAGAGATCGGTTAGTTCATCGATGGTGCTCAGGCCAACCAACTGCTCGTTGGCCTCCTGAAGCTGCCCCAGCAGTCGATCAATCCTGTGCCGGCCGATCACACCGACAAACAGTGAGCCGGCCACGAACCCGGCGTTCATCCAGGTTCGCTCGCCGTAAACGGAATCCATGAGCATCAAGCCGACAAAGCCCAGAGAACTGAGCACCATCGCGGTCAGCGCGTAATGGAATTTCATTCCAAAAACAAAGAAACCGAAGAAGGCGTACAGCAACGTCCCTTCGTAAGGAAAGCTGAATGCTGCCTGCTCCCATGCCACGTGGATCAGGTAGTAATTGGCGTAGGTAATGCTCAGAACAGTCGCCAAAAACGCAGTCTGGGCAAAGCGAAGAAATTGCGGGACGAAGGTGAAGGCGAGCAGGCCTGCGAGAACCGGAAGCTGAATGAGGGCTCTGTTCGTTGTGTAGGCGCTCGTCAGATCCGGCGGGATCAACTGAAGATCACCAATCATGAACAGGGAGATCAGAATGCCACCCACCACGATGGAGAGTCGCAGCATGAGCATGTCGCGGGGGGATACCGTATTCGCTTCAACCGAGGGAGTCGGCATAAAAATGGAGCTCACAACGCACTTTATTCCCTGTACCTGCCGAGTCTAAACAAATTCTCGCCCTGACCACCAGCAAATAGACGAATCAAAAGAGGTACCACCTGTACAATTTTCCCACACACCTCACTCAAAAATCAGGATTTCCACCATTCGACGGGCCGGGTTTTCGGATTCGTCGGATCCTCCCGAAAGGGCCTCCCCTGTGCCATCAATCGTAATAAGAAGATCACCAGTTTGCCCCGACTCCGCCAGCAGAGTATCGAGATATTGCTTAACCGCCGCTGCACGGCGTAGCGAAAGCAGGTAATTGTAGATTTCATCCCCTAAGGCGTCTGCCTGCCCCCTGAGCGAGATGAGAGCGCCTTCCTTGACGCCTTCCATGAGACGATTAATCCGGTCTTTGGCCTGCTCACTGAGCGTACTGTCATTGAGGGCAAACAAAACCGTTTCCCGGATCAGCATTCTGCGACCACAGTCGTCACCGCGGCAGATGGCAGCCTCGAAACGGTCGAGGCGTTCAGACAGACTTTTTATTGCGTCTACATTTTGCTTCTGCAACGCCTCCAGGTTAGCCAGCCTGGCATTCAACGCGCCCATATCCGGGCCTTGAACCGACCGGTCGATCATGTCGGCACTATCCGATTCGCTATAGATATAACTGCCAGTATCAGACTCAATCGCGATAATGCGCGCGCTCAGGTTGGTCCAGAGTATGTAAAAAACGATCGCCACCAGTATGAATCCGATCGCGGTTAGAGCACTTCTCATGGCGGCTACCCCGTTATACCGGCAGGAGAAAACAAGTCAGAAACCGTGCGGCCCCTGATCGCTGACGCTGCACGTTGGAATGCATGACAGCCAGATCTTTGTTGAGTGCACGGATCTGGACGCCGCTGCGGTAAACGTTCCGGAAACTCAAATTGGCATGCATCCCGAATCGGGTGGTGGTCTGCCATGCGAGCAGCTGGTCCGGACTGTTGCTGGGACTCTCCTCGCCATCTGTGCCGTCACTGCCGCGGGCGGAAAGCAACAGGGTGCCATCGCCCACGGCATCAGAGGGTACAAAAGCAACCACATAAAACATCCGCCCGAATATTAAAGAGGCCAACTGCCAGCTATATCGGGTGCGAAGACCGATACGCTCACTCATCCCCACGAACTGCCTCCAGGAAAAGATCACAGCATCACCTGGCTTGAGGGTCCAGACCACAATCCGTTCATCGGCGGGTAACCGACGATATGGTGCGGCCCCGCCAACGCGAGCGTCTGTCCATACCCGGTTCATGTGCCAGGCCCCGCGCAAGAAGCGGGAGAAGAAGGCCTTTTGGGCCTGCGGAGTCACCTCATCAGGCGGCGCATTGGCGAAATCATAGCGTTTGCTAACGTATATCAGCTCTCCCATATCTTGCGTGAGATCGAGACGGTCTGACACCTCTCGCACCCCGCCGGACTGTCCGGGCTCTGACTGTGGCTCAAACTGAATCACACGCTCGCCATCAACCTTCGCTCCAAAAAATACCCGCGCAAAAATGTACATCAGGCTCTTGATGACAACGAGGATCAACACGAACCATGAAACCCAGGAATAGATATCAACAACAGCGTAGATCACGCTCAACTGCTTCTTTATGGCCGTTTCCATATCATGGAAAGTCGCACTCAAATCCTCGCGGGCAACATCAACAAGGTTGCCGGCACCGCTTGTAGCGAGCTCCGCATAGCCCTGCGTTGCGCGATCAAGGCTCTGGCGCTGCGCCTCGCGCTTTTCGGCATAGGCCTCGTTCAGCGGCTCCTTGACCGACGTTTCTGCGCATGACGCCGTCTGAAAAACCCAGGGCAGGAAACCACTACAACCCGGTGGTGCCATTTCTGGCTCTACATCAGGCAAGATCTTGGGCACCTCTTGCTCATAGAACGACATCATTGCGGCAGCCACGGCTTTCGGGGACGATTTTGCCCTCGCGTCGAGGTCATCAAGCATTCTGAAAGCGGCCTCTTCCTGATCATCGAAATAGGCGCTGATCGCACGATCGATGTTCTGCCTCCGGTTTGCTTTCGGGTCGGAGTCCGCCATGAATTTCAGACTGTAAAGTTGGTTATCGACCCATCGATCAACCTGCCAGGAGGCTGCCAGGCCAAGCGCCAGCAACGTCAGGAACGGCAGGTAGAAGACCAGTGTTTTGCGGCAAGTCTGCAGTAGAAAAGATCCCGACTGCCTGCGAAGCAACGGGAAATTCTCCCGTACCAACAAGCGCGCAATGCGCAGCGCGAAGCAAAGCATCAAGAACTGAACAATCAACCAGAGCCTGTAGCCCAGGGCGCCTTCTGAATAGAACACTGCGGCGAACAGCGAAACACCCAGAAGCGACAGGTAAACCGTAGATCCCATAGGAAAGACCCAGAGCAGAGCCACCAACACTGCCAGACACAGCAGTTTGTAAGTCATGGAAATCTGCCAGGCTCTGTAAGCATCACTTGCCCAGAGATAGGTGCTGATTCGTGCATCAAGGTCCCGCAGCTGTGTCAGAGCCTGCTCAGTATCCGATCGTGCTGTTTGGATCGATGTCAGCTCCACCCTCAATGCCCGGCGAGTGGTTTCCAGAGCATTACGGTGGCGGATAACCTTGTTTCGCCCTTGTCTGAGCTTCTCCCCCAACACCTTGTTCGCCAGTCCAAGGCTGAAACGCGAGACTATGGCCAGATCACGCAGCGACTTATCAATCATACTCAGGTGCGAGTTAGCCTGAGCGATCTTCAGCCTCAATGCCGTTATCTGAACAGCAATCTTGGCAGCCCGCTGGCTGACGTTCGTGTCCCAGGCACCACTCCGTTCTGAAAGCTGGTCCAACTCGCTCAGTAGTTCGGCGCGCTCGAAACGGAACAGCCCCGTGTCCGTATGATCTATGTCACCAATCCTGCTTCGGAGTGAGTCCAGGTCCGGTAGCTCAGCACTTTCTCTGGCGAGCTTTTCATTTTCGTAGAGCCTCTCCTGGGCATCCCAGGCGCTTGGAAACGGTTCAGTCAGCTTCTCAGGAGGGAAAAAGACCAGCGCCAACCAGGGCAAAAGCAGTGGCATCAGGACAAAGCGTCGCAGAACAACGCACGCCGCGATTCCAACAACGAAAACGACAAGGCAGAGCTCTGGGGGAAGGAACATCAGGCTTTCAACCTCAAGCCCAAAGCGCTCGTCAAACATGGAAAAAGGAGAAATGTGGCCAGTAACCACAGCCGGAGCGATGCCAAGTGCGATGGCAACCCACAGGGTGTAGCTGGCACCGCGCCTGGTCATTGAGTGAATTCCTTCTCGCCAAAGGAGTAATTGGAAGTGTAGTCCAGTTTGCTGCCGGCGCCCGACGCACCAAAGGAGTATCTCCGGCTCCAGATCGCACCGTATTGAAGCAGAGAGGTTCCTGCCAACGGCTCTTCAACAGTGCCTTTGTGCACTATGCACAATATCTGGCGGACTGCGCCGCAAGATTCGACCCGATAAGCCTCCATGGCACAAACGTTGCCAACTCCCTTGGTGTTACCCAAGACACGGAGACATCGTCATGACCACTGAACCTACACCCAAAGAACAGGATTATCCCTTAAGCCCGGTTCCCATGGATCAGCGCAAAAGCGTCTGGTCCATGGGGTTGGTGCTCCTCGGCTTTACTTTCTTTACCGCCACCATGTGGGCCGGTGGCAGCGTTGGTGTTGCCTTCGACTTTTCCACAATGTTGATGGTTCTGGCGGTCGGCAATCTGCTGCTGGGGCTGTACGCAGCAGGACTGGGTTATATCGCCGCGAAGACTGGCCTGAACACAGCCCTGATGAGCCGGTTCACCTTTGGCGAGCTGGGCAGCAAGCTGTCCGACTTTATTCTGGGTTTCACCCAGATTGGCTGGTACGCCTGGGGCACGGCCACTATGGCAATTCTGCTGGTCAAACTCACCGGGATGCCGGAAGGGATGACAACACCGCTGATGGTGCTGTTCGGGTTCGCCTTCTGTGTTACTGCGTTTATCGGTTACCAAGGACTGGAGTGGCTATCGAGGGTTGCCGTCCCCGCCATGATTATTCTGGTCGCCGTCAGTATGTCCATCGCCACATCCGATGCCGGCGGCCTTTCCGGGCTGCTGGCTATTACCCCGACCAATGAGATGAGCGTTGCAGCTGCAATCACGCTGGTCTTCGGCACCTTTGTCAGTGGCGGCACCCAGGCCACCAACTGGACCCGCTTCGCGAAATCCGGCAAAACCGCTGTGATCGCCACATTGCTTGCGTTCTTCCTTGGCAACGGTCTGATGACCCTGATCGGCGCCTTAGGTGCCCTCGTTTACCAGCAAGCCGACATCGTCGACATCATGGTCGCCCAGGGCCTCGCCACACTCGGTATCCTGATGCTGTTCCTGAATCTCTGGACCACCCAGGACAACACGGTTTACAACTTTGCGGTCGCGGGCTGCAACCTGATCCGTACCCGCCGCCGCAAGTCGGTGACCATTGCTGGTGCCGCGATCGGAACAGTTCTGGCGGTACTGGGCATGTACGAATGGCTGATCCCGTTCCTTGTTCTGCTTGGCACCTTTATCCCGCCGATCGGTGGCGTCATCATGGCAAGCTACTTTGTCGGCTATAAACGCCAGTATCCGGACCTGACCACGGTTACGCTGCCAGCCTTCAACTTCCCTGGGCTCGCGGCCTACGCCATTGGCTCCGCAGCCGCCTATACTTCTCCCTGGATTGCGCCCATTGTGGGTGTTCTCGTCGCGGCCCTGAGCTACAGCATCATTCTGGTTGTCAGCGAAGCGGTCCGTGAGCGTAAAGCCCAGGTGATGGGAGCGATCTGAGTGACCCTGCGATGCCGGAACGTGCCACACCTCCCCGGCCTGGATGCCATTCGGCTCCGGGGCGGGGAGTCCGCCGGAGATAACCCGGTACGCTGGCCCTATGTAGCGGAAAACCGCTCGTTCAAAAGCTGGGTCAAAGGTGGCGAACTGGTATTTGTTACCGGCATCAGCCGGCATCGCAGCCCCCAGAATCTGGCGGAATGCCTGTATGAGGGTAAGGAATGCAATGTCTCCGGACTCGTTGTCCTGACCGGAGATGCTTACATCGGTCAACTACCGAACACGTTATGCCGGCTGGCCGACGAGCTTGCGATACCTCTGTTCGAACAGCCCTATTCTCTGCCCATGGTGGAAGTCACGGAAGCCATCGGCAGGGCCATTGTCTGGTCCGAACACACATCGGTCGAGCAGATGGACCATAACCTTCTAGCCGATTCTGCCGACTTGCTCGATGCCTGGATCGCCTGCCGGGGCAACCAGAGTGCTATGGCAGAAGCATTAGGCTGCCACAGAAACACAATACGCAACCGAATGAACCAGCTCAGTGAATCAATGCCTGGCCAGGGCACCCCGACAGAACAATTCAGAACACTGTTACTGGCACACCTGCTACTGAAACCATAGATGCGGGTTAGCCACTGACCGGAGATAAAATGACTAAACCATTGAATGCAATAGCGAACGCACGTCTACAGGGCCGGGATGGGCTATTCCGGCTTGAGATCAGCAACGGACGCTTTTCAGGTATCACCGCCCAAGCCGAAAATACCACCGCCAATGAAGGCGAGCTGGATGCCGGAGGAAATCTGGTCACCGCCCCTTTCGTGGAGCCACACATCCATCTCGACGCCGCGATGACCGCCGGGGAGCCGCGCTGGAACAAGAGCGGCACCCTGTTTGAAGGCATTGAATGCTGGTCCGAGCGCAAGAAAACCCTGAGCCACGACGATGTGATCAGTCGCGCCAGCCAGACGCTGAAGCTCTTTGCCGCCCATGGCATCCAGTACGTGCGTACCCACGTGGATGTGACCGATCCGAACCTGACTGCCCTCAAGGCCATGCTTGAGGTTCGCGAACAGACCGCATCCTTCGTTGACCTGCAGATCGTCGCGTTTCCCCAGGAGGGCATCTGGTCTTTCAAAAACGGGCGTGAGCTCATGGAGGAAGCCGTGCGTCTCGGCGCTGATGTGGTGGGTGGCATTCCCCACTTCGAGTTTACCCGGGATTACGGTGCAGAGTCGGTTCGCTGGCTGATGGAGCTTGCCCATAAAAACGACCGACTGGTGGATGTTCACTGCGACGAAATTGATGACCCGGAATCCCGGTTCCTCGAAGTTCTGGCCGCCGAGGCCCTGAGACTCGACTACGGTTCCAGGGTATCCGCCAGCCATACCTGTGCCATGGGCTCCTATAACGATGCCTACTGCAGCCGCCTGTTTCGATTGCTGAAAAAGTCAGGCCTGCGCTTTCTTTCCATGCCCACTGAAAGCCTGCATTTGCAGGGCCGATTCGACAGCTATCCCAAACGCCGTGGCATCACCCGGGTCCCCGAGCTGCTTGATGCCGGACTGAAAGTCGCCTTTGGCCAGGACTCAATTCGCGACCCCTGGTATCCAATGGGCAATGGCAACATGCTCCGGACCCTTGATGTCGGCCTGCACGCCTGCCATATGCTGGGCATGAGCTGGATCGACCGTTCACTGGAGCTGATCACCGAGAATGGCGCGGCTGCGCTTGACCTTGATGAGTATGGCCTTGACGAAGGGATGCCAGCACGATGTGTGGTTCTTCAGGGGGCCACGCCCTATGAAGTGCTACTCGGGCAGCGACCGGTGCTGGCGTCTGTAAGGGACGGGCAGGTGTTGGTCCGGCGGGAGGCCTGCCATCCGGGAACCGGCCTGATGCTTTAAGAGCAGTGTGCGGCTCAGAATAAAAGCGTGAGGCCGCCGGTCACCACGGCGAACAGCACGGATAAACCAATCACGGTCCGCCAGGGGAAAGGCGGAGGCGGAGGTTCAATCGCCAACTCCTTTTCTAGGTAGTTACGAAGCAGACGGGTGTTGCGGGTGTTAGCTTTGTAAACCGCGTCGAAGGCATCGCCTACCACTGGCAACAGCCCGCCGAGAAAGTCGATGCCCATATTCTGCAACATGCGCATCTTCACCGCCTTGGTGGCTCCCGCTCGCTGCGCTTCCACCAGTACGTATCCGGCCAGGACCAGGCCCACGGCGTCCCCCACCACGGGCAGCAGGCCAATCACGGCCTCCGCGCCAATCCGTACATTGGTGAACGGAATAGCGATGTTGCTATCGGTAAAGCGGCTGAACTTATCCAGCCGTGCCAGAATGGCCCGTTGCCGGGCTTCGGATGGTTTCGGCATTCTCTCTCCAACGAAGGCGCTCACTCAGGCTTTGCGCTGATTTCTTCGAATGCCTGAACCAGGGTGTCGGGTTCCTGGGCGCCGGAGATCAGGTATTTACCGTTCACGATGAAGGCCGGCACCGCAGAAACACCGGCCTGTTGATAGGTTGCTTCATCTTCGCGTACCACGTTGGCGAATTCATCGGAATCCAGAATCTGCTTTGCCCTCCCGCGGTCCAGCCCCAGGCTCTCGACACAGGCCAGCAACACGTCCTGGTCTGAAACGTCTTCCGCCTTTCCAAAGTAAGCCTCGAAGAGCGCCTGCTTCATCTCCGTCTGCTTGCCCTGCTCAGCCGCCCACTTCACCAGCCGATGGGCGTCGAAGGTATTGCAGGTGAAGCGCTCCTGCATTTTCTCAAAGTTGAGGCCCAGATCTTTCGCGATCGTCATCATCTGATCCTGGGTCGCGCGCATTTCCTGCTCACTTCGACCGTACTTGCGGGCCAGGGCCGGCAGGATGGGCTCGCCCGTGCCAGAGTGGTCCGGGTTCAGTTCAAACGCGTGCCATTGCAGGCCGAATTCATACTCCGACGCCAACTGTTTCATAGCCTGTTCCAGGCGGGCATAACCAATCGCGCACCATGGGCAGGCGATGTCGGAAACAATGTCTATGCTGATCGTTTTCATGGGGTATCCCGTTAATTGCGTTTAGACACGATACTGCCAGCCTAACACGGAGACAGATCAGCCATCTCCCGCCAGATGTTCCCGGATCAGCTCTGCCATCTGCCGGGCCGGTTCAGTCGGACGGCCCGACGGCCGATGCAGTGCCATCTCGATGGATTGCAGGGCCGGCATACCGCTTCGTTCGTCCAGAACCCGCAGCTGGGGTGTGAGCATATCGCGGGTTACGGGCACCACCGCCAATCCGGCCACGACAACGGGCATCAATCCTGTCATCGACTGGCTTGAGTAGGCCAGGCGCCATTGCCGACCCGCAGAAAACAGCGCCTGTTCTGCCACCTCTCTGAACACATCAGCGCCCGGCGAGTAAAGCGCGAGAGGAATGGGATCTGTCAGGGACGGTTGTTTCTCGGCGCCAACCGCCCACACCAATGGCTCCCGGCGAATCACTTCGCCCCCGGGAGAGCGGGTCTGACGGGTCACAACCGCCAGGTCCAGCTCACCAGCCTGCACCTGCTCCAGCAGCCTGACGCTTGATCCGCAGATAACCTGCAGCTGAACCGCCGGGAACAGCTGGCTGAAATGGGAGAGAACGGAGGTCAGCAGAAACGCATAGTCTTCCGGGATACCCAGGCTCAGCTGCCCCGATACCTGCCGCTGCCTTAGCGAATCCAGTGCCTCGTTGTTAAGGGCCAGCATCTTCCGGGCGTAACCGATCAGTTGCTCGCCCTCCGCGGTAAACCGAATACGCCGGCCCTCTCGCTCGTGAAGGGACACCTCCAACAGGGCTTCCAGGCGATGCAACTGCATGCTGACAGTTGACTGGGTATAGGCAAGCCGGTCAGCCGCCGCGGTTACCGTTCCCGTGTCGGCAATGGCCACCAGTGTTTGCAGCACGTTCAGATCCAGAATACGGGGACGCAATTCATCAACTCTTGTGATGCTTTTAATCACTAAACGTTGTTTTTGTGATATCTCAAGCGAGTATATCCTCCCGCTGTCAGATCACAACACACCAGCTAAAGGAGGACTGCCCATGAGGATTGTCAACGCGCCCATACGTCTGCCCAACATCCTGAGCATCATCGCGGCTCTGGTTGCCGTCGTTCTGTGGGCTGTTGCCCCTTTGCTGGTCGATGCAGCGCGTTCCATCCCGCCCTTCCAGCTTACGACCATCGCCCTGATCAGTGGCGCACTGGCCGTGCTGCCCATGAGTTTCCGGGGCCGCGAAGCGCGTAAATCTGTGAAAGTGTCCTGGCAATGGAAGCTGGTGATTTTCGGTCTTGTGCCTTTGCTGGTTCTGGGGGCGGTCGGCGCCTACCTGGCCGGGCTTGGCATGGCACCCACCGCAGAGGCGTCATTGATCACCTATACCTGGCCGGTCATGTTCATCCTTATCAGCCAGTGGGCCTTCCATCGGCGGATCGCCCTCCCGGTTATTGCGGGGGCACTGATTGCCTTTTCCGGCGCGGCTTTGCTGCTGGGCCCGGAGGCCCTGAATAATGGTTTTTCAGGCAACCTGACCGGTTACGGGCTGGCCCTTCTGGCTGGGGGTTGCTGGGCTCTTTACTCCTGGATCTGCCAGGCAACACCCGTAGCGATCGCTCCTGTAATGCCAGGCCTGTTCCTTCTGGCTGGCGCCGGAGCCGCAGCCGCAGATACCGTTTCCGGCTCCGCCCATGTGCTGCCTTCAGGAACCGCGCTCGCCGCTGGTGTCGCCCTGGGTCTGGGTCCATATGGCCTGGCCATGGTGGCCTGGGATCTGGCATTGAGGAAAGGCCCTACCGCACTGGTGGGCAGCCTGGCCTATGCGGTACCTGTGCTGGCCGCTCTTTTCCTGGTACTGGCCGGAATTGCCGCGCCAGACTGGCGGCTTCCGCTGGCTGCGATGCTCGTAGTTCTTGGTTCGCTGGTGGCAGCCAGCCGTCGACGAGCCTGAACCTGACACATCGTCGAGCAAGGCGACCAGTCCAAGGCTACCTATCGGCCTTTCCCGGAAGAGATGCGTATACTCCTCATGTGTAACTCAAACCGCAGAGGAGTATGCCAATGGCCGACGAAGACACGCTCACCGCCCTGAAAACCGCCTTCACCTTCATGCCCCAACCGGTCGAAATCAATCGGTTCGAATACGGCGACGATGCTGACCGAATTCTCGCGCAGGTGAATTTTGTGCGGGAAGTACTGGTCAGTCACGGCATTGATCCGGAAGAAGTCGCCGGTGAGATCAACCCGGACTCGTCACCGAATTCCTGTTACTGAGTCGACCGTCCTCCAGGAGAAAGCATGCCTTATCAGTTCGAAGACCTGAAAAAGAGCTGTCAGACGGAATGGCAAGCCTACATTGAGCACAGCTTTGTGCAGCAACTGGGTAATGCGTCGTTGGCGCCCGAAGCGTTCCAGCATTACCTCAAGCAGGACTACCTGTTTCTGATCCAGTTCGCGCGTGCCTTTGCTCTTGCAGCCTATAAAAGCCCGACACTGTCGGATCTCCGCCAGGCCAAGGAAGGTTTGCAGGCCATTGTGGATGTGGAGCTGGATTTGCACATCAGCTACTGCAAGGAATGGGGAATTTCCGAACAAGAGCTGGCCGAACTACCGGAAGCCCGCGCCACACTCGCCTACACGCGCTATGTTCTGGATACCGGCAACCGTGGTGATCTGCTGGACCTCCACGTCGCCCTGTCGCCTTGCATGGTGGGTTACGGTGAAATCGCCAACTGGCTGAACAGCCGGGCGGAAACGATTCGGGGTGAGAACAACCCTTACGACGCCTGGATCGCCATGTACGAGAGCGACGAGTTCCAGGACGCTATGCAGGCAGAGATCAGCTGGCTCAATGAGCGACTGGCCGAAGTCTCCCCCGCCCGCTTTAAGGAACTAACCCGGATTTTTAGCGACGCCACCCGGCTTGAGATTGATTTCTGGGAAATGGGCTTGAAGCAGAGCGATTAACCTGCGCTACCAGCTTTGCAGTTGGCGCGCAGGCTGGAGTTCAAGCCTGCGCCGCCCGCTCTTCCCGCAATCTGGCCCGCACATTCATCAACACTTTCCCGTACCGGTTTTCACCCCGCCGATCCCGGCCACAACCCCAGAAATAATCGAAATTGCTGTTTTCAACGATTTTCGTGTCGCCGGTATCCAGCAGAGCCTCCGCCAGCTCGGGGTGGGTGCGGCAGCGCACGTAGATCCCCCGCGTCATAACGGTTTCGCGCACCTGTTTCCAATCCCGCCGCAGGCTCTTGTGACGCTTGCGCCCAAGCTTTCCTGCCTTGCCGGGCGTGTCGGCGCTGCGCACCTTTTCCTGGCGGTTGTCGTCAGTGAACTTCATTCCCTGGAAGTAGTGTTCCACGGTTGGCCAGATCTTGCCTTCCAACTCGAAGCTGTAGGGGGCATGGGTGCCCAGCGGGTTTTCCGGGTCGGTTCGTGACATGAACAGATCGTTCTCGCCGTTGTCGTCGGGGAAGAGAGACATTCGTGCAATCCTTTAAAAATAAGTGGTCCTGCAATACCCCCTAGTATCAACGAGTCCGCGCCAGGGGTCACGCCAATAAATCTGCTCATCTGCAAGACTAGAGATCTCGCAGGTATCCAGCACCCAGCTGTGCAATCTGGCCCCGAATCCAGGCCACTCGCTCCAACACATACGACGATGGCGAATTGACCCGCAGGACTTTCGGATTCGGGAGTACGGCCGCGAGCAGCGCGGCCTGGTACTCGGTAAGGTGACGGGCAGGCTTGCCGAAGTAGGCCTGGCTGGCGGCTTCAACGCCATAAATTCCGGGGCCAAACTCGGCAATATTCAGATAAACTTCCAGTACCCGCTGCTTTGACCAGAGGCCGTCTATTACAAGTGCCAACCCCGCCTCGATGGCCTTGCGAATGAAACTGCGACCGTTCCAGAGAAAGAGGTTCTTGGCCGTTTGCTGGGTGATGGTACTGGCTCCTCGAAGCCCGTCGCCGGCCCGGTACTCCGAGAGCGCCTGGCGAACCGCCTCAAAATCCACGCCCACATGATGCGGGAATCGCTGGTCCTCGCTGGCGACCACCGCCAGCGGCATCCAGGGAGAGATCTCGCCAATGGGCACCCATTCGTGGGCGAGGGATTTGTTCGCGCCCTGAAGCTGATAACCCAGCATGAAGGCCGAGGTGGGTGGATTTACGAACCGGAACATCAGGACCACCAACAGCACCAGCACGATAGCGCCGGCGCATAGCAGCAAAAACCATCGCAAAAGCTTGCGACCACCTGATGCTCTGGCCATCAGTTCAAATCCTCATCTTTGTACGAGCGAGTTCCCGGCCATAATTGACCAACGGGCCGCACAGCGCGCAAACTGCTTATAGCGATTCTGTGAGAGTGTATGCCACTACCATGCCTGCAAAAGTAAAACCCGGATTCTCTTTCATTCCAGACGCCTGAATATATACCTGGTCCGATATCCAGAAGGCCACAAGGTAGGGCCGCACGTGGACATGGTTTCCGAGGGCCGGCTCTACAAACTCAATTGGGTTCTGGCGAAACCCAAAGCCGGTGGCGAATTCATCTGCGACAAGAATATTTTCAACCTTTTTGGAAGATTGTATCTGTTTCGCCCGGATCTCTATGAGCATCGGGTATCAAAGATCGAGCGCGGAAATCGATGGCTGTTGAGTTTTGCGTTGACTTCCGGACTCCATAACTCAAGCAGGACAGTATCATGATGTATTTTGCCCATGAAATGAGCCGTGCCGCGCTGATGCCCTTGCGCATGATGACAGACGCACAGAGCAAATTGCTCAGGCACCCTCTCAGCCCTTTGTCCCGCTTACCCGGCGCTCGCAGTATTGCTTCCGCCTACGGCGTGTTCGGCGACCTGACCCGACGCTACCCGAAACCGGCCTTCAATCTGCACACAACGGTGTGCGATGGGGAGGAGGTCGACATCAGTGAAGTCATCGTCAAACGCAAACCCTTTGCCCAGCTCAAGCATTTCCAGCGCAGCGTATCTCGCCCCGATGACCCGAAACTCCTGATCGTTGCGCCCTTGTCCGGGCACTTTGCCTCACTGCTGCGCGGCACTGTGAAGGAAATGCTGCCAGACCACGACGTCTACATCACCGACTGGCGTGATGCCTGCAGGGTTCCTCTCTCCGCGGGCGACTTTGGGCTGGACGACTATATCGACTACGTGATCGATTTCATTGAAGAGCTTGGGCCGGACACTCATGTATTGGCGGTTTGCCAACCAGTCGTGCCAGTGCTCGCGGCTACCGCCATCATGGCCGAGGATAATAACCCTGCGACACCACGCTCACTCGCCCTGATGAGCGGCCCCATAGATGGACGCGTCGACCCCACCGCGCCATGCGAGCTGGCCACTAAACACAATCTGGCGTGGTTCCGGCGCAATCTGGTTCACCCTGTGCCCGCGCCTTATCCGGGAGCCATGCGGAAAGTCTATCCCGGCTTTCTGCAGCTGACCGGTTTCGTGAACATGAACTTCGACCGCCACGTTGACGCCTACCGAGGCCTGTTCAAGTCCATGCGGAATAAGGAAGTCGAGAAAATCAGGCGCCATCGTGAGTTCTACGACGAGTACCTCGCTGTCATGGATCTGCCGGCCACTTACTACCTCGACACTATCCAACGTGTCTTTCAGGAGTTCCACCTTGCCCGGGGTTGCTTCATGCACCGGGGCCGAAAAGTGAACCCGGCCGCCATTGAAAATACGGCATTGATGACAATCGAAGGCGAGAAAGATGACATTTCCAGTCCAGGACAGACCCGGGCCGCCCACGACCTGTGCGTGAACATCCCGGATGCCAGGCGTCTGCACCATCTGCAAAAGGGGGTTGGCCACTACGGCGTCTTCAACGGCAGCCAATGGCGCGAATCCATTGCGCCTCGGCTCAAGACGTTCATACGGGAAGCGTGACGGGAATCACATTTTCTTGTCGCGACTCAGGTGCTCTGCTAGCTTGAATGAGGTGATTAATAATAAGGAATAACAACCAGAGCGGGCCACCGCTCCAGGGAGGATTTCATGCAAGACCTCAAGGGCAAGGTCGCCCTCGTAACCGGTGCCTCACGCGGCATCGGTCGTCACATCGCACTTCAACTTGCCCAACGCGGCGCCGACGTCGCCATCAACTACCGCTCCCGCCAGTCTGAAGGCGAAGAAGTCGCCAAGGAAATTGAGGCAACCGGCGTACGGGCACTCTCCTTCAAAGCAGACCTGTCAAAAATGCCGGAAGCGCGCAGCCTGGTTCGCCAGGTCCAGGAACAGTGGGGCCGTATCGATATCCTGGTGAACAACGCCGGCATCACCAAAGACAAGTCCATGAAGAAGCTTACCGACGATGATTGGAACGACGTTCTCGACACCAATCTGGGCAGCGTCTACGCCACGTGCTCCGAAGTGTTGAAGATCATGATGGATCAGAAATACGGTCGCATCATCAACATCACCTCTTTCGTCGGGCAGGCGGGCAACTTCGGGCAAGCCAACTATGCGGCCAGCAAGGGGGGCATTATTGCGTTTACCAAGACCCTGGCACTGGAAATGGCAAAGTACAACATCACGGTCAATGCCATTGCCCCGGGCTTCACTGAAACCGAAATGCTGGCCCAGGTCCCGGAGAATATCCGTGAACAGATCATTGCCAGGGTTCCGATGGGTCGTTTTGGCAAGCCGGAGGAAATTGCCCGGGCCGTGGTCTTCCTGGCCGCAGAAGGCGATTACATCACCGGCCAGCAGATCAACGTTAACGGCGGCGTTTACATGTAACACCTGAAAGACAGAAGGCGAAAAAATGGCTGACAAACCAATAAAAAAGCAATCAACGCCTGACTTCGAACCCAATGTGGTAAGCCGCTCTCTGGCGCGAGTGGGTGTCCATGGTGGTCACCTGCTCAAGCGCTCCATAATGCGGCGTTTGCGCGGTGGCCCGCCCAATCCGGCCAGCGTGGGGAGCATGACCAAACCCTTCGTCACCCTGACCGGCAAGCTTGCAACCCAGCCAGACACGCTTCTGTTTGCACAAATGCGGCTGCTCAAGGACAGCAGTCTGTTCTGGTCTGGCATTCTGGCCAGCGGTATTGGCAAGAAACCGTTGACCGTAGCAGAACCAGAGCCTGGCGACGGTCGCTTCCGTGACCAGGCCTGGAACGACGTCATCGCCTTCAACGCCCTCAAGCAGGCGTATTTACTGTCAACTCGCTGGGTGATGGACACCATCGACGATGTCCGGGATCTGGATGATCACGATAGACGGAAAGTCCGTTTTTTCACCAGCCAGATGACCGACGCCCTCGCCCCCAGCAACTTCATCCTGAGCAATCCGGAAGTGTTGCGCACAACCGTCAAGACACGAGGCAAGAACCTCTTGCGCGGCCTCGCCAACTTGCTGCGTGATCTGGACGAAGGCAAAGGCCCGATGCCTTTCCGCATGTCCGATCCGGACGCGTTTGAGGTGGGCGACAATCTGGCCAACACACCCGGCGACGTGGTGTTCCAGAACGACCTGATGCAACTCATCCAATACCGGCCGACCACCGAGACCGTCCATCGCCGGCCCTTGCTGGTGATACCGCCCTGGATCAACAAGTATTACATCCTCGATCTTGGCGAGAAAAAATCGTTCATCCGTTATTGGGTGGAACAGGGCCACACCGTGTTTGTGGTTTCCTGGGTAAATCCCGGCCCGGAGTTGGCACACAAGACCTTTGAAGACTACATGCTCGAAGGTCCGGTCGCCGCGATGGATGCCATTGAACAAGCAACCGGTGAGCGAGAAATCAACACGGTGGGATACTGCATCGGTGGCACCCTGCTTGGTTGCACACTCGCCTGGCTGGCGGCCCGCGGGGATGATCGGGTAAAAAGCGCGACGTTTCTCAACAGCATGATGGATTTCTCGGAAGTCGGCGATCTCGAAGTCTTCATCGACGAGGACTCTATTGCCAAAATCGAGAAGGCCATGAACAAACAGGGCTATCTTGAAGGCGCTTCCATGGCAACGGCCTTCAACATGCTGCGGGCCAACAGTCTGATATGGTCTTTTTTCGTCAATAATTACCTTCTCGGCCGCGACACGGCGCCCTTTGACCTGTTGTACTGGAACTCGGACGCCACCCGCATGCCAGCGGCCATGCACAGCTTTTACCTCCGCAATATGTACCTGAACAACCGGCTGCGTGAGCCCGGGGGTATTACACTGGCAGGTACTCCGATCGATTTGAGAAAGGTGAAGGCCCCCGCCTACTTTGCATCTGCGATTGAGGACCACATCGCACCCTGGATCTCCTGCTACAAAGGCGCACGTAACCTGGGCGGCCCGTTGCGTTTTGTCCTCGGCGGTTCAGGGCACATCGCCGGCATCATCAATCCGCCCGAGAAGAAGAAGTACGGTTATCGCCTGAACGAAGACAACCCGGCCAATCCAGAGGAATGGCTGAAAGGTGCCGAGCAGTTTGAGGGTTCCTGGTGGCCAGATTGGGTGGCTTGGGCCGAGCAGTTCGGTGGCGGTGAGGTTAAGGCTCGCATTCCGGGAGAGGGCAATCTGCCGGTGATTGAACCGGCGCCCGGGGCTTACTTGCGCAACGAGCCGGCGCCACCAAGCCCAGCAGTCCGGAAGCGGCGGCAACCGCAACGCGGAAAATCGGGTTCCGCGAAGCAGAAAACGCCATCACCTGAGAAGGTCACGCAGTGAAGCGTCCGTGGACTGAGCGGGAAACTCTGGAATAGCGGGCCGGCGAAAGCTCCCTAACGCAGCTCGGAAACCAGGTCACCGGCGCGACAACTCCTGACTGCGCGTTTGATCTTGCCCACATCCTCGCTGTCCAGATTCGCACGAGACAGGTAAAGCGAAACCGGGAGGGTTCCCGCTGTTTGCTGGAATACCTTGACCACATCAGGACCAAAGAGATCTTCCACCAGAAGCGCCGGCAATACGACCGCATCCAGGCGGTCATAGTGAAGCATGGCAACCAGTTGGGACCACTCTGTGACTTCTTCGATTCTCGGGTTTTCGTCGGTAATGAACTGTTCACCAACAAAGCTCCGAGGCAGCCCATATTTAAGGCCCGAGGTTTCAGATATCGGCGGAAGTTGGCGATTCGAGACAAAAACATAGTCCGCCGAAAACAACTCACCGGCGAACTCGCCGATTCTGTCCCGACGCTCACTCTGGGCAAGGGGCAGCACCATCGAGACTTCTCCCGAATGCAAATACCCCAAGCCTCTTTTCAGAGGCACCTGAATATACTGGGGTTGGATGTCAGCGCGATCAAAGACACATTCGTAGAGCGGCGCCAAGGACCCATGGAGCTTGCCATCGGAGTACCCGATCACGCCCTTCAATCCTTCACCAACGGCGACAGGAACCGAAGCGGCCGCAAGTTTCGAAAAGAGAACCAGCAGGCCAATGACGATTGGAAAGGTTAAATAATGCATCGCTCCGCTCCATGAGGCTGCACGCTTTCACTTTATACGCACACGATCGTCCACGTTCGCTTGGTTTTCCGTAAGGATCTGTACTTATCGCCCCAGATACCTGAAACGTAGCACATTCTGATACTTATCGATGTATTTCTGATTGATCAGACCAATCACACCCGATTGCCGCAAATCGTCGAAGCATTGATCAAAGGCTGCGGCGAATGCGGGGTTCCGAAAAACCATCTTGTGCGGCGCCGGGTTAAAGATTGGCGCGAAACGAAAAGCATCAGACTGCGAGGGCCAGCTTTCACCACGGCGCTTCTTGTTGAAGATTCTCCGATTCACTTCCGCGACCACGAATCCGTCGGCCAGGATCGCATCGACCCGGCCCATAAACAGTAGCCGGGAGTGAATGGTCTGATCGGCGATCTCGGTGAGGGAGGCGAATTCGGGTACGTTGTCGCTGATTCCCAGCACATCGACCCCTTCGCGGAAGGTCACCACGTCAAGACCGGCGAGGTCTGTGAGCCTTTCGATCGGGCCTACTCGAGAATGATTGTAGAAGGCACCGTTCTGGTACCAGATGTAGGCGGATGTGGAATAACCGGGAAGACGCCAGTGCAAAGGTACTGTGGCAATAGCATCGAAGTCCTGACGATCCGTGTAGGTCCTTGCATGGCGCTCAAAAGGCTGCATGATGAATTCGGCCTCAAATCCACACTCATCGAAAGTCGCCAAAACCAATTCAATATCTCGCCCCTCGAGACTTGGCTCCGCTGCCCCCGGTATCTCAGCAGCAAGAACTGTTAGCCGCGGCAGTGGCTCCGAATTCGCGACCAGCGGGAACCCTGTCAGAAGCAATAAAAAACACTGGGCGAGCGTTGAAATCTTCAAACCGCTGTCTTCTCACCTCGGGCTAAAAAGTTCATTTTTTGAACAATATCCTTATCCCGGCGTTCAGGCAATCACTCTGAGCAAATGCCTGCAAACCAGGATGCACCTCAGCCCAGGAGACACTCCTTGGCCTCATTGATGCGCGCCGCCAGGTAATTGCTGCCACCATGGTCCGGGTGAAGTTTTTGCATCATCCTCCGATGGGCTTTGATGATCTCTTCCCGACTGGCTCCGGGCTCAAGCCCCAGGATGTCCAGCGCTTCGCTCTCAGTAAGCGGGCCGCCCGTATTGCCACTGCCGTCCGACGGATCGCTTTCAGAGGCCGCCTCATCGTCTGCTCGCCAGGAGTCTCCGAACCGGCGGTCCAGGTAAGTTTCAAGGAGCCGGGCAGAATCCTCGTCCTGGCCGCGGCAATAGCGCAATAGCTCGAGGAACTCGCTTTCGCTTAGCTCCGCCAGTTCTCTCCCTTCCATCGGGCCCTTGATGATCCTGCCGCTCATAATTCCCGAGTCGTGGTCCAGAGTCATTTCGAGAATATCGCTGGAAACATGGGACTGGTTGCCCGACTTGGCCCCGGCACCGCCGGCCACGCGACCGAGCCCGCCACGCAACAGAGATGGCAGCAGGCGACGCAACAGAGGATAGAGAAAGGCCAAACCGGCGAAGACAAAATGCAAACGCCCAGTCACAGCCAGCAAGACGACGATGCCGATACCGGCCAGCAGAGCCAGCTTGAGAATGGCGGCATTGCGCTGACTGGCAGGCTGATTGCGCAACCACACCCAAGCCACAACTGCGACAACGATGGCAACAAGCGTTAAAGGCACTCAAATACCCCGGGCACACCGGCCCATCAATGGATTCTCACAAACACTATCGGATCTGTCTGGTCAGGCGTTTCACTTCCGGGGAACTACGGCTGGAAAAATCCTGCAGGGCCTTGGCTCCCCCGGAAGCATAGACCGCAACTGCCGCCATAAGATCCTTGAGCACCTGAGGACTGTTACGGTCAAAGGGTGCGTATGCGCCCCCTGAAAGCTTGCTCACCTGCTGGAAAACCGCCCTTGCATGGGCATCATTGCCCTCATGAAACATGAACACCGGTGTGCGCAGCATTCCCAGTTCCCCGGCGGTGTGACAGAGCTCGTCCACCGGTTCCTCGCAACAGTCACCGATAAAAACTACAGCTTTGACTGGCTTTGCACGGGTCTCTTTCACCGCGTGGGCCAATACCCGGCTGATCTGGGTGCGCCCTCCGAGGCAGGAAACGCCGTTCATCAGATTCAGCAACTGCGCGGTTTCGGTCACAAAACCCGTGGCCTTGAACTCACCGAAGCCACGGTAGTAGCAGAGCTGAATGGCCAGGCCACCCAGATCCCGGGTTGCTATAAACAGTTCGCTCTGCAGATGGCAGGCCTGGTCCCAGGTAGCTTCCCGACTTGCAGTCGCGTCCAGCGCGAAAATCAGCCGCCCCTGCCCGCCACCCTGCTTGGGCAATGTGCGAACCTCATTGATAAACTGGTCGATCGCCTGTTTGTCGGATCGGGTGCGTAGTTCTTTATCGGACATAGGCTCCTGAAAATCACTGCGGCTGAAAAAACTGACGCTAAAATAGTAGGGCATAGATCGCGCAATTCACAGGTTTGGCTCTTTCAGTTGGCTCCCCAGAGCACGCTGGGAACAAAGCAACGCACACGGCCATTGGCTGGTAGACCTGCCTGTTCTGATGCAGTGGCAGAGCCCGGGGCAGGTTTGGGGGTTTCGGGTGGAACGAAACGGGGACCGTTGGGCCACGCTGGACAAGGACAGGGAAGTAGAAAGCGCGCTCTATTTACGCGAGTGGAGAACCCAACTGACTTATCGGGTGCACCAGGGGGGACAATCCTGGCCAACCATCGCTCTTGGTATAGGAGCCAGTCTGGCTACCCGTGTCCAATACAAGGACCTGAACACGGGCACCGAGGATCTGAGCCTTGGGGATGCCCTGCTGGCAAGCCTCAGGCTCGATTGGTAGATCCAGGTTCCGAAACCGGATCCAAACCGGGTATCAGCCTACCCGGTTGAGTGTTACGTCGATGTTGCCACGGGTCGCGTTGGAATATGGGCAAACCTTGTGCGCCTCATCGATCAGCTGTTTGGCCTCCGCATCGTCCATACCCGGGAGGCTGATGCGCAATTCCACTTCAATGCCAAACCCATTGGGGATCTGGCCGATGCCAACCACGCCTTCAATGGAAGCATCTTCCGGCATCTTGAGCTTGTCGCGACCGGCCACAAATTTCATGGCGCCGATAAAGCATGCGGAATAGCCTGCAGCAAAAAGTTGCTCCGGGTTGGTCCCCTTGCCGCCGGCACCGCCCATTTCTTTCGGGGTTGCCAGCTCTACATCAAGAATGCCGTCGGACGAAATGGCACGGCCGTCACGACCACCGGTTGCTTCTGCATGGGCACGATAGAGCACTTGTTCGATAGACATAACGCTTTCCTCTTCTGCTTTGGGTTAGACGGGAGAGCCTGTTCAAGCACTCTCCTCCAAATGACTGTCCAGATGGCTGTGCAAGCGGTTTCTCAGTGCACACAGCTCCGTCTTGAGATCTTCCAACTCGGCCAGTGAGCACCCCGAAGCGCTGGCGACGCGCTCCGGAACCCTGGCTGCAGCTTGCTGAAGGCTCCGGCCTTTCTCCGTAAGGAGAACGATTACCTGCCGCTCATCCTGGGGCGACCGCTGGCGCACCAGCAGGCCCTGCTTCTCGAGTCTTTTGACGAGCGGGGTCAGGGTGCCGTAATCCAGAAATAATCGTTCTTTCAGACCGGACACCCTGACGCCGTCGGTCTCCCACAGAACCAGCATGACGAGGTACTGGGGATAGGTAAGCCCAAGTTCCGACAACAGCGGCTTGTACAGCTTGGTCATGGCCAGCGACGCTGAATACAGGGCAAAGCACATTTGCCGATCCAGTGTCAGCAGGTCATCTCCTGGAGCCGACTGATTGAAAGATTGATGCTCTGACATTTAACTCGCTCACGATTACCTTGTGCACGATTTAAATTAACGGATTGCCTGGAAGGATGCAACCCCCGCCCGATTCAACGGGCGGGGACGAAGCTATCGATCAACCCGCCAGCGCAGCACGCACTTTCTTGCTCAAATGCCCCATCTCAACGCGGCCAAGCACCTGGGGTTTCAGTTCATTCATCACCTTACCCATGTCCTGCATGCCCTGGGCATCCGTTGAACTGATGGCCATCCGAATCAACCCGTCAAGATCATCCTCGCTGAGAGCCGCCGGCATGAACTCTTCAATGATCACCATTTCCGCTCGCTCTTTATCGCCCAGTTCCTCGCGGCCGGCTTCGTCGTACTGACTGGCCGCGTCGCGACGCTGTTTGAGCATCTTGTCCAGCACCTTGAGAACATCCTCGTCATTGAGCTCGCGGCGTTCATCAATCTCAATCTGCTTCACGGCAGACTGGGCCATGCGCAAAGTAACCAGGCGGGTTTTATCCTTGTTCCGCATTGCTTCTTTTACCGCGCTGTTCAGTTGTTCCTTAAGGGTTGGTGCCGTCATTGCTGATCTCCTGTTGTTTGGCTTTGTTCTGTTTTATGGGGACGAATCGGGAATAATGCAAAGGGTGGGAATTCCATGATTCCTGCTGCACTGTAGAATGCAGACATCCGAGGAAAGAAAAAGGCGCCAGGAACAATGATTGATTTCCGCAGCGATACTGTGACCCGCCCTACCCCCGAGATGCGCGAAGCCATGGCCAGCGCCGAGGTTGGAGACGATGTCTATGGCGACGACCCTACAGTTAACAGCCTGCAGGCCTACGCCGCCGAGAGGCTCGGCTTCGAAGCGGCCCTTTTTACTGCCACAGGCACCCAGGCCAACCTGCTTGCCATCATGAGCCATTGTGGCCGCGGGGATGAGTATCTCTGTGGCCAGTCCGCTCACAATTACAAGTACGAGGGCGGAGGCGCCGCGGTGCTGGGCAGTGTCCAGCCCCAACCGATCGAGAACGAGCCGGACGGGAGCATTGATCTGGAAAAAGCCCGGGCCGCGATCAAGGCGGACGATTTTCATTTTGCCGTCACCCGTCTGCTCTCCCTTGAGAACACCATCGGAGGCAAAGTACTGCCCCTCGATTACCAGGCGCAGGCCCGTGCGTTCTGCGACGAACACGGGCTTCTTCTGCACCTGGACGGCGCCCGTATTTTCAATGCCGCCGTAAAATCAAACTGCGATGTCACCGAAATAACCCGGCACTACGATTCCGTCAGCGTGTGTCTGTCCAAAGGCCTGGGCGCACCGGTCGGATCGCTGTTGCTGGGGTCGGAATCATTCATCAAGCGGGCCACCCGGCTGCGCAAAATGGTGGGAGGCGGCATGCGCCAGGCCGGCATTCTGGCCGCCGCGGGACGTATCGCGCTCGAAAAGGGGCCGCTTAGACTGCTCGAGGACCATGAAAACGCCGAATACCTGAGCAACGGCCTGGCAAAGATTCCGGAACTTGAGGTCAACCCGGCCAGTACCCAGACCAACATCGTTTACGCAAGGTGCAAGGCGGGCCAGGCGTCACAGCTGAAAGACTACCTGGCCGAACAGGGCATCCTGATTACGGCCGGAGACCCGATCCGCTTTGTGACCCACCAGGATGTCAGCCGTGAGGATGTCGACACGCTGCTGACGGCCATCCGGCAATTCTACCCGTCCTGACCGGATACTCTCGCTCAAAAAAGGGCCCCTCAATGAGGGGCCCTTCCAGCGTCACCTTATATCAGCCTGGGGTTACACCATCTTGCCTTCGGCAATCAGCAAGCGGCGTTCATGATGAAGGCCTTTGAACAGGCTGTAGGTCATCACCAACAGCACCAGCGTAAACGGCAGCCCGACACTCAGGGCGCCAGCTTGCAGAGCGTTGAGGGCTTGTTCACCGCCAACGAACAGAAGCACCCCGGCAATTGTCCCTTCAGTGACCGCCCAGAAGATGCGCTGGGCTTTCGGGGCATCGGTCTTGCCGCCAGACGTGATGCTGTCAATCACCAGGGAACCGGAATCTGAGGATGTGACGAAGAACGTCAACACCAGAGTGATCCCGATAAACGAGGTGATTCCAGACAATGAGATATTTTCCAGCATCTGGAACATGGCCAACGACACTTCGGTAAGACCCTCGGAACCCAACACGCCAATCTCGTTCTGGACCTGATTTAGCGCCCCGCCTCCGAATGCGCTCATCCAGAACAGAGTAATGATGGTCGGGATGATCAGAACCGCCGTGACGAACTCACGCACCGTGCGGCCATGGGATACCCGCGCGATAAACATACCTACGAACGGTGACCAGGAAATCCACCAGGCCCAGTAGAAGACCGTCCAACCATGGAACCAGGTGGTGTCTTCCTCGCGGCCAAAGGGATTACTGAGCGAGAACATATTGGACGCGTAGGAGACCGACGTATCCCAGAGCCACTGGAACACGGCGAGTGTGGGGCCGGCAAATATTACAAACAGAAGCAGCAGCCCGGCCATGATCATGTTCGCGTTACTGAGAATCCGGACACCACCATGGATCCCCCGAATCACGGAGAGGGTAGCAACAGCCGTAACGCCGGCGATCACGCCGACCTGAATATTCAGGCCTCCCTCAATATCAAACAGGTAGGAAATACCGGATGCCGCTTGCTGGGCGCCAAACCCGAGCGAGGTTGCAAGACCAAAGATGGTCGCCAGTACCGACACGGTGTCGATGACATTACCGGGCCATCCCCAGACCTTGTCTCCCAGAATTGGAAAAAAGGCAGAGCGAATGGTTAGCGGCAGGCCTTTATTAAAGGCAAAAAACGACAGCGAGAGCCCGACAATCGCGTAGATTGCCCAGGGATGCAGACCCCAGTGGTACATCGTTGCGCCCATCGCAAGGCGGGCACCCTCAGCAGTGTTTGGCTCAACACCCAGGGGCGTTCCATACCAGTCGGTGTAATAGGCCACCGGCTCGGCAACCGACCAGAACATAAGCCCTGTACCCATACCAGCTGCGAACAACATGGCAAACCAGGACAGCAGAGAGAACTCTGGCTTGGCATCAAGCCCGCCAATCCTAATCTTGCCCACCGGCATGAAAATAAGGGCCAGACAGAAAACAACAAACAGGTTTGCGCTGAGAAGAAAGCCCCAGTCGAACACAGCGATCGCACCATTCTTGGCGCTATCGAGCAACTCCTTTGCACCTGCGGGGAAAATAAGTGTTCCGACAACGAAGGCAACAATCAGGATTGCGGTTAACGGAAATACGATGTTGTGGATATCGAAGCCGAACTTCTCGATATTATCCTGACCGGCTACGTAGTCGGTCTGATAATCGTCTGAAATGACGTCACCCAATGTGAGGACTCCTATGACTGCATAACCCGGCAGTCGGTTGGAAAGTTTACCTCTCTAAGTGCCACCCCAATATTTTGAACTCTAAGAATTAAAATTTCCAACTCTGTTAGACTTGTGCGGTACGAATCCTCGCAACGCCTGAAGGTTCCCGCTGATGAAACTCAACCCCTTTAACACCCGCATCGGTCTGGCTCTGGGAGGCGGCGCTGCCAAAGGCATTGCGCACATTGGTGTGCTGAAAGCGTTTGAAGAAGAGCAAATCAAGATTCATTGCATTTCGGGCACGAGCGCCGGCGCGCTTATCGCGAGCTATTACGCTTTCGGCCGCCAGGCGGAATCCATCCTCAGCATTTGCTCAACGCTGAACCTCTCCAAAATCATCAACTTTACCTTTGAGCGCGGAGGGCTGTTCAGCACCAACGCCATTCGGGAGATGATTCACCGCGATCTGGGCGATGTCCGGATCGAGGACGCCGAGATTCCGCTGGCCATCTGTGCCACGGATATCGAAACCGGCGAACAATTGATCTTCCGGGAAGGCAATCTGGCGGATGTCGTGTGCGCCTCAATGGCGGTTCCCGGCCTGTTTGTACCTGTTGAAATCGATGGGCGGATTCTGGTGGACGGGGGGCTGGTGGAAAACGTCCCCATTTCGCCATTGGCCAAAATGGGTGCTGGTATTACGGTGGCCGTTGATCTCAGCCATGTCAGCCGTTATCCGAAGCCGGACAACACCTTCGATGTCATTTCCAACGCCATCAACATTGGCATCGATTTCAACACCCGCAAGCAACTGAAGCATGCCGACATATCGGTACCTCTGGACCTGAGCGACTACAGCCTTACCAATAACGCCGACCGCGTTGACGAGCTTTATCGGGAAGGCTATCACCCGATGAAGAAGAAGATCCGCCAGGTACTCTGGTACAAACGGATGCATGTTGCCATCAGTCTTCTGAAAACAACGCGAACGTTGATGCCCTTCAAGGTGCCCGAGATTCTGAAGGAGCTCAGGCGCCACGGCTTTGCGGTGCGCAATCGTAATTAGCCACTTAATCACCGCCAGCGGTGAACCAAAACGCTCTTTGCAGACTACTCTTCACACCCGACCATTTTTCAATGCGAACGGAGCTTGCGCATGATTACAGTTCACCACCTCAACAATTCCCGCTCACAGCGCGTTCTCTGGATGCTGGAAGAACTGGGTGTTCCCTACGAGATCAAGCATTACCAGCGAGATCCCAAGACCATGCTGGCCCCCGAAAGCCTGAAAAAGGTGCACCCGCTTGGAAAATCCCCGGTGATCACAGACGGCGATCTGGTGGTTGCCGAATCCGGTGCCATCATCGAATACCTGGCGCACACCTACGGCAAAGACACCATGCTCCCGGAGAGCGGGGGGCAAGCCTGGCTCGACTACACCTATTGGTTGCACTACGCCGAAGGCTCATTGATGCCGCCTCTGGTGTTGCGCCTTGTCTTCGAAAAGGTAAAAACCAGCCCGATGCCGTTCTTTGTTAAACCTGTCGCCAAAGGCATTTCGGACAAAACCAACGAGATGTTTATCGGCCCGATGATCAAGACCCACCTGGATTTCGTGGAAAGCCATCTGGCGAAGAACACCTGGTTCCTGGGGGACAAACTGAGCGCGGCGGACATCCAGATGAGCTTCCCGCTTGAGGCTTCCGTAGCCAGGGGCATCGTCGGCAGGAACCGGCCTCACATCAGCGGATGGGTCAAACGCGTTCATGCCCGACCGGCTTATCAGAGGGCGCTCGAGAAAGGCGGTGATTACGACTTCGCCTGAAGACCGGCGATCCGATTGCGGCTAAAAGGAGTACCAAATACTGAATTCACGGATGGAGATACTGGAATGAAAGAAGTTCGCAGAACCACGCTACCCGTTGTGGAAATGGCGAAAAGCAACGAAGAGTTCCGGCAGGTATTATGGACCGGAGATCATACGCAACTCGTTCTGATGGCCATTCCCGAAGGCGGCGAGATTGGCGGCGAAGTTCACGAGGGACATGATCAACTGCTTTATTTCGTCTCGGGCGAGGGAGAAGCGACGATCGGCGAAACGAAGGTACCTGTAAAGGCGGGCGACGTCAGCATCGTGCCCTCGGGTACCTTTCACAACTTCCGTAACACCGGAAACGGCATGCTCAAGCTTTACACAACCTACTGCCCACCAGAGCACGCCCCGGGAACCGAGCATGAAACCAAACAGGAAGCTGATGCCGCGGAATGAATCCGCGGCCTACAGTCGCTTCAAGAAATTATCCAATGCCTGATTAACCGGATCCGGGTGCGAAAGATTTGCGGCGTGCCCGGCACCGGGAATCACGACCAGTTCGGCATCCGGGATTTCGTCCGCCATCACCTGTGCCCGCTCCATCGGAATCGCAATGTCAGCATCGCCATGGATAATAAGCGTGGGCTGGGAAACCTCTGAAAGACGTTCTGTCAGGTCATCGCGGCTTGCCAGCGTCTGGAAATTGTTGCCGATGTTTGCCGCCGACATCGTTTTCCACTTTTCCTTCCAGTGTTCACTGTCAGGGTAATCACTTCCCAGAATGATGTTGGCAATGGTGGTACCCACTTCCGGGGTCAGCCCCTGCTCCATAAAAGAACTGATCAGTTGCTGGTAGAGGGGCAGTTTTTCTTCCTGCTCGGTGCCTGCCTGGCTATCAAGCATCACCAGGCCGACCACCCGATCAGGATGAGTCAGAGCACACCGTAGTGACAGAAAACCACCCTGAGACATCCCTACCAGAACGGCTTTTTCTACGCCCAGATGCGTGAGCAGTGCAGCCAGGTCATCTGCCGAGTCGTAGTAACTGAAGGGTTCGGGCTGGGCAACGGCGGTGAGCCCGTGCCCACGCTCATCCCAGGTGATACAACGGAAACGGTCGCGAAACGCCGACACCTGCGGAGCAAACATTTCGTGATCCATCAGCAGACCGTGCGAGAACACCACGACCGGTCCAGTCCCGCCAGTGTCCTCGTAGTAAAGCCTTTGGCCATTTACCTCGGCGAAAGCCATCACACATCCTCTTTTGTTGTTTGTTGTCGGATCAGCATAGCATCCTATGCTCTTAGCAGTCTGTCCATCGGCCAAGAGGCGCTCGGCCAGGCGATGGTCTAACCTTGATCCTGCATCTCGTTGACTGCTGCCTTTTCTGGCTCAGGAAAGCGTACACCCAAAACAAAAACAGGAACCGGGGACCGTATGATTTTTGATTACATCATTGTAGGTGGCGGATCGGCTGGCGCCGTGATGGCGGCGCGATTGAGTGAGGACCCTGATGTCAGCGTCTGTCTCCTGGAGGCAGGTGGCAAGGGCGATCACTTGCTGACCCGCGCGCCAGCTGGTGTGGTCGCAATCATGCCCGGCCATGGCAAAATCAATAACTGGGCGCTCAATACAGAGCAGCAGCCCGAGCTGGCCGGGCGTCGAGGATTCCAACCCAGAGGCCGTGGGCTGGGTGGTTCCAGCCTGATCAACGCAATGCTTTATGTGCGTGGACACAGCGCTGATTATGATGGATGGGCCGAGCTGGGTTGCGACGGATGGGGATGGGATGATGTTTTGCCCTACTTCCGCAAAGCGGAATGCCATGAAGGTGGAGCCAGCGAATATCATGGGGCCGATGGTCCATTGCATGTTTGCAAACAGCGATCACCAAGGCCCATTTCCGAAGCCTTTATCGAGGCGGCTAAAGAGCGAGGCTATCCCGCAAGCGAGGATTTCAATACCGGCGACAACGAGGGCGTTGGCCTCTTTGAAGTTACCCAGTTTCATGACACCGAACGCAATGGTGAACGCTGCTCCACCGCTGCGGCGTATTTGTATCCGATCATAGAACAGCGCAACAACCTAAAGGTTGTGACCGGTGCCCGTGCGACCCGAATTCTTTTTAACGGAAAACGTGCTTCCGGCGTTGAGTATCGACTCAAGGGCCAATCGCTCACGGCCTCAGCAAACCGCGAAGTCATCCTATCCGCCGGTGCCTTCGGCTCCCCGCAGTTACTTCAGCTATCCGGAGTGGGAAATCCCGACGACATCCTCCCGCATGGAATTCCCATGGTTCACGAGCTGCCGGGCGTCGGCCGAAATCTGCAGGATCATCTGGATTTCATTCTGGCCTACAAGTCCGCGGATACCGATAACTTTGGCTTCAGTTTAACGGGCATGAAAAACATGCTTCGCCATTCCCTCCAATGGCGAACGGATGGGACGGGTATGATTGCCTCGCCCTTTGCAGAGGGGGCGGCATTCCTGAAGTCTGACCCGGAGCAGGACAAGCCAGACCTGCAGCTGCACTTCGTCGTCTCCATCGTGGAGGATCATGCCCGTAAACTGCATTGGGGACACGGCTTCAGTTGCCACGTCTGCAACCTGCGGCCGAAATCCCGAGGGCGTGTTTTTCTGCTCAGCGCCGACCCAATGGCCGATCCCGGCATCGACCCCAACTATCTGTCCGATCCAGACGACCTGAATCTGACTATCAAAGGCGCAAAAATCACCCGGGAGATTCTCGAAGGGCCTGCACTCTCGCCGTACCGACAATCCGAAATGTTCGGCGTTCACGACGGCATGAGCGATGAGGAGTGGGAACGCCACATTCGCGCCCGCGCGGATACGATCTATCACCCGGTAGGCACCTGCAAGATGGGCATAGATGATCTGGCCGTGGTTGACTCCAGCCTCAAGGTTCACGGGCTTGAGGGTTTGCGGGTGGTCGACGCTTCAGTCATGCCGACTTTGATTGGTGGTAACACCAACGCCCCGACGATCATGATTGCTGAAAAGAACGCCGATACGATTCGAACCGGCGGATAATGGCCTCACTAAAGGTGGCAAAATGACAACAACAGACAAACCAGTTGCTCTAATCATCGGGGCCGGAGACCACCTCGGCTCTGCCATCGCCCGGCGCTTTGCAAAGGAAGGCTTCCACCTTGTGGTCACCCGCCGGCGCGGGGATCTTGATCTTCTCAGCTCGGAAATTCAGGCTCTCGGCTCGAGCGCGACAGCCATCCATTCCGATGCAAGGGACGAAGACCAAGTCATTGAGCTGGTTGAACGCGTTGAGTCAGAGCATGGCCCAATACGGGTAGCCGTCTTCAACGTGGGCGGAAACGTTCGATACGATATCTGCGAGACCAGCACCCGGATCTACCGGAAAGTCTGGGAGATGTGCGCACTGGCCGGGTTTCTGGTCGGGCGCGAGGTCGCAAAGAAAATGCTGCAACGCAATGAAGGCACACTCCTCTTTACCGGCGCCTCCGCCAGCCTCCGCGGCGGACGCGGCTTTGCGGCCTTTGCCGGCGGCAAGCATGCGCTGCGCGCCCTGGCGCAAAGCATGGCAAGGGAATTGGGCCCGCAAGGGATACACGTCGCTCACGTGGTGGTGGATGGCCTCATCCGCAATGAAGCCACGGCAGAATTTTTGCCGGACCTCTATGCGAGCAAGGGCGAGGACGGCATTATCGAGCCCGACGACCTCGCGGAAATCTATTGGCAGCTACACAACCAGCCACGCTCAGCCTGGACTTTCGAGCTCGATGCTCGGCCTTTCTCAGAGAAGTGGTAGCTGTCTTTCGAATTCGAGGTTGGGGATTCCCTGCCTAATCATCCGTTTGCCAGCAAGAAGTCCGACAATACCGAGTTATAGCGCTCGGCATCTTCAAGGTATGGGGCATGGCCCAAACCACTTAGTTCCACGTGCTGGACATCCGGAATATGCTCCAGCAATGGCTCGGCCTTTTTCAGCGGCGCCACGGAGTCCTTGTCACAGGTGACAACCAGCGTTGGCGCCTGGATCTTCCCCAGCTCAGGGATAAGGTTTGCGGTCTGGATCGCCCAGGCCGCGTTCACAACACCGTCAGGGCGAGATTCAGCCGCAATGGCTGCCACCCGCTGGAAGAGAACCTCGCTGGTGCCTTCCGGCAACATCCCTTTGGCGCGTCGCCTACCGTATTCCTGCTTGGGCAACTCCTCCAGTTCCCTCAATCTTCGCTGGTAGCGATCGTTCGCTCCGTCTGTCAGGCCATGGCCGGGATGGGTACATGAGAGAACCAGTCGTTTTACAAGTTCGGGTTTCATGATGGCAATTTTCATGGCAACGAGACCGCCCATGGAGTGACCCACAAGGTTGACCGGGCCCGGGCCGCAGGTTTCAAGAAACTCGATAGCGACTTTCGCAAGATCCGTTACCGAGTCACCGGCCACGTCAGACTGGCCATATCCGGGCGCATCCCACGCCCACATCTTCATTGACGTCGCCAGGGCCGACAATTGGTCAACCCAGCTCGATCCATTACCATTAAGGCCGTGAAGGAAGAGCACCGGCGTACCGCTGCCGTTTTCCAGATAGCTAAGCCGACCATGCGCAAGGCGTACAATCGATCGGGGCATTTGCTGTTCCATATTGGTCCCTTCGCTCATAGTGAGGTGTCTTCAAAACGGAGATTCTTCTCCGTCGTCTGAGCCTTTCAGTAGTTCGTTTTCTTCGCGGGAATCATTGTCCGAGCGATAGGATTCGTTCACCTGCAGGTCGTCAGTGAACAACGGCTCCTCGGTCTTGCCTTCCAGGAGGTACTCGGCCCCGGCTTCCGACATTTTTCGTCCGCTGTGGCCAATTCCATAGACCGTTTGCAGCTCCCAGTTGTATTCCGTATTGAGTTGCTCGGCCTGTTCCTTGTTCACACGGTAGAAGTTCTTCCCCTTCTCAAGTCTGTGTGCGCCCTGTGCCTTTGCGATCTCAAGCTGGCTCAGCAGGCGATGGGAGGTGTCGTCATCATCGGTGCCCAGCATGATCACCAGGTGATGCTTGTAGGACTCTTTCAGATCTTCTGGCTCGATACCGGTGTTCTTCAGGCCATAGCGCAGGGGCAGCGTCCAGTCTGGAAAGGTGTAGGTGCCGGAGTTTGCGGCAATGCCAGTGCCGATGCGGGCCTGTGGATACAACATGATCATTCGAGTAACGAACTGCGCGCCGCTGCCATGGCCCCAGATATCGTAGGTTTCGGCGTTCAGGTTGAAGTGCTTTTTCAGCTCATCGAAAGCTCTCTCGAACGCGGCAAACGAGGTCTGCTCCACCGGTACCCGCTCACCCTTGGTTTCATCCGTAGAATCGGAATCCGGCGTTACCCAGTTGCCGGTCTGATATCCCCAGCCCGTTGGAAAGTCTTTCTCCGAAATTTCCGGGGCAACGATCAGAACACCGTACTGTTTTGCGTAAGCGCCCCAGTAATCGCGGTATTTGTCAGCATCGCGACGACCGCCGTGCATCACCATGATGACCCGGGTGTCGGCTGTGATCTGATCAGGTCGGGAATACCAAAGCCGCATGTCCACAGGTTTGGCATCGGTGCCAGCGGAAACCACGAAGGAGCCATAGCTCTCGAAGGTTTCGGGTTGAAAAAGGTCAGATTCGGATTCTTCGCTGTATGCAGCACCGCCCGGCTGAACAGATGCGCAACCGGAGAGGACTGACATAAGCCCTATTAAAAAGATGGCAACAAGTTTCATGGCGCAGGTCCTCTGTGTTGTTGTTTGGATCAGGATTTGAGCTGGTTGCCGGCGGTTCTTGCCTTCCAGCACTGAACCAGCGTGTTATCGATGAGTTCTGGCCCCGGTGCCTGTTCGCGGCATTGCTGATCCGCGAGCGGACAGCGCGGATGGAACGGACACCCGCTGGGTCGATTCATCGGATTGGGGAAATCTCCTGAAAGGCCGGGGTCGGGGACACTCTCGCCCGGGGAGATACTCAGCGCTGAATTCATCAGCGCATGGGTATAGGGATGTTTCGGGTCGGACATCACCTGATCACGTTCGCCGCACTCGACGATCTCGCCCAGATACATCACCGCCACACGGTCCGCCATGTGCTGAACCACGGACAGGTTGTGGGTTACGAACAGATAGGTCAGATCCAGCTCATCCCGAAGGTCCAGAAGAAGATTGAGAATCTGGGCCTGGACGGACACATCCAAAGCAGACGTCGGCTCATCGCAGATCACGACCTCGGGATTCAGGATCAGTGCACGCCCGATGGCAGCGCGCTGTCTCTGGCCTCCGGAAAGCTGATCGGGATAACTGTTAAACACCCTCGACGGCAGGCCGACCAGTTCCATCATTTTCCGAACCTGCTGGTGTTGTTCTTGGTTCGATCCGATGCCGTGGACAAACAGAGGCTTGGCGATAATCTCGCCAATGGTTTTTCTGGGATTCAGAGATGAGTAAGGGTCCTGGAAAATGGGCTGAATCATCCGGGCCCGATCCATCGGAGGCAGATTTTCAATGCGCTGACCGTTGAGCGTGACAGATCCGGTTGAAGGAGCCTGCAGCCCCATGATGGTCCGGGTTAGCGTTGTTTTGCCACACCCTGACTCGCCCACCAACGCCAGAACCTCGCCCTTTTTCAGGGTCAGGCTGACATCATCCAGTGCCTGCAGCGGTTTCCGCTTACCGAACATTCCCCGCCTCACTGAAAACGTGCAGCTGACGTGGTCTACCGTCAGAATGTCTTCGGTCCCACGAACATTGGATGTGACGGTTCTTTCACTTGCGGTTGGCCGCTCCGCCGCCAGCCCTCTTCCCTCAACGTCAGGCTCATGGCAAACAAAGTACCTGCCCTGATGGAGCTTCTTGGTCGGCGGATTCGTCGTCCTGCAGACACCCGCCGCCCGCGGGCACCGGGATGCAAAGGCACAACCTGAGATGTCGCCGGTCATGGCAGGAACGATACCCGGAATGGCACCGAGCCTCTGCTGGCTTTGTCCCTTGTAGCCCGGAACACACTCCAGCAAACCTTTGGTGTAAGGATGGCGAGGGTTTTCCAGTACCTCCCCTGTCTTGCCGGTTTCCACAATATCCCCGGCGTACATCACCGCAATGTTGTCAGCGGCCCGAGACACCACACCGAGGTCGTGGGTAATCAGGATCATGGACATGCCGAATTCCTGCTGCAGCTCCCGCAACAGGTGAAGGATCTGGGCCTGAATAGTCACATCCAGAGCCGTGGTAGGCTCATCCGCAATCAGCAATTCCGGCTCGTTCATCAGGGCCATGGCAATCATCACACGCTGACGCTGCCCTCCGGAAAGCTCGTGAGGGTATTGCTTGAGCCGGCTCGCAGGATCCGGCAGACCCACCTTCTCCAGCAAATAGACTGCCCGGTTTTCAGCTTCGGTATCGGAAACCTTCCGGTGCAGTGTCATGGTTTCCTTGAGCTGCCGCCCGATGGAGTACACCGGATTGAGACTGGTCATCGGCTCCTGGAAAATCATTCCGATACGCTGGCCACGGATCTTGCTGGCCAGTTCTCGCTCGGTGGCGTGAGTCAGGTCACTCCCATCGAAGTCGATGCAGGAGGCCTGGCGCTTGGCGGCCGGTGGTAAAAGGTTCATCAGCGCAAGTGCAGTCATGGACTTGCCAGAGCCGGACTCGCCTACAATCCCAAGGGTTTCCCCGCGATTGAGTTCCAGGCTGATACCACGGACCGCGTGCAGCGTGCTGGAATCGGTCGGAATGTCGACTGACAGATCCTGGATATCCAAAATGGATGCCATGTTCATATCAATTCCTCCGATTAGTAACGGTCACGTCGCGAACACCATCGCCAAGCAGGTTGATCGCAATCACAAGAATGAACAGAGAGATGCCCGGCAGGATCACCAGCCAGGGCTGGAAGAACATGGCCTGTTTGCCTTCAGCGATCATGAGACCCCAGGACGGAATGGGCGATGGAATGCCCAGCCCAAGGAATGACAGGGTGGCCTCGTTAAGAATGGCGACCGCCACCTCCAGGGTGAAAATCACCATGATCTGGTTAACCAGGTTGGGTAGTACTTCCTTCACTGCGATCTGGAACTTGCTGCACCCCATGGCCTGTGCGGCGGCGACAAAATCCAGTTCACGCAGCCGCAGTGTTGCCGACCGGGTAACCACCAGATAGAACACCCAGTGGGTCGCGCCGATGACAAAGATCACCACCGTGATTGACTGGCCGATTACGAACACCAGCGCCATGATCAGCAGCAGGCTGGGTACCGCCAACTGACAGGTCACCAAGAAGTTCACCGCCTGGTCCAGCCAGCCGCCAAAGTACCCGGCGATCAGGCCAAGAGTGACACCGATGACCATGCCAATGGTGGCCGCGCCAATGCCTATGGTCATGGAAATCCGAGCCCCATAGATGATGCGGCTCATGTAATCCCGACCGAGATGATCGGTACCCAGCAAATATTCCCAGCTACCACCCTCAACCCAGACCGGTGGCAGCATGCGCATGGGCAGGTTCTGCAGATACGGATCATGGGGCGCCAGCCAGGGCGCGAACACGGCAAACACGGCCATCACCAGCAAGATGCCAAAGCCAATCTTCAGGCCGTAGTGGCTGCGGGCGCGTTTCAGTGCTGCCATGGTCGGGCTGAGGCCAAGACCGGCCTCTTCCGATTCGATGCGTTGTTCGTCGGCAGTCAGTTCAGACGGATTCATAGTGTTTCTAGCAGTCATGGTTCACCCCATCCGAATCCGTGGGTCAAGCCAGGCGTTAATCAGATCAGCCGCCAGCGTGAGCAATACGAAAGTCAGTACAAAGATCAGGATCAGAGACTGCACTGTCGGAATGTCCGAGTTGAAGATGGACTCCACCGCGAGGCGACCGAGGCCATTCATGCTGAACACCGATTCGGTAACCACCGAACCGCCCAGCTTGTGGCCAAGCTGCACCGCCAACACACTTACAATGGGCAGCAACGCGTTGCGCATGGCCTGTTGAAGAATCAGCCGGTAACCCATGAAGCCTTTTGCCCGGGCTGTGCGAATGTAGTCTGAGGAGAGCACGTCCAAGAGCCCTGTACGGGTCAGGCGCATTACCGCCGGCACCGAACTGGCTCCGAGGACCAGTGCAGGTAGCACGTAATGTTTCCAGGTGGCGTCACCAGACACCGGAAAGATCGGAAAGGTCACCGCGAACAGGATGATCAGCATCAGACCCAACCAGAAGTTTGGAATGGCCTGGGCCGACACCGCCGTTGAGAGAGCAAACCGGTCCACCCAGCTGTTGGGCTTGAGAGCGGCACTGATCCCCAGCGGCAGGGCGATCAGGACAGTTACTCCCAGTGCTGCAAGTGCCAGTACGATGGTGACTTTGGCGTGTTCCTGAATCAGCTCCACCACTGGCTGTTTCCAGAAATAGCTCTGCCCAAAATCGCCCTGAAGGGCGCTTCCCAGCCAATCCGCGTACTGGACAGACACCGGCCGGTCAAAGCCATACTGCTCACGGATGTCGTCGACCATTTCCTGGGGCGCGTCTTCGCCGGCAATGGTCTGGGCAGGGTCCGTCGCAAAATGGAACAAAGCGAAGGTTCCAAACGACACGGTCAGTGCAACTAGCAGGGCCATCAGCCCACGTCGAAGGATGTAATTCAGCATTATTGGTCGCTCCAGCTGGCTTGCCAGAAACGTGGAACACCGTCTTTGGGAACCGGGAACTCAAGTCCCGGCGACAGCAGATAGTTTTGGCTGTAGGAAAACATGGGGACCCAATAGGCCTGCTCGGCAATCCGGTTCAGGGCCTCCCGATAAAGGCGCTTGCGCTCCGCAACCTCAATGGTGCGTTCGGCGGCCAGTACCGTCTCTCCGAGCGCTTCATCGTCGGTGTAGTTGCGGGCAGACCCCGCGGCAAAATGGACGCCAGTGGACGCAGAAGCATCGGCAGTACCGCCGCTGCCATAGGACGCGAAGAAAGCTTCCATGTCTTTGTCGTTACGCACTTTGGCAAACACATTCAGCTTCACAAACCGAAGATCAACATCCAGGCCGATCTCCTTCAGGTCGCTGACCACTGCCTCGGCGATGATCTTTTCCCGGTAGGCCCACAGTTTGAAGGCGAAGCCGTCCGGGTAACCGGCCTCTTTCAGGAGTCGCTTCGCCTTTTCAGGGTTGTAGGGGTAAACGGGGCCGTCGCCCTCGCAGCCAAACTGCCGCGGGTGACAGGCATAGGGAACTACCTCCGCACTGCCGCGCACCAGATATCGGGTAATTTCCTCGCGATTGATGGCGTGGTTAATCGCCTGGCGCACTTTAAGTTTGGTAAACGGGGTGTCCGGGTCAGAATAGCCGGCAGCGTCCAGGGTGATGTAGCCAATACGGATATCATTACCTTCCTTGCGCTCTACACCCGGAAGATGGCTGATGTTATCGGCTACATCCGGCGGTACGCCCATCATCATGTCGATGCCACCACTTAGCAGCTCCGCCTGTTGGGTTCCCTGGTCCGGGATAACCCGGAATACCATGGTTTCAATGGCCGGGTTGGCTTTGGGGCTGGCCTGGTAGTAATTGTCGAAACGCTCAATGACAATTTCCCGGCCGGCACTGAAGTCCTTGATCCGGTATGGGCCTATACCGTTCAGCGGTCGGTCTTCGGCCGCGTTCTCCATACCATCGGCACCCTCATACGTTCCTTTTTTGCGTACAGGGATACTGATCGCCATGTCCCGCAGCGCCATTGGGTAAGGCAGCCGCAGGTTAAAACGCACGGTTCTCGGGCCAGCCTTCTCAATGCTCTCGAGCCACGATTGAATCACTGGTCCGCGACTGGTGTCGGAATTCTCATCTAACACCCACTCAAAGGTGTAAACCACGTCTTCAGCGGTAAGCTTGCTCCCATCGTGGAAGAAAACATCGTCCCGGACAGTTACCTCAAGCGTGGTCTCATTGATCCACTCATATGACTCAGCGGCCAATGGTTCGAATTCAAGAGAATCGGGGTTCACGTAGAACAGACCGTCGTCGGTCAATCGGGAGAGGATCAGCCCCTCGCGTTGGATAGAATACAACCGGTCAACGGTGGTCAACGGCTTTTCAAATGCCACCACCAAGGTGTTGTCATCCTTGCCTGCGCTTGCACACACCGGCAGAAGGCCAGCGACGACCGCGCTTATGAGTTGGTTTTTGAATGGCACCGGGGTCCGGGTCCTCATCTCTCCTCCTGATTGTCATTATTTGGAGAATCTGATCAGCCCACCCTGGCAAGGTTCATTGACGGGCGATCATTGAATGAGGCCAGTTTAGGTAGGGCGAATTGATTTTAAAATTGAATATAAGTCATATTTATATGCAATTAATGCATCCTTAATCAGTATCGCTGGTCATCACGGCATGCTCGCCCAGGGACTCGCGAACCTGGTTACTCAGGCAGCGAACCAGGCTCTTGGTCGCCGGTGTCTCTTCAAAGCCAGGGGGGAAAAGAAGAACAAACTGAAGTCTGTAGGAAGGGTTAAGGGGCAAAAGACTGTAGCGACTCTCGTCCACCGCCAGCGCTGCCAGCCGATCAATAATGGTTACCCCCAACCCCTCCACCACCATCTGGCAGGCCAGCACACTGGACGTTGTTTCGATTTTGCAGGTGAGTTCTACACCGGCGGAATGAAAGATCTCTTCCATCTGAAAGCGGGGGCGCAGTCCCGGTGCCAAAGCGATGATGTCGTGTTCTGCCATCTGTTCTGCAGTTACCGACTCCAGCAGTTCCAGGGGATGCCCCTTTGGCACCATCGCCATGGCATCGGTATCAAAGAATGGCCGCTGTATCACTGATGGGTGATTACAAGGCTTTGTCAGTGCCACCGCAATATCGTAATGCCTGCCAGCGACCCACTGTTCGATATCCCGATGCCCACGAACATCTACACTGAAACGTTGTTCGGGATTTTCCGCCACAAAACGGGCAAGCGCCGGGGAGACGAGACTGTTTGCCAAACGGGCCAGCGCCACGATGCGAAGGGTGCGAGTCCCACCGTCCTTGATCTCCCGTACAATACGAGGCAGGTCATCGAGATTGGCGAGGATTTTTTCTGCCTCCCGATAGAACTCCTTACCCTCCGGGGTAAGCACCAGACGTCGCTTCTCGCGTTTGAACAGTTTGAGCTTAAGCTCATCCTCCAGCGTGGAGATAAGACGACTGGTTGCTGGCTGGCTCAGATTCATCACAGACGCAGCCGCCACCAATGAGCCATGAATGACCACCGCACGGAAGCACCTCAACTTCTTAATATTCATGTTGATCTCCGAATAAGATGCAGAAAACGCATATATCTATCTAATGTTTTCAATTTACATAGGTATCCACTGTAGCCGATAAAGGGGGTGACAACACAGGAAACGCCACTGAGCAATCAGTACAAAACAAAAACCGGAGGCACTATGAGGTTTTCAAAAACGCTGCTGGCAGCTGGGATTATCAGCATTGCAGCATCCCCGGCATCGGCCCTTGAAGTAGAAGTAGGCGGCCAGGTTAACCGGGCCATCATGTACGCGAAGGACGGTTATAACGCGAACGAACTGGGACTGGGATCAGACACCGAGATCTATCATGTTGACAACCGCAACAGCCCGACCCGTTTCAATATTGGTGGCACCCAGCGCATTATCGACGGTTGGACCGCCGGCGCACTGATCGAAGTTGGTGTATTCGCTAACGCATCCAATGATGTTGACCCGGCCCAGAAAAATACCGGCCCGGAAATCGATGAACGAGTCACTGATGCGTTTCTGGACACACCCTATGGCAAGCTGACCTTAGGCCTTGGTGAGGGCGCAGCCTACAATGCCGGGCGCCGGGACTATTCAGGCACGGGTGTGATCAGTTTCCGCAACCCAAGCCTGATTGGCGGTGAACTACGGTTTGCCCTCAAACCATTCCCGGCATCGTTTCGCTCGAGGCCGAACAGGACGCCCCCTGAGACCAACCCTTTTGACGAAGCCAACCCGTTCGGCAACGAAGTCAGCATTTCAGGCAGTATCCGGGACTACAACTTTGAAGGCCGCCACAACCGTATCCGCTATGACAGTCCGCGTATCGGCCCTGTCACCATATCCGTGAGTGCGGGCCATGATGGAAGCGACGGTCAGGATTCGATTTTGCAGATGGGTGTCAAATCAGGCCTGCGGGTTCCAGGTGGCCGGATGCTGGTTGGCGCCGGCTACTCTCGTGCAACACAGAACATCGACAACCTGAGCAGTGACGGGCCGGATGTGAATACCTACGGCGGCTCTGTTTCCTATTTCCATAGTGACACCGGCCTGAACCTGACCCTAGCAGCCGTCAACCGCGCGGAGAAACTGACGCCTGAAGAGGCGACTGACACCTTCGACGCCACCGACTCAGAGCTTGGCCAATTCCGCTATGTGAAGCTGGGGTACCGCCCGAACAGGACGCACGCGTTCGATATTCATTACGGCGAGACCCGCGATCGGAACAAAAACGATGAAAAAGGGTCCGTTATTGGTGTGGGTTACGTCTTCAGCCCAACCGACCTGTTTGACGCCTACGCCGGCGCGAAGATTCACAGCCATGAACGTGCGGAATGGTGCACCACTTCTGGCAACACCTGTTATGCGCCGGAGTATGAGGACATCATTCTGGTGACAACCGGCTTACGCGTTAAGTTCTAGAACACTCCACACAGCGTCATTGTTGTGGTCTTTTGCCCCTGCGCTGCAGGGGCTTTTTTTGCGGTAAAAAAAACTATACGACTATCGGGAAAGAGTGACCATCCGGTTAATTCCTAGACGTAGAAGTCCAGCTCTTCCTGAGATTTCAGAAGATCCCGCATCTTGATCGGGTCGTCACCGAAGAAGAACACAAGCCCCCAGTGAGTACCAAAAGCGGATCGGTCCGGAACTGTTTCCTCGGCAGGGGCCACCAACTCGTGAGACTCGAAGTAAGGATGCTCAATGCACTCTTTGGGCATTTCCAGCTTGCTCACCACGCGGCGTCTCGGATAAACACCGAAGCAGCCGGCATAACCCTTGGCATCGACCACTTCGCGGGGGAAGAAGGCATCGACCTCTTCCTTGGTGCTCTTGGGATCAAACACCAGCATGGAAGCCTGGTAGGCATTGAATCCATACGCGCGTTCAATCAATTCGAAGGCCTTGAACCCGGGTGGGCGATACGCAACTTCGCCAAAATACATGGTGCCGTCGCTGGTTACGAAGTACTCCGGATGAATCAGACCGAACTGGATATCAAATGTTTTGACCAGCAACTCGATCTGCTTGGTGATTGCTTCGCGCCAGCTTTCAAGTTCCTTCGTGGCAGGAACAAACACCGAGTAACCCAGGGTGACGTACTCTGAAATATTCAGGAATTTGATTTTGCCATCGTGGATCCAGGCCTCAACGGCGAATTCCCAGCCACTCAGGTGACTTTCCATGAGCAGGGGGTATTCCTCGTCCGGAATCGTATCGATTTCTTCCAGCGTGCGGATCATGCGATGACCCAGGCAACCGGCTTTATCGAACGCCTTCACGTGAATCGGATCGTCCGGGTCACCATCCAGTTTGAGCAGCGTCTGGTTAACCCGCTTCATGAAGCGAATGATGTCATCCTTTTCGTGGGCTTCTTCGAAAATCCCGACGCGAATACCACCAAGCTGGGCCCGACGTTTCATCAGCGCCTTGTCCCGGAACAGAATGGACTGGCCGTACATACGCGGATTATTCAACAGAACAGAGTTGATCGCGCCTGACCATTCCACCGTTTCTTCGAACAATGGGATTGCGACATCCACGCCTTCGGCTTTCAGCTTTTCAGCGATTTCCATGGACCGATCGTTCAGGCGAACAAAATCCCAGGGGATGAAGGGAATATTGTTGGCCGTGCAAAAATCGGCAGCCCAATCCGGGGCAACCACGATATAGCGGCGATCGAACTTCTGAGCCGCCTTGATCGCATTAATACTCCAGCCAAGAAGAGCAATATAGCCCTTGTTTGGGTCCTTGGGTGTTTCCGTTCCGAGAACCGAGTCCATGGAGGGATCGCGCCAGGCCAGCACTTCCTGCGACATTTTGGATTCCGGTGTGATCGCCATAAGTTAACCTTTTATATTCGAAATAACGCAAAGGGCATTGGCAACAGCCCGATGCGTCAGACCAGAGTGTCCCAGCCAAACGCGGAAATTAGTTTCCATACACAACAATCTAGACCCTTACAGGCCAGGAAGCGAGCCCGCCCCTCCACTATCAAGACGATTACGAAAGGATCTCGAGTCAAAAGATGCAAGCATCCAAAGGCCTGCCTGCAGAGATTTTCCGTTTTATCCCCGCAGCCTGTAGAAGGGTTCGAGAACCGGCTTCAATCCTTTTGCATCGTCAATGAACAGCTGCAGATGCGGGAAGGGAATCTCTATACCGGCGGCATCCAGGGCTTCTTTCATCTGCTCGAGAATATCGGCCATGATTCTGGGCCGAACATCCAGGTTATCCGGCGTTATCCACACTTTGACTTCTAGGTTCACTGACGAATCACCGAGGCTTTTGAGCAAAACACGGGGCTCCATGCCAGCGCCCTGCAAAACTTCGGGATGTGCCAGCAAAACCGGCATCAGCACTTCCCTCGCCGCCTTCGCAGATTCCTTGTAAGCAATCCCCACGGGAATATTCAGGCGGGTCACGCCCTCTGCGCTGTAATTGATGATATCCGTGGAGGCAACACTGTCGTTTGGAATCATCGTGAAGATATTATCCCGGGTTCGCAGCCAGGTGGTTCGCAAGGCAATCTTCACCACTTTGCCTTCCTGTCCGTTGATAGTGACCCAATCACCGATGCGAAAAGGCCTTTCAATGAGCAGGGTGATACCCGCAATGAAATTGGAGAGAGTGGATTGAGCTGCAAAACCAACGGCAATACCGACGATGCCCAGACCGGCGATAATCGACACCACATCGAAACCGAACTGGGCAAGCACCGTTACCACCGCAAGGGTTGCGGCGATAACCGCAAACAGATTCTCGACCAGTTGCCGGATGGAAGGATCCATTCGATAGCGTGAAGTGCCTTCCTTGATCAGACGTCGGAAAACTACCCAGACCACGTAGAAACCGAGGACCATGAAACCCGCCCTCGCCATCGCCTTGAGAACCTCAGGCGAAACCCCGAATTGCGCAAGAATAACTACCAGCGCACCCAACCCGGCCAGATAGCGGAGGCCGCTGCGCATCTGGATGTAAAGAGGGGTTTTGGTTCGCCGCTCACCAAGGCCCAGCCTGATGGCAGCGATCAGAATCAGATAAACGCCCAGGAAGACGCCAAGGTAGATTACAGAGACCAGCAGCTGGCCGAGTATCTGTACCAGCAACGCACCCCAGTCGAGATTCTCGCCTGACACTGCCTGAAAGGCATCGCCAAGATTTCGACGGAGCTGCTCAATCAAATCTGCACCGAATGATTCCATCATGATCTGCACGACACCTTTGCTGTCCATACATCAAGTAAAGGCGCGAATGGCATTTTGCTCAAATGCCGATCCGAGCCTCTTTGAAGCGTATGTGCAAGTTACATTGACGGATCACTCTGCAAGGTGCTCAATATAAGAACGACGACCTTGTGGAGGAGATAACAATGAAATGGATTGTGCTCGCAGTAATTGTCGCGATCATCGCCGTATGGCTGTATCGGGGCAAACGCAAAAACTATATTGAAGATCCTGATGTGAAAACATTCGATGAGAAAGACTACTACCTCACATCGAATGACAACGCCTCAGATGACGAGTCCTCCCCCGATCAGAGCAATCCTCGTCACTGAGATGGGCGTTACTTTTTCAGGCTGATCTGCTTTGAACCCGTGGGGGATACTTGTCCGCTTTTGCCCTTGCCGACGTATTCCACAGATCCGCCCGCTTTCAAAAACGCGGCTGTCTGTTCTTCAATCGCAGCAGAGGTCAGGGTAACTTTCTCGGGTTTCTTGCTCATAGTGATATCCAGGTCGGGATGGCTTAATTAATATCGTAAGCCTTCCATTATACCTGAAGTGGCTAAAAATTGTTCGCTCCCTATAGACTGCGCGCTTCACGCGCCTCAGCCAGGCTCCCCTTGTTTTCAACATTTGTATAACCGGCACGCTCCAGAGCCGATTTTGCTTTACCTGCCCTGTTGCCACTGCGGCAATAAAGATTAATCTCGGTGTCTTTGTCCGGGAACCTCTCGGTAACCTCCGCAACGATCTGGTCATGCGGAATCAGCGGGTCTCCATCTATGTGGCTTTGCCGATGTTCTGCCTCTGTGCGGACATCGATCCACACGGGCTTTGCATGCGCTACTATCGGTGCCAGCGCAAGTGATAGCAGGATTAGCACCGCTTTCACTGAAAAAGACACTCTCATAACCAACTCGCTCCCTATTTTGAGACTCTACAATTAGTCTATACGGGTAAACTTACCGGAGGAGTTCACCGCATGGAAACCGCTGACATCTTCCTGTCGCTGCTGTTCGGCTGCATCGGTTTCGCCTATTTCATGTATGGCCGGCGCAGGAAAAACATCGTCACCCGATACTGCGGCATTGCCATGATCCTGTATCCCTACCTGGCCAGCAGCGCCTGGGAGATGCTGGCAGTCGGTGTTGGGCTCATGATTGTGCCGCGGTTTGTCGAGCTCTGATGGCGAATTAATGCCCCGTTACTATCCCTTCACAAAGACGCCTGAAAGTTGCGCACTGCCCCTCCGCGTGCCACCGTAAGATCACAACCCTGAAAAGGAGGATGGCAAATGCTCTATTGGGCTATCGTCTGTCTGGTAATCGCGATCATTGCGGGTGTTCTTGGTTTTGGAGGTATTGCAGGAACGGCCGCCGGCTTTGCGAAGATATTGTTCTTCATTTTTCTGGTACTGCTGGTTGTATCTTTAATAGTGAACGTCTTCCGGGGCAAGGGCCCCAAAGTCTAGGGCATGTCCCGAACGCCAAAATACACTTAATCTTTCCGTTGGGGACCTCGCATGTTCGAGAGTGAAATTCCACCACTGGACATCATTGTCCGCCTGCTCATGGCCGCCGGTTTGGCGCTGGTACTCGGGCTTGAGCGGGAACTGCGAGGGAAACCCGCGGGGCTCCGCTCTCACATGCTGGTTTCCGTAGGAGCCTCGGCATTCATTCTGATTGGCCTCCATATCCTGATGACGACCGCAGAAGGCGACCCTTCAGCCCGGATAGACCCGTCGCGGATCGTTGAAGGTGTGATCGGCGGTATCGGATTTCTCGGCGCCGGCTGCATTATTCAAAGCCGCGGAAGCGTTCAGGGCATTACCACCGGCGCTTCCATCTGGATTTGCGGAGCGATCGGTGTCGCCTGCGGTCTGGGCACGCTGGTTCTTGCCAGCATGGTGACCGTGTTGGCACTCATTATCATGGTTGTGCTGGGCCGGTTTGAACGGGAAATGATCGAGGAATGACGAACTGGCAGGCCAGCATGTCGTCCCGGCTGAGCTGAAATCCTAGAGCCGATCAATAGACTTGAGCAGAGAATTGAAAGCCCTCGAAAAGCTGCGCTCAGCCAATCGGTCCATTACCCCACCCAGCAGCGGCACTTGCACGTGCCCTTCAGAAACCCAGGTAACCCGGGTCTGTTCGCCTTCTGGCTTTAAAACAATCTCTCCCTTCGTGTGCTGAACGGCGAACGGGCTCGATTTTTCAATTTGATAATGCATTCGGTTTGGCCTCTCGAACCGGGTAATACGCTCAGTGAGTTCAAGCCGGCCCGCTCCGATAATTCTCAGGGCGCCAGTGCCATTTTTCTCGCCTCTACCCTCTTCAATCAGTAAAGACTTGCTAACCCCTGGAAACCGGGAATAGCGGGCGTGGTCGGAGATGGCTTTGAAGACTGACTCGATATCCTTCTCGAGAACTCGTTCGACATGAATGCGAAACATGGCTACTCCTCAACTGTGGGCTCACGGACAGAATACGCTCCCACTCCATCAAACGAGTCGGATTTAGCAGAATACCCCTGTCTCGGCCAACTGCCGAATGATCTGAATCGTCTCAATGTCTGTGGCTACGTAGGCCTGTTCAAGATACTGGTCATAGGGCATCGAATCACCGCGGTTCTCGATGCTCGCTGTTTCATACCGGAAACGGACAAACAGTGATGCCGGCTCGGGCTCTTCGATATCCATGACAAGTGTTGCGGCCGGGAGGGTAGCCGTTGGCTGAGTCCGATACTCTATCCTCGCCTCGTGCCAGAAAGTGACTTCATCGACCACCTGCAGTCCCGGCAGCTGGAGGCTACGCTTCAGGTAAGCCGGGCCCTGATCCAGAATCTCGTAATCATCGACACCAACGAGGAACTTGTCCGGGCGCCGGGCCCTGAGCACCAGCCCCTCCCACACCTGGAATCGGGTCAGAACCGGTAGCTCTGGCTTGGTCAGGTCGTTTATCTGAACGATATGCTCGAACGTCATCTGGCCTCCTTTCGGGTGCACCGCAAGGCACGGTTTCAATCGCTCGCTTTTTTTGCGATGAATGCCGGGCCATTAAATCTCGATTCAGGGTTTGGGTACGCGTTTAAAAAGTTAACAGCCTACAATTCAAAAGGATGACCACTGATATGGTCCCAGTGCAAACTGATAGTCAAATAATTCAGAAAAGGGGACGTTAAATCCCAGTGAACTATCGCCAGCTCTTTCTTGCTCTGATCCTCGGAATCCTCGCCCTTGCGCTATGGGTGAGCCCAGAGTTCAAACAGATTGCCGCCGGCGTTGCCATTTTTCTGTTCGGCATGCTCTCGCTGGAGAACGGGTTTCGCCAGTTTACCGGCGGCTTTCTCGAGAGCGTGCTGCGTCGCACAACAGATACGATTCCGAAAAGCCTCGGTTTTGGCATCGTCAGTACCGCCATCATGCAGTCCAGTTCCCTGGTATCGGTGATCACGATCTCGTTTTTGAGCGCCGGCTTGCTTCCGCTGATCACGGGTATCGGCATTATCTTCGGCGCCAATCTCGGCACCACGACCGGCGCCTGGTTGTTCGCCAGCATCGGTATGAAAATGAGCCTTTCGGCCTTTGCTTTGCCGATGCTTGTCTTTGGCGTGGTACTGAATTTCCAGCAACCACGAGCCTGGAAAGCCTTCGGTGCAGTTCTCGCCGGGCTCGGGTTTCTGTTTCTCGGCATCGATTTCATGAAGGCGGGATTCGAAAGTTACGAGTCGGCTGTTGATCTGCGCGAGTATGCAATGGACGGTGTCGCAGGACTTCTTGTCTACACAGGCCTCGGAATTCTGGCGACCGTCGTGATGCAATCCAGCCATGCGACGCTGGCGCTGACTCTGGCCGGTCTGGCCACGGGGCAGATTACCTACGAAAACGCTCTGGCCCTGGCCATTGGTGCGAATATTGGCACAACCGTCACCGCGCTGATCGGTGGTCTGGGTGCAAATATCACTGGCAAGCGTCTGGCAGGCGCCCATCTCCTGTTCAACGCGGTAACGGCAGTGATCGCCCTGGTGCTGATCGAGCCCCTGCGTTGGTCAGTGGATGCCCTGTCAGCGCTCATGTCGATCGCCGACGATGACTATACGATCAAGCTCGCGTTATTCCACACCCTGTTCAACTGCCTTGGTGTCGCCATCATGCTGCCATTGATCTCGAGAATGGCGCGAGCACTCGAACGCTGGCTGCCAGAGCGAGAGGAAGAGGTCGCCGCACAGCCGCGGTACCTGAATCAGGCTGCGATGGACTCACCCGATAGTGCAATCGCGGCAGTGCGCAGGGAGGTCTGGCACCTGTTCGATCAAGCATTCGTTATCCTTGCCCATGGTCTCCACCTGCACCGCGAGAATATTCGCCAGACCGATGACCTTGCAGCGATGATTAACAATTCCCGGGAACGCATCGATATCGACATCGACCTGATCTACCGACAGCGGGTAAAACGCCTGTACAACGCCATTCTCGACTTTATTTCCGCGCGAATGACCCGGGAATCACCGGCAAATTCCACCGAATCGCTCTATCGCCTTCAGCATGCGGCCTCGGAGATGGTCGAAGCCATCAAGCATGTCAAACACCTACGCAAGAATCTCACAATTTATATGGCGTCGGATAACGCCACGATTCGTAAAGAGTACAACGAGCTTCGGCTACGAGTCGCGATGGTATTGCGTGAGACCCATCGTTTTTACGAAGGCCGGTTCGAGGATGCCAGCACAGCAATACTGGAGCTCGACGAGATCGCTGTGCGCGCGCGAGTAGACCGCGAATCGATGGTCGGTCGTGTCACAAAACTCCTGGGTGCAAAACGGATTGATGCCGCCATGGCTACGTCCCTGCTAAACGACTCTGCCTACGCGAGCGAAACCGTCGATGCTATTCTGACAGGAACCCGCGAGCTGCTGACTGCCATGGATGTTGAAGCTGCTCGAACCACAGAGCAGCTGTCGGTGAGCGACGCAGGGCGGGCAGAGGTCATGCCATGATGAATTCCGAGTAGGCTTGAAACAGAGGGACGGAACAGTGGGTTTCAAGGATCTGGTGGAGAAGCTTGACGATATTCTAGGCGACCATGACAAAGGTAAATCCCTGGCGCTTGAAGAACTGAAGCGTCTTGAAGAGCGCCTGATGGAGAAGCAGGAGAAATACCGCGACCGACTGACTTCCGGCGCCCCGGGGGAAACACCCGCTCAAACAGAAGTTCGCCTGCGAGTCGTTGAGGCGCAACTTGCCAAATTGAGAGAGCTTATGGAAGAGGATAGGCTTTCGTGACCTCGAAATCCTGGCTAAGCCATTTGCGCCCCCACAAGATACCGTTTAGGCGCCGATTCGCCCGAGCGTCCGTCGCCCTTATCTTTCGAAGCACAGAAAACGGCTGCAAGGAGTTGCTCTTTATCCAGCGGGCCCGTCGGGAGGGTGACCCCTGGTCTGGCGACATGGCTTTCCCGGGCGGCCGCCTGCAACCTGAAGATGCATCTGCACGAGCCGCTGCCGAGCGGGAAACACTGGAAGAAACCGGCATGGATCTGAGGCGCCACGGCCGCTTTCTCACCCGGCTGTCCGACCTGATCACCCGCCATCACAGCCGCTGGCGCCCGATGGTGGTCACCCCCTATGTGTTCGAGTGGCGCGGACCGAAGTCGGTCTCGACGAACCACGAAGTCGAGCGAGCGGTCTGGGTGCCGATGGACTACCTCGGCGCAGACGCAAACCAGGGCCGACTTTCCTGGCGCACGCCCCTGGGCACACTCAACATGCCCTGTTGCCGTTACCAGGATGCCTGCATCTGGGGATTAAGCTATAGCATGTTGCAGGAGCTACTGGCATTGGCCCCTGACAAGAATGAGAGTTCGATCCATGACCGTTGACCGTAATCGCCTTGCCGCTCTCGCTGCGGAACCTCATTTCTATCGGGGCAGGTACCGCAACCTGGAGCCAGTCCCCCGACATGGCATTGGCGATTTTATGCGCTGGCAACTGGCCCCGGGCCGCAACTTCCCGAAGGGAAAACGCTTCACGCTGCTGCGGCCAGATACGCATTCCCTGATGAGTCCGCCCGAAGAACCACAACTGGTCTGGCTGGGTCACGCCTCGTTCCTGTTCCAGTATCGTGGTCTGAACGTGCTCACCGACCCGGTACTGTCGGAACGCGCCAGCCCCTTTCAACTGGTCGGGCCAAAGCGTTATACACCGCCGGCCCTGACGGTAGCAGACATGCCGCCGATTGATTTGGTGCTGATTTCCCACAACCACTACGACCACCTTGATGAAAAAACCGTGCGCCAGTTACACCGGCGCTTCGGAGACAACCTGCGCTTCTGCATTCCCCGAGGGCTTAAGCAATGGTTCGAGAAACGAAGCATCCATAACCTGGTGGAACTGGACTGGTGGCAATCCGAGCCCCTGCCTGGCAACCGCGAAGTGTTCTGCCTTCCGGCCCAGCACTTCAGTGGCCGGACCCCAACGGATACCAACACCTCACTCTGGTGCAGCTGGCTGCTGGAAATCGACGGTTTCCGGCTCTATTTCGCCGGCGATACGGGCTACGGGGGAATCTTCAGGAAAATCGGCGAGCTGTTCTCGCCCATTGATCTGGCGCTGCTGCCCATTGGAGCCTACGACCCGCGCTGGTTCATGGCGCCGGTGCACGTGGCCCCGGAAGAGGCGGTGAGCATTCATCAGGATATCGGTTCCCGACAGTCGGTGGCGATGCACTGGGGCACGTTCGTGCTCACCGACGAGCCCATGGACGAGCCGCCCCGACGGCTAAGGGCCGCCCTGGAGCGACAAGGGCTGAACGAAACGGATTTTCGGCTGATGCAGCACGGGGAAGTCTGGTCGCCACGCTCGGGTAGCGATCCGGATTCAGAAGTACCCCAGTAGCCTGCCGAGAACCAGTGCGCTGATCCAGACTACCAACGAGAGCAAGCCCCCTGCCCTGAGGGCCAAAGGCATGGGTGACTCCATCGGCAAGCTTCGTATATCCCGGCGCGCCATTACCCGCCCCAGAGTCAACGCATTCAACGCACCCAGCACAACAAAAGCAATTTTCGCCTGGAACAGCGGAGAGGCGGCATAGTCCGGAGCGTTGGTGGCGAACAACAACAGTCCGAAGATAACCGCCAGCGCCAGACCCATTGCTGCCGTATCGCGGAGCACATCAACAAATACCATCACCGGGTAGTTCCGCCAAAGCCCCAGCAGACGCAGATCCAGCGGCACGATGCTCCCCACCAACAGGGAAACGCCGAGTATATGGCCGGCGTTTACCAGCGGGTACATGAAGGTGGAATTGCGCAGGGCTGAGACAAAGGCCAGATTTTCAACGGAGATCAGCGCTTGCTCAATCATCCCGGAATTCAGGACGTGCGGCCGGGATACAAATTGTAATCCTGCCCGTCAATCACAACCCGCTCAGCCTTCACCAGACGCTCGTTCTCCCGCGCAGAACGATGGCCGTGCACGGTTATTTCCTGACCCTGGCTCAACATCTCTTTGGTAAGCCCAACACGGTCGTTGCGCCAGGGCTGACCAACCTCCACAACCCAGTCCTCGCCATCCACGCGTAGTGTCACCTCGCCATGGGGATTTCCAAGGCGTACTGACTGAATGACTCCAGTAATTTCAAATTCCTCGTCTGTGGCCCACGCCCAGCCGTGGTGAGCCTGTGCAGCAGAGGCAACGACTAAAGCAGCAAGAAAGGCAACACATATCAGATAGGTAAAACGAAGCTGAGGCATATCGAATCCTCTTATCGCGGTTTTGTCGGGACAATTCGCCCCGCACACTCGTTACTACTCAACCAGTGTACGAAATTGCCATTACACCAGACTATGACCGGCAAGCCAGAGAATCGTGCCCGAGCAACGACAGACGTCTAGAGCCGAACAACCCCCGCCCCCTGATCGTGCAACCAGCGCCGCCAGTCGAGGGCCAGCATGCTTACACCACCAATGTAATTGTCGTTGACCAGATAATAGGAGATGGTGCGATCTCCCCGATTAAAGTTGTGCATCAGGCGCACCACAAAGTTTCTTCGGGTAGGTTTGGACATCAGGAAATACACGAACTGGCCAGACTGGGCCCGCAGGCTTCCGCGCCCCGACAGATCCGAATGTCGCCACTTGTTGCTTGGCAGCTTCAATAGCTGATCGATGCCCGCCAGACGGCCCTGTTCAAGTGCCTGATCAACCACCCACTGATTTTCACGGTGGCGCTCAAAATACAAGCCGGATTCATCGCGCTCAATGGTCTCCATCTGCTCTGCCAACCCTTCGTTCAGCCAGGCTGGCGCATAGGGAACGATGGTATCGACAACCGCATGACTCACTTCGTGCTTGATGGTTTTGAAGGTGAGATTTCTGTTTTTACGAACATAGACGACGATCTGGTGTTCGGAAGGTATGTAAAGCCCGTAAGAGGCAACAGCCACCCCCCTGTTCCGACGGACGAGGTAGTTCCGGTATGCCGCGCTGTCTTTGAGAATCAGAATATTGACCGGCACCGTCCGGTGCATATCAAAAGACATCACCCGGTCGAAGAACTCATAGACGTTGTTTACGCCTTCAACGATCTGCTGGTGTTCCGCTTCGCTCAGCTCAACATCAACAGTTCTGATATCGATCTCAAAACGCGACCATTCAGAGGCACCTGGCTTAACATTGACCACTTCCTGCGCGACCCGGTGATCCTGCCGATCGCCAAAATGCACCTGGCCGTTTTCATCCACCCATTTATAGATCTTTGCAGAAACCGGGCACGCAGCCATCATAAACAGCGTTAAAACCACCACTGGATACACGGCTTTCCTTAACCTTTTAAACACTGCGCCTTACCCGACCGAGAGATGAGAGATAGTTGCGGTAGCTAAAAAGGTACAGCGAAAGGCAGGATATGCCAACACGCATGATCGCTTCGCGTGACAGGCTTACCGGGCTCCCTGCAGTCTGTCCATTGGTCACTGCAAAGAACCCGGTTTTTCTGCGGAGAATTAACGGGTCGGCGGCGCCATGAACTCAGGCCCTACCGGATCAGTAATGCACCGATCCAGAATGCCATCAATTTCGGCCATCGCATTCTTGTCGAGAGACCAGCCGTCGATTTCGTCAACCGGGTCCAGCTGCTCCGGTCTTCTCGCGCCCCACAGCGCTGTTGTGACGCCGGGTTGATCCACCAGCCAGCGAAGGGCCAGTGCCAATACACTTTTCTGGTACCGCTCTCGGGCGAACGCATCCAGTTCGGCCACGGCATTGAGATACTGCCGATAGCGATCGCCCTGGAACTTCGGATCATTCTTGCGCAGGTCGTCACCGGTAAACTGAGTGTCTTCCCGCATCTTGCCGGTCAGAAAGCCGCGGCAGAGACCGCCGTAGGTGATGGTGGCAATGCCGTTTTCCCGACAGTACGGCAAAATATCCTGTTCGATCTCCCGTTCAAACAGGTTATACGGGGGCTGCAAACTATGCAGGGGCACGCTCTTTTGCAGCTCATCCATCTGAGATGGCGTAAAGTTACTCACGCCAATGGCGCGGATTTTTCCCGCCTGGTATAGCTTTTCCAGCGCCCGTGCAGTTTCCTCCATAGGCGTCTTCGGATCAGGCCAGTGGACCTGATAAATATCGATCCGGTCGGTCTGCAGGCGTTTCAGGGAATCTTCGACTTCCCGCTCGATCCGCGAGGCACTCGCATCGCGCCAGACCTTGTCGTGATCATCATTCCAGTTCAAGGCCACCTTGGTGGCCAAAGCCACCTGATCCCGCCGGCCATCTGAGAGGGCCTTGCCCACAATCTCTTCGGAACGACCGAAACCATACACCGGCGCCGTATCCACAAGCCCAATGCCTTTATCGATCGCCCTGTGGATCGTATCGATGGACTGGGCTTCGTCGGTTCCGCCCCACATCCAGCCGCCAATAGCCCAGGTGCCGAGCCCGACGGGCGTTACCTGAATGTCGGTGTTGCCGAATGTGCGCTTATCCATGTTTCCTCCTTTGCCTCTGAACTCATTTGGAGAGAACGCAATAATTTGATTATTACCTGACACAGACATGCGACGGACAACGGGTGAATTCAACCCGGCAGCTCAATAACCTCGCCGACGACCCCATCTTCGCTGATCTCCAACCGCCCCACCGTAATCGGCAAAGTAAAGCGCCTGGGGCCTGCGCCACCAGGATTGAAGTACAGCACATCGCCAATCCACTCGTTGCGGGGTTTGTGGGAGTGGCCAGCAATCACCACGCGGTAGCGGCCCTGCGGATCGAAGTCGAGGGTTTTGACATCGTGGAGCATGTAAAGGGCCTGGCCGAGAAACTCCAGATCTCGAGTGTCGGGAAGCTCGGCTGCACGGCCGGATTTATCGATATTACCGCGGATGGCAATGACCGGCGCGATCGCCTCGAGCGCGTCCAGAACGTCGTCCCGCCCGACATCGCCGGCATGCAGGATGAGCTCCGAGCCCTGAAAGGCTTCCAGGGCTTCTGGACGCATTTTGCTATGGGTATCTGCAATCACGCCGATCTGCATGCCTGCCCCCACATGCTTAGTGGTGATGCCCGCCCGGGCCATGCGCGTGGCCGTGGGCTATCTCTTCCGAGGTCGCGGCGCGCACGTCAATCACCTCAATATCAAAGGTCAGGGTTCTGCCGGCCATCGGATGGTTGGTGTCGACATCGGCAAATTTGTGGCCCACCTTGGCAACAACCACGTGGCGAGGCCCCTGCTCGGTCTGAACCTGAGCAACCATGCCCGCCTTCCAGCGTTTGGCCCCCATCAGATGCTTGATCGGCACCCGCTGGATGGCATCGGGCTTGCGGGGCCCATAGGCTTTATCGGGAGTGACAGTCACACTGAAGGTATCGCCGGCATCGCGACCTTCCAGGGCTTCTTCCAGGCCCTTGATGATGCCGCCGTGGCCATGCAGGTAGGCGTTCGGCTCACCGCCGTGGGAGTCTTCAACAACGTTGTCTTGCTCATCACGAACGCTGTAGTGGAACAGGACGACCTGGTTCTTTTCAATTGGCATAAGGCTCTCTTTCACGTTTAAAGATGCCCCATTGTAACCGGCAGCAGCTGTGACGTCAGAGCGGAAACTGGCTTCATCCCTGCCAATAGGCCTTACTGGCCTCATCCATCGGAAAAAAGTGCTCGATCCGCAAATTCTGAGCAGTCACATCCAGCGGCGTGCCTATCGTTGCAATGGTGGAAAAGATCCTGAGCTGCTGATCGCCCAGATTCAGTGTGAAAGGAATCGCCGGGTAGTCCAGGTGCTCCACCACGTGGTTTTTCCAGTTCTGAGGAACGCCGGGCACGGTCAAAGCCTGCTCCAGTAACCGGTTGGGCTGATCCCGGAAAGGGCCCGCAAGGTGCTCATGGTAAACGCGTTGCAGCATGTGGCAGGCAATATTCTCCCAATCAACCACGAAGGGTTTCATGCCGCGCTCATCCAGCAGCGACAGCAAGAAGTTCGGCCGGGCCGGAAACCGGGCCCCCAGCTCGTTCATCCTCGCCATCATCGCCTGCATGGTCTGGTTGGCCATCACCAGATAATACTCATGGTCGAAAACCACGGCCGGGTACGGCAGGTGCCCCTCCAGCAAGTGTTCAAGCGCCTCCCTGATCATGGACATGGCAGGCGCATTCAGATCCTGATCGGAGTAGACCTGGCTGTATCCTGCAGCAGACAGGAGCCGATTGGTTCCGGCCAGGTCCGCCTGCAGCATCTGAGCTAAATGTATAACCATGCCTTTGCTGGGCTTGCTGCGGCCGGTTTCCAGAAAGCTGATGTGCTTGGGCGACACCTCACACGCAAGGGCAAAATCCATCTGGCTCAGGCGCTTGCCCAGCCGCATTTCTCTGAACAGAGTACCAAAGGCGCTCATTGGGCTTCCTGTAAATTCCGAGTGTTCAGCCATTATCGTAGCCGAGGGTAGGCGGAACCATTACCTCACAGGTAATTGAGACTATCACCGCCCGGGTAGAAGCTTTGCAGTGTAGTCCCACATTTTGCGAAACCCGATTGAGGTGATCCCATGAAAAACTTAATACGTCGATTCAGCGTGAAGCAAATCCTTCTGAGCGATGTCTTCCTCTCCACGCCCCTTGCGTTGGCTCTTATTCTCGCCGCTGAGCCGATTGCCCAGTGGGCCGGTGGCCCTGGCGCAACCTTCTACATGGTGGTCGGCATTGTGATGCTGCTGTGGTGCGTGGATATGGCCGTTATCGCCAGCAAGGAACAGTGGCAGGAGAAGTTCCTCAAGCTGATAATTATGGTAGATGTCACCTGGAGCCTGATGGCCCTTGCCCTGATGATCTGGTTTGCCCCAAGCCTGCAACCTCTGGGCTGGGCACTGTTCGCCCTGAATGTGCTGGTTCCGCTGGACATGGCATGGATGAAGCGGGTTGCCAGCAGCAAACCAGAGCAGCCTGCGTTCGGCTAATGAGTTGCTCAAAGAGATGATCTTGTGTGGCTGGGCGCTTCCAGCCACACAATTGCCAGTTGTTTTGTGGTTTGACGGTTTAGATTTCCAGAGGCTCACACCTCATTCGCCTTCCGAAACTGCCCCTGATAATCAAAAACCCGTTCCTGCACCTGCCAATAGTGCTTCTGCTTACGCGCAATCACGAAATCCGGTGCCGGCAATAAGGCCTCCAGCTCAAGCACCTCATCCGCTGAGCTGAACGCTTTCGGGGCCTGGCTATTGGCAAAGCGACGCCCGAACAGTTTATTAAAAACAGCGCGTTGGCCCGGCTTGCTGAAATCAAACGACTCGCCGAGTTCTTCCCCATCTTCCCCGTGATAGGTGATCTTCAACTTGCTGCCATCGGCAACCAGCGATATCCCGGCGCAGCGGATGACCATGGCATCCTTGAGTTTCAGCGCATCTCTCAGCTGATCATCCGGGTCGATGATGGCTTTGTGGCACTGGTGACAGTTGCGGGCCGCAATATCATTCTCAGCCCCGCAATGCGGGCACTCCTTGAAGCGGAAACGGTAATCGCACTGCTGCGGGCGTTCATCCTGAACCCCGTCAACAGGCTCGAGCAGTCCCTGACAACGACGCCCGTAATGCTCGATCACACGGCCATCATCGTCTGTTTTGCCCCAGAAGATATTGGCAAACCCGCAGCCCGGGCAGAACACCTGCACCGGCTCACTGTCGGGGTTCGGCTTTGGCTCCCCCACTTCCGGATGATGCAGATTCACATGGTTGCCGGCGTAATCGATCACCAGGCAATCCTGTTTACCCTCATCCAGACGAAGCCCGCGGCCTACTATTTGCTGATAGAGACTCACCGACTGGGTGGGCCGAAGAATGGCGATGAAGTCCACATGGGGCGCATCAAAGCCCGTGGTGAGCACAGACACGTTCACCAGATATTTCAACTGCCGCTGCTTGAAGCGCTGAATCAGCAAGTCCCGATCCTTCAGATCGGTGGCGCCCGTTATCAGGGCAGTTTCGTGTTCTGGCAGGTATCCGGCGACCTCCCGCGCATGCTCCACGGTGGCCGCAAAGATCATCACGCCCTGACGCTCGGCAGCCAACTCCACAACCTGCTCAATGATCGCCCGGGTCACGCGCTTGTGTTTGCTCAGCAGCTGGTTAACGTCCCTCTCGGCGTATTCGCCAAAGCGGTCCTTGGGCAGCGCAGAGAAATCGTATTGAGCCACTGCCGCGTTCACCAGCTCCGGCCGGGTGAGATACCCCCGGTTGATCATGTAACTCAGCGGTAGCTCGTAAATGCAGTGCTGAAAAGGCTTGTCATCCTCGCCCCGAACAAAGCCCCGATAGTGATAGCGATAGATCCAGCCCATGGCCAGACGGTAAGGCGTAGCAGTCAGCCCGAGCACTTTCAGAGAATCGTTCTGTTGCCGCAAGAGCTCTATGATGCGCTGATATTGGCTAGTTTCTTCTCCGCTGACCCGATGGCATTCATCAATAATGACCAGCGAGTATTCGTCCCGAAACTGATCCAGGTTCGCCGATACCGACTGCACACTGGCAAAGGTCACCTGGTGGTGACTTTCCTTCCGCTTCAGCCCGGCGGAGAAAATTCCGCCGGTTAATCCATAACTCTGATACTTGGCGTGATTCTGCTCCACCAGCTCCTTTACGTGGGTTACCACCAGGATCTTTCGCTTTGCGAGACGCGCCAACTCGGCAATAACCAGGCTTTTCCCCGCACCGGTTGGCAGCACGATAACGGCGGACTCATCGGTTTTCCGAAAATGAGCCAGCGTGGCGTCAACCGCTTCCCGCTGGTAAGGCCGGAGTTTGAAAGGAGCGTTCATTTTGGAGGGCTTACTCGTTCTCAGACAGTGTGTTTCGGCTCTTAATGTTCATTGATAAATGCTCATGTGCACAACACCACTGACTGCTATCTTTGAATTGAGGAAGTAGAGGCGTTTGAGCTGACAGATACCCTGAGTTCTCCTCCAGGTCCATTACCACAGATCAGCAACCTGACTGGATTAAAGGAATCAGTCAGGCCTCCGTTTTCCAGTATAAGGAGATATTGCATGAGCAATTATATGTCGATATTGGGCGCCGTCGGGATTGCCGGCATAGCCGTCGCTATCACCGGTTGCGCGGGCTCCGTGGAGCCCCCCACCTCCCAAATGCGAGCCGCCGAATCTTCCGTTCAACAAGCGGTGTCATCCGACGCAAGAAACTTTGAGCCAGTGCTGCTGAATCAGGCCCAGAACAAGCTTGCCGATGCCGAAGAGCTCATCGACGATGAAATGAGCGAGGAGAATTATCAGAAAGCACTGCACCTTTTGGAACAGGCATCCGTCGATGCTCAGCTGGCCGGCGCGCGTGCCGAAACTGCAAAGGCCAAACAGGCTGTGGAAGAGATCAACAGGAACATTGAGTCTCTTCGCCAACGCATGAATGGAAGCCAGTAAGGGCGCCAGCTTAAACAGGAGATTGATATGAACAATCGATACATGATTTTGAGCATGGTTGTCAGCTTTTCCATCTTCCTGGCCGGATGTGCCAGTGCGCCCAAGGACAATCAGATGGTTGACGAAGCAAAGGCGGCCTATGAGGATATCCGAACCGATCCAGACGTTGCCCGCAGTGGCGACCGCCAGCTGAGAAGCGCCAGGGATCAGCTTGCCCGCGCTGAGCGATTACTGGAAGAGGGTGCCAGCACCGCGGAAATCGAGCATGCGGCCTACCTGGCCAATCGCCATGCCGAGATTGCCCGGGAGCAGGCCGAACGCGCCAAGCTGCAGCAACAGATAAACTCCGCCGAAGAAAGACGCAAGGAACTGGAGTTGCAGGCTCGCTCTGCAGAGGCCCAGGCTGCCCAGCAGGAAGCCGCTGAATTGCGCCGTCAAATGGAAGCTATGCAGGCCGAACAGACAGACCGTGGCATGGTACTTACCCTGGGTGACGTTCTGTTCGACCTGAATCGTGCTGAACTGAAACCTGCCGGGGAAACGACAGTAGGCCGCCTGGCTGAATTCATGGCTGAATATGAAAACCGTCGCGTGCGCGTGGAAGGCTACACGGACAGCACCGGAGCAGAATCTTACAACCAACAACTGTCAGAGCGTCGGGCTGAGGCTGTAAGAGAGGCCCTGATGGATAGAGGTATTAATCGGGCCCGGATTGAAGTGCAGGGATTCGGGGAACAATACCCGGTTGCGACGAACGAAACACCCGCAGGGCGCCAACAGAACAGGCGGGTCGAGATAGTGATTTCCGATGCGGACGGAAATATAAAAGAACGTTAGAACGCGAATGAACACCGGAACAGAGTGTTTGCCCAGCAAACAAGTCTGTTCCGGTTTTTCGCAACAGTTGAAAACTTTGCTATGCAGGGCCTCCTAATTAGCGTACTGTCTTGCTCGTTGGAAAGATCTAGCAAAGCATTTCACGAATAAGACCTCTTGTGTTGCCACACCTTTTGTCCTGTTTTTGATCCTGCACGTTTTTTTATTTCCCGCATATCGCTGATCAATGATCAAAACGATCCTTTGACGGCACCTTATTGATTAATTTCAGGATAACTATTTATGTCTACAATTACCGGCAACGTTAAGTTCTTCAACGAAGCAAAAGGTTTTGGTTTTATTACTCGTGAAGGCGGCGCAGACGTCTTTGTTCATTACAGCAATATTCAGGGTGGCGGTTTCAAAACTCTGGCCGAAGGCCAGGAAGTTGAGTTCACCGTGACTCAGGGCCAAAAAGGCCCGCAAGCAGAAAACGTTATTGGCCTGTAAATAACAGCCAATACGTGATCAAAAAAGGCAGCCTTAGGGCTGCCTTTTTTTTTGAACACACTAAGCGATTTACCCATCCGTTTTTCATAGGTTAATAGCGTCGCAACAAATCCCGATAAAGCCGGTTATTCCAGTCCTGGACAATAATCTGGGACCTGAAAAGTTGCCACAATTCCCAGGAATAAACGATCGCAAGCAGGATAACTCCGGGCAAAACCAAACCAGCGACGAAACACCCGATAGCAACAAGCAAGGCGCCAATATCCATCAGCCCCCATTGCCATCGCCCCAGGTAAAAATGGTGCAATCCGGTGACAAAAAACCAGTTCAGTGCCGCGTAGGTATCCGGATCCTTCACCGCTTTCCCGGCCTTCCGGTAGAATTCCACTCGCTGTTCTTCTGAAAGCTCTCGAATCTTCTTTCTGAGGGCTTCTTCCTCGGCATCAACCTCTTCTTGTCTCAGCATGCCCGATATCCCCCGTGACCGGCTCAATGCATTTACAGATCGCGTCCGGCCTGTTGCACCTGCGAAGGCGGTGAAACGTTAACCTCACTCCCTCATAGAATCCGAACCGGCGGATAGCTTCCTCAGAGTAAGCCGAGCAACTCGGCTCAAAGTTGCAGTCGATGCCAAACCATCGAGTACCACCGCCTGTCCGACGATAAAACCCGATGGCCTTCAGTGCTAACGCCTGCAGCACCGGTTAGCGCCCCAGGGTCACAATCACGGATTCACGCTGCCAGAACAGCCAGAAACGCTTCATCTCCAGAACCTGGAATACCACCTGCCAACCCTCGGCAGCATACCGATTCAATTCTGCTTCGATTTTTTTCAAAGGCAGGCCAGAGGAGCCGAGCAGGAGCGTGCCACAGCCACCTTCCGAAATATGGACCATCTTGTATTCGGTGAAACGTTGAGCCGTCATTCCATTTCCTTATGTTTGAAAATTTATCCCTGATTTTAGGGACTTGAAAGCCTATCCCAAATTTGAGGCACGATAAACCTCGCAGTTCACATCGCACTATCAGGCAACCCCGGGGCCGTATTGATCAATCGGATTTTCAATTTCAGCACCGGAAATACAAATAAGTAACCAACGGTCATTTACAGACAGAAATCACTAGAGTACATTAAGTAACCACCGTTCATTTAAATGGAGAGAATCATGTCGTACGTGGTTATCACTGGCGCCAGCGCCGGCATTGGCGAGTGCTTCGCCCGGGCACTCGCCGCGGAAAAACAGAACGTGATTCTGGTGGCTCGCCGGGAAGAGCGCCTGAATGCTCTGGCCGCAGAATTAAAGAAACAGCATGGAATTGAGGCCATCGTCCTGAAAGCCGACCTGGCGGATCAGACCGGCGCCGACGCACTGGCCCGGCGGATCAACGAGGGCGGCTGGCCGCTTGCCGGCTTGATCAACAACGCCGGGTTTGGCGACCGCGGCGCCTTTTCCGATCTGGCGCTGGAACGACAGCTGGCAATGATCCAGGTGAACATCACCTCGCTGGTCTCCCTCACCTGGCAGCTGCTGCCAGCCCTGCGCAAACAGAGCGGCAGTTTTGTGATCAACGTGGCTTCCACAGCGGCGTTCCAGGCCGGGCCGAATATGGCCATTTACTACGCCACCAAAGCATTTGTGTTGTCTTTCTCCGAAGCGCTTCATGAGGAACTCAAAGGGGCAGGCGTTGCGGTGAGTGCCTTGTGCCCTGGTGCCACTGCTTCAGAGTTTGCCCAGGAAGCACACATGACTGACACCAAACTCTTCAAAGCCGGCACCATGACAGCCGAGGCAGTGGTCAAGAAATCCCTGGCCCAACGCAGAAACGCCATTGTTATTCCGGGGCTGCGCAACCTGCTGATGGTCTGGTCTGGTAAACTCTCGCCCCGTGCCGTAACACGACGGCTGGCCGGGTGGCTGCAAGCCTGATGTGGGCCAACAAACAAGCATTTTGAGGTGGTTTTGAAGCACAGACTATGCGGTGGTAAACAACGCGCCCGGACCGAGTCGGACAAGGCGCTGCGGGAACAGCAGATACTCGATGCGGCGGAAAGGCTGTTTCTGGAGCACCGGTTCCACGGCCTGACCCTGGCGGATGTGGCCCGCGAAACCGGGCTCACCAAAGCGGCACTGTATCGCTACTTCCGCAGCAAGGAACTGCTGTTCATTGCCGTTTATCGCCGCGCAATGTCAGGCTGGGTTTCAGACGTTGAAGCCGTTGGCCCGGACGGTTTCCCCAACCAGTTTGTAGACCGCATCCTGGCCCACCCCGTGTTCTGCGGTCTCACCGCCATCCTGCACATTGCTCTTGAAACCGGCCTGAGCGAAGAGGAGGCCCGGGAGTTCAAACTGTTCCTGCTGTCACAGTCCCGGCGTATCACCGCTGTCATCGGCAAAGCAACAAACCGGGAAGAAGCCGCTTGCCTGCGATACCTCCTGCAGTGCCAGCAAGCACTGATCGGCTGCTGGCATATGTCTCACCCGCCGGAGCCGGCCCGAAAAGCCATGCAGCTGGAACCGCTGACCGTTTTCCAGCTGGAGTTTTCAGACACACTCGAACACCATCTGAGCATTCTGACCAAGGCGTTTATGCAAGACGAATGATCGCCCTGCAGGCAGAAACAGACGCAAACTTTATACCGACGTGGTCGATACTATCTCTCGGCGGAACTCTTTCGCCGCTGCAAGCGTGTGCTGACCCAGGCCTGAGCCAGGGTCAGGTTCACGCTGGAAAGGAACTAAGTACTCGGTGAACAACTGGCTCTTGGGAGATAGTCAATCCAGCTTCGGATCAGTTGAGCACCTTCCTGATGCACCGTGCTGCGGCCCAGCTCAGGCATCTTGTGCCTGCTATCTGTCGTTTCGACCCGGAACAGCAGGTAAGACTCATCCGCGTTGCCTGGAATCACATCGTACGGGTATCCCTCTTTGCCGCCCGCCACCGGGTCCTTGCAGACACCGAATTTACCAGGCGAGTCGGCATAGTTGCGGTTGTACTCCAACTGCACGCCGCTGCTTCCAGCGGGCCCTGCATAGTCGGCAGGCAACGTCAGGTCGGCACGGTGGCAGTGGGCGCAGTTGATGTCTAGATAGGCTCTGGCCGCATCGTTCAATTCCGCATCACTCAATGACGGAATATGGGTGTTGTCATCGAATACCGGCGCCTTTTCCACGGTGTTGAAATCCCCTGGCAATCCGGTCAGCAACTCGCCTTCGGCCCAGTATTGAAGCTGGTTGTATACCGTACCATCGGGATAACTGAAGTTGGTATTCAGATAACGGGCTTTGGGACCTATCGGCAGGAAGATCTGCTCGCGCTGGTCATCAGGCCCGGCAAGGTCCGGCACGATAGAATGGCAGGAGGTGCAGTCTGCGGCCTTGGGCACCGCGTAATCAAAGGTGAGTGCTTGCCCTTGATTGTTTACGGTGGACAGATCAGTCAGGCGTTTGCCCGCGATAGCCAAAGTCGCATCCGACTCCGAGGACCAGTAATACGGCAATGCGATCCAGCCATCGGTTCGATGAATCAGCAGCCGGGTCTCGATGACCAGCTCTGCACCGTCACGCATGGCGGTGTTCTCCGGCAACGCAAAAGTTTTTGCTATCACCGTCCCGACCGGAAACTCGAGAACCTCTGACGCGTTGTAACCGACCTGTTGGCCTTCCGGCACAAACACGAAACGGTACTTGGTGGTGTAGTCAGAAAACAAAGCGGTCGAGAGATCATAGGGCACCCCACCTCGCGTCGGTCCCGACGTGGGATCACTGGCGTCGGCAAACAGGTTGTAGTCGGAAAGCTTGGGACACACCTCGGTCATCAGCGCGTCCCAGTTCACGCCATCTGTCGTTGCACTGCAGCTGCCTTCCGATCCTGTCGGCGCCCCTGCACTGGCATTCAGTGCGCTCCCGGTCAGACCCGAACCCTCGTCAACCGAGGAATCCCCACTTCCACCGCCTCCACAGGCGGCCAGAAGTACCGAAGCCCCCAATACCGCTGCGATTGCTCTATGGTTGTTGCTCATTCGAAACCCTCCCTTACAGCGCGCAGGCGGCTTCCGCCAGGTCATCCCCGGTACAGCCGTATATGTTGTTGCGGAAATTCACCACTGCCGGTGCCAGCCGGGGCTGAACGCAATTCAGAAAGGTATTGTTGACCATCTGATCAATCAGCAGATGCGGTAGCGGGTTGCCACTGCCGTCGACCATTGTTATCTGGGCGGGATCATCCGGATAGACCAGACCAGTATTCACTTCGTCGTAGTCTGGCGCCGGGTTGCCGTTGATGTTGCTGTTGGCACAAATCTGATCACCTGGGCCATAAGGGTCGTAGTTCACGCCATCCGCCTGAGCCTCGGCGCCGACCAGCGCATTAAAGGCAGCCAGCTCACCGGCATTGGAGAGCAATTCACCAATCCCGTCGTACAGAATCGCCGGGAACGTTTGTGGTGTTCCCTTGCTGTTCATGTTCGAAGCGTAGCCATCAATAATTGGCTGGAGCAGCGCGCCCCGGGGGTTACCGCCGTTCCGGGCAATGGTGTTGTTGTGCAGGTAGACGTTCTTGAGCGTCGGGCTCCAGCCGTTACCGATGGTGGCGCCATAATTGGCTGGGTAACTGGGCAGGTCGTCATCGACCAAAAGGTAACTGGTGATCGCAACAGCCGTGGTGTCGTTATCGGTGATCTGGTTGTTGTAAATCTCAACGTCGCTGGTCGCCAGCACCAGCGCACCGGTTCCCGGCGGTACCAACCCAACCACACCAGCACCGACATTATCGGCGTTATTGCTGTATGCCTGGTTATTGAACACACGAACATTGCCACCATAGGCCTTATCCAGCCCGGGCAAGTCGAAGACCAGAATGCCACCGGAGTTTCCGAGCGCGATGTTGTTGTAGACATCCGCCATGGTGGAGTTCTCTATCTCGATGCCGGCCACGTTCTGCTTGGCGGTGTTGTTCCGTACCACAATATTTTCGGACTGGCCCACGTAGATGCCCGCATCCGCAGAGCCGAAGGCGTAATTGTTCTCCAGCAGCACGTTCTGGCTCTTCAGGGGATACAGCCCATAGGCCCCGTTATTGGCCTCCAGCTCACCTTCCCAGACAGTGGCGGTGTGGGTCATATGGATGCCGTTGACGTTGGTGGCTTTGATACCGTTTTTTGGGGCCTCATAAACGCCGAAGTCACGCACAGTGATTCCATTTCCGCCCTGAAAGCGGAATGCATCGTCGCCATTGGAATTACTGAAGTCCAATGCGGTTTCGTTGATGCCGTGACCGGTGAGGGTTAACCCACTGGCACTGTTTACAACAATGCTCTCTGTGACCACAAAACGCCCTTTCGGCAAGACCACCAGGGCATCTTCCGGCAGATCAAAAAGTGCAACAGACAACGCCTCGGTAATGTCATCACCGTCTGCCGCATCGGGCGCTACCAGAATGGCACCCTCAGGGATTGAAAAACCGGAGGTGGTCACAGCAAGTTCGGCCACAACATCGGCGGGCTGCCCGTCGACCCCATCCTTGCCATCCACTCCGTCTTGACCATCATCCCCTCCGCAACCGGAGAGCAGAACACTGCCTGCAATGGCTGTAACCAACAGTCGCTTCTTGAACGTTCTAGCCTGGCGCATCTTAACCTCTGTTTTCTTGTGTTTTTATTCTCACGTCCTCAAACGAACGCGGTGTACCGAACGACACTAAGCAGGCGGCAATGACTTGGCGAGAACAACAGATGTGCAGAAAGCCACACGCCCTGTGCAAATCCTGCAACGGCTTGTGCGCCAAGGGTTTGAAGAGGCAAGAAAGGGTATTGTGCAAAAACTAAAATTGCAGAAATTAAAGGTTTTAATCAGCCAATATCGGCCCCGGAACGGGCCTGCCGGAACTCAGTTGGCGTTGTATTCTGAATATCCCGAAACGCCCGGTTGAACGAACTAAGAGTGCGATAGCCAACATCCAGAGAAATATTAAGAACTGGCGTCTCCGGCTCGTCCAGCAGACGCTCAGAAGCTTCGGCTACCCTGAGTTGATTGATGTAATCATTAAAATTGCGATACCCCAAAGCCTGATTGATCACTTTCCGCAGACGATATTCAGGAATATCGGTGGCTTCAGACAGTTTTTTCAGGGTCAGTTTCTCCGTCCGATAAAAGCCCTCAGCCATTGTTCGGCCAAGTGCCTCGGCATCCTGTTCCTGTTGCGCCGAAAGAGGCTCTTGCGGATCTGAATTCAGGTTTGCATTCAGTCTGGATGGTCTCTGGCCAGACGACAGGTCGCTGCCCACCAGGTCCATGATCCCCTCACGCGCCGTCACCAGACAGATCAGCGTTGCAAAAGCAGCGAGGCCCGAGATGATCCCGCGACTGTATTCATGATAGAGCCCGAAATTAAGGCTAATCGTCGCGATACCCACAGCGCCACCAATAATTAACAGGAAGGCCAGGCGAGCTTTCCTGCGGGTTTCTACCAGATCATTTCGCCAATATCGAATAACAAAGCTGAGACCATGCAACACGACGACATATTCGAAAAACTGACCCAGTCTCCAGCCAAAAAAGACCGCCACTATCGACGAGTCTTCGACTCCCACGAAGGGCCGTGACAGGGATGGCGCCAAAAAGCTATAGAGAGCCATCGCGCTCCAAACGGATCTCAAATGAGGACGTGGAGCAAAAATCAGTTGGCAAAGCAACCAGAATAGTCCGGGTAACGCAGTTTGCAGATCGGAGGTGATCCAGCGCCACTCCCTTGGCATCAGTGGATCGACCAGGAACCCAACTGAAGCGATGATCACCAGCAAGAAGAGCTTGCCAACCAACAAATGGCGAAAATCACGCAAAGTGATTACGAAAAGGGGTAGCAGGCAACCAAGCCCAAAGCCAGTTAGCAACATCACTGTTCTTTACCTTCTTGTTATTCTCTTGTTTTTCGCACGTGATATTAGCCGAAGTACTGAGAGGTTTAATAGGAACTCCAGCCAGAACGAGAAAACCGACATGAACTCACGAAAGCTACTCCTCACCTTCGCCTCGGTCTTTAGCGCCACCATCTGGGCCTCTGAGCCTGCCGTCTACACCGGCCTGCTGAGCAATACCGGGGCGGGCGGCTACGACACAGTCAGCTACTTCGAAACGGGAAAACCAGCCAAAGGCTCGCGCGAATACACCACAGAGCACCTGGGCGTAACCTGGCGATTCGCGAGTGCGGAGAACCTGACGCGCTTCGAAGCCAATCCTGAACGCTACTTGCCTGCCTACGGCGGCTACTGCGCCTGGGCGGTTGCCCAAGGCTACCTCGCCAAAGGCGACCCTCAACACTGGGCCATCCGCGATGGCCGGCTGTATCTCAACTACAATGAGTCAGTTCAGGATCGATGGCTGGAAGACACAGAGGGCTTCATTCGACAGGCAGACGCCAACTGGCCAAAGGTTCTGGAATGACGAAAAGAGTTTATCGCGGTTTAATCTCAAACACGCCAGTGGTAGCAGCCCGCCAGCGGTCTGCCCCGCTGCAAATACCGTACTACTGATGATGCATTTTAAATCAGGACCGGGGTGTCTTATGGAATACGAACACGCTATTGTGAAATTTGAAGGCGACGTTGCCGTTCTGCTCTGCAATGGCTGTGGCATCAAGATCACAGAGGGCACCAAGCACGAGGACCGTGAGCATTACTGCACCATGTGCATGAGCGGGAATTGCAAAGCGAAATTCAAAAAAGGGAACTGAAACCACCGCGTTAAAGCGGTGTCATCGGCAATGAACGAAACAACCGACGATAAACCAACATCCGCTCCACCACCCGCAAAGAAGGGCTTCAGTGGCCTGCATGTCTTTGGCATTGTCCTGCTTACCATCATTGTCACTGTCGGCATTGGTTACTGGTGGTTAAGCCACTATGTGTTCCCAGACAACTTCGAACCCGTAACCCTGAATGCCAGTGAACAGAATTCACTCAACAGCAAATTGAACACCCTGGGGATTGACACCCAAGGTGGTGGATCTGCCGGCCCGTTAAAGCCAGAGCCCTACAGTGAGGAAGGTGCCAGCCGGGAGGTACGCTTCAGCGAGCGGGAACTCAACGGCATGCTCGCCAACAACACCGATCTGGCTCAACGACTCGCCGTCGATCTCTCGGACGATCTTCTGAGTGCGGTGCTTCTCGTACCTTTTGAAGAGGGTTTCCCTGTACTCGGCGGCAGAACGGTGCGAGTAAATGCAGGAGTGGAACTCTCCTTTGCCAACGGTCGCCCGCTGGTTAAGTTAAAGGGAGTGAGCCTGATGGGCGTTCCCATCCCCAACGCCTGGCTGGGCAACCTCAAGAACGTGGATCTGGTCAACGAGTTCGGTGCCAACCCGGGGTTCTGGCAATCCTTTGCAGCCGGCGTGGACTATATCCAGGTCCAGGATGGGCGGTTGCTCGTTCGGCTCAAGGAATAGCCTTTAGCACAAAAAGCCCGCAGCACTGGAACAGACTCCAGAGCGGCCTCTCAGTGACATTTCACGAGATTTTACTCCGGTTACCCCCTCAGTTCATAGCAAGCTCACCAACGCTCGGCTACCATGGCGCGCTGCCATAAGCTCCGGCGTGTCGGCAGGGAATAACTCAAAATAATCAATTAAGTAAGAAGGAATCTACTGTGCGAAACGCAAGGATCCTGGCAGTGCTGGCTGCTCTGCTATACCTCACAGGCTGCGCCTCCGGCGCCAAAATGGGCAACATGGTGTATGAGGGGCCAGTGAAGGCCTACGACACAGCCCTGGAAGACAATGTGGATGTCACCAACGTATCTGGCGGTGAAAAAACAAACCCCGCCTGGACTTCTGAAATCGACAACGATGCGTTCGCTGGTGCCCTGAAGCAAACCCTGCAAAAACAGGGACTGCTCGCAGGCTCCGGCCGCTACCAGCTCGAAGCGCTCCTGCTGGAAGTTGACCAACCCATGTTCGGTCTGGACTTCGAGGTAACCACCCACGTGAGATACATCCTCACTGACCGCGATAACAACGGTGCCGTGGTTCTGAATGAAACGGTTGTCGCCCCCTACACCGCCACCATTGGCGATGCATTCGCCGCTATCAAGCGCCTGAGACTGGCCAACGAAGGCTCCGGCAAAGCCAACATTCAGGGTCTGCTCGACAAACTCGCCGAACTGCAAATCCAGCCCGGTGACGTCTCCCTCACGCAATAACGTTTCTGGAACCACGTTCTACAACAAGGAAGAACCATGAAGTACTCCCTACTCCTCACACTCGCTGCAATCGCGTTTCTGTCGACCGGTTGCGCGTCGGTCGTCTCAGGAACCGACCAGAAGCTCACCTTCAACAGCGAGCCCGAAGAAGCCACCGTTACGGTTTCCGGCCGAGTGCTCGGTAAAACGCCACTGACAGTGCCAGTGGACCGGGGCTCCAACCAGTCCATTACCTTTGAGAAGGAAGGCTACAAGACCTACACCGCTCAGCTCTCTACCACAACCAACCCCTGGTTCTTCGGGAACATCGTGATCGGCGGGCTTCTGGGTTCCACTACCGATGGGGTTTCCGGTGCCATTCACGAGTTCTCGCCGGACCAGTACTTCGTCACCCTGAAACCTGACACCCCGACCGGGATCTCCACCTCCAAGCCGCGACAAATCAAGGAAATCATCATCGCGTTCAGCGGAGAGTTTCGCCACCAACTGGCAAGCGGTGGCGGTGAAAAGGTGGACACCATCGTGCAACTGCTGGGTGTCGATGCCTCCCAGAAAGACACCACCATCCGAGCACTGAACCAGCTCGCACTGGCGAACCAGAACGACCTGGAGCTGGCCAAGACGATTATTGAGGTTTACGGCGTTCAATAGAGCGCCAATCTGGAAAATTTCCGGCCATTACATGGATGTTTTATCCCCTTCGGACATTCCATCCTTTTTCATGGCGTCTTTTTCCATTCCCTCTTTCTTCATGTCCTCATCCATCATGCTTTCGGTCTTCATCCCGTCATGCATGGTGTCCATGGTGTCGGACTTCATGGAGTCTTTGGCCATACCGTCATCTTTCATGTCGTCCTGCATCATGGTGTCGTCCATTCCCTTGTTGCCCTTGTCCATGTCGTCTGCATGGGCCGGGGCCATCAGGGCCAGGGTGGTACCGAGGGCCAGAAGCGTCGCTGTCAGGCTTTTCATTGTGCATTCTCCTTATTGGAAATAGTGTCTATTCGACACTGCCGACCCCATACCTGAAGACCAGCAGCATCAGAATGCAGACTAAGCAGGAACGCTTACGCGGCCGTCACGGCTGGGTAAAAAGTCGATCAAGGAAAGGTCACAAAACCGTCACGGGGGACCAGGCGGATTTCGTATCTCCCTATATCGCCGTCTCCATAAGCATGCTAAAAGACTCCTCCCGGCAATAGCCCGGGCATTCTCCCCATCAGGATCTCAGCATGTCAGACAAATTTTTCTTCAAAGGCCGGCAGGACGCACGCCAGCACCACACCACTTACGGCGGCTTTCAGACCAACGCCAGCCAGAAGAGTGGCAGCAAGAAATACCCGCTTACGCTGGTGGTAACCAGTGACGCGCGCAAGCAGGAAGTCGAAGCGCAGGTGGCCAGGGCAAAGCTGTACGCAAACATTTCGGTGGATACCCGCGAGGGCGCCGTTGAGTCCATTACCGAGCTCACTGCTATCCTGACCAAAGGCGGGACGGTTACCACGGTAAAATCGCCTTCACGTAACGATATCTGCAACTGCGGTAGCGGGCTCAAATTCAAGAAGTGCTGCGGCTGATAACCGGCGGGCACGGGGGAAATGGCTATGATTGTTTGCGGCGTTGAGCTTACCGGCAGTGATGCAGTGGTGTGTTTTCTGAATATGGACCGGGGGCAGTTCAATTTGCCGGAATGCAAGGTGCGCAAACTGTCACTGCCAAAAAACCATAGCCGTGAAGACCTGAAGCAGTTCCATGCGGCCTTTGCGGCATTAATGGCCGAGTACGGCGTGACTCACGTCGCGATCAAAGAGCGAATGCCCAAAGGCAAATTTGCCGGTGGTGCTGTCAGCTTTAAATTGGAAGCGGCCATTCAACTCATCGCCGACATCGAATTGACGGTGACCCTGCTGCCCTCCGCTCTCATCAAGTCCACCCTAGCCGCCAACCCGCTCCCCATTGCGTTTGCAGAGACGGGGTTAAAGGCCTTCCAGGAAGCGGCCTTCGTTTCCGCCTATGTAGGGCAGCTACAGAGCCAATGACTTCCCGGCTATCGAGAAGCTCGAACGCGGGTCACTCAGCGTCCCTGGAGCGGTGAGCCGGTGCGATAACTATCTACCGCTCAATCATTTCAACAATCTCATGGGACGACTGCGCCATCGGCTCAAAATGCGCCTGCTCGCCCGCGGTGAGCACGGAAACATGGCGTACCTGATAGATCGCATAGGTGGCGAGCAAGCCCAGAACAACCGCCATGTAAACAGGCATGCCCTGAGGGCCCACCAGATTCATAATCAAACCCACGAGCAGAGGCGCCAGGGCAGCGCCCGCTCCGTGCAGTACCAGCATGTCCGTGGAACCGGAAACCACCTCGTCGGGGTGCAGCTGATCGAGTAATTGCGCCACACCCAGCGGGTACAGCGAGAACGACAGACCGCCCCACACAAAGAACACCGCCATCAGTGACGTGTTGCTCCAGGCCAACGGCATCATCAGGCACATTCCGGCCGCCAGCGCCGCCACAACGACCAGCACCTTCCGACGGTCCTGAGTATCGGAAAACCGGCCGATCGGGATCTGCAGCAGCGCACCGCCCACAATGGTGAGGCTCATCAACAGCCCCACCTCCGACAACCCGAATCCGAGCTTGCTCGCGTACAACGGCGCCATCGCCCAGAAAGCGCCCATGGCCAGGCCGGAGAGCGCCGAGGTAGCAACGGCCAGCGGCGCAAAGCCGATGATTTTCTTCAGACTGCTCTTCGCCCGCTCGGGAATGTGGGGTTGGCTGCGACTGCTGATGGTGATGGGCAGCAGCGCCCAGCAACTGAGGATGGCCGACACCGAAAACAGTACCAACAGCTCGCCCGGGCTCAGCCTGAGCAGTTGCTGAGCAAGGGCAATTCCCCCAAGGTTGACCACCATATACATGGCGAAGACCCGCCCGCGCTCGTGCTTCTCAGCGCGGGCGTTTAGCCAGCTCTCCGTCACCGTCATCAGGGTGACCAGGGACAATCCGTAAAGAAAGCGAAGCGCCATCCATGCCCAGGGATCAACCCATAGGGAGTGCAGCAGCGCGATGGACGCGCACACCGCCGCGCAGAAGGCAAAGGTACGGATATGGCCCATGCGGCGGATCAAACGGCCACTGATAAAGATGCCGCAGGCGAACCCCACGAAAAAACCGGACATGATGACGCCGATCCGCGCCGTGGAAAAACCCTGCTCATTGGCCGTAACCGCCAGCAGCGTATTCAACAAGCCACTGCCGAGCTGTAATAGCGCGACACTCGCGAGAATTGCACCAATAGGGCGCATTAAAGTCCAGATACACACCTCCCTGCCCTGAAATGAAAGGGCTTGTTTGCCTCAGACAGCAAGCACTTGGGGTGTGTTGTTCAGTTTTTGTATCGCCCTGATCGCCGTGCCACTGCTTACTGGCCTGCAATCGCTGCGCCATAGGTGACGCTGTTAAATCCGATTCCGGTATGAAAGCTGCAACGCATTCCTTATCTGAGCAAAAGTTTCGATAGGAGCAGACTATGTTACTGGCCACCGATCTCGATGGTACTTTTCTCGCGGGTGACCCCGACAACCGCCTCAAGCTCTACCGACTGGTTGCCGCCCACCCCGAAATAGACCTGGTATTTGTGACCGGTCGCGGCCTGGAATCCGTGCTGCCGCTGCTGTCCGACCCCACCATTCCGCAGCCGGACTACATCATCTGTGACGTCGGCTGCACCGTGGTTCACGGCGAGACCCAGCAGGCCATCCAACCGCTGCAAGGCGAGATCGACGAGCTCTGGCCGGGCGAACAGATGATCGAAGACGCGCTGCTCCCCTTTGACGGCCTGCAGCGACAGGAAGTCCCCCAGGAACGCCGCGTGTCCTATTTCTGCGACGGCGATGTGGTCACTGACGAGATGGTCGCCCGCATCGAGGCGCTGTCCTGCACTGCGCTCTTCTCCAACCACAAGTACCTGGACATCCTGCCCCAGGGCGTGAACAAGGGGCGCACCCTGTCACAACTGGTGAAACACCTGAACGTCGACCCGGAATCCGTGCTGGTGGCCGGCGACACCCTGAATGACCTGTCGATGTACGAGCACGGCTTCAAAGGCGTGTGCGTGGGCGAATCTGAGCCCGGCCTGCTGGACGCTACCATGCACAAGGCAAGGGTTCTTCACGCCGGGGCAACCGGCTGTGGCGGTATCCTTGAGGCGTTCGAACACTTCGGGTATCTCGGCCATCTGGGCATTGAAGCGGAAGCGCCGGACTACATGAACCGGGGCAAATCCGACCTGGTGATCGTGTACCACCGCCTGCCCTACGAAGAAGTGGTGGAAAACGGCGAACTGATCCGCCGTCGCCCCAAATCCCCCAATGGCATCATCCCCACGCTGCTGAGCTTCTTTGCCGACGGCAAAGCCGGCTCCTGGGTGGCCTGGTCCATTGACGACCCGGACCTGGGCCCGTTCCAGACCCACACCGAAGTGGATACCGACCGCTACGAAAAACTGGTGGCCGCGCGGGTGCCCCTAAGCAAAGACGACGTCGAGATTTTCTACAAGCGGTTCTCCAAGGAAGCCTTCTGGCCAACCCTGCACACCTTCTGGGAGCGGGCCACCTTCCACGATGATCACTGGCAGGTGTTCCTCAAGGTCAACAAGCAGTTTGCGGAGCGCGCGGCCGAGGAAGCCGCAGAGAACGCGGTGGTGTGGATTCACGATTACAATCTATGGATGGTGCCGGCCTACCTGCGCGAGATTCGCCCGGACCTCACCATTGCCTTTTTCCATCACACCTATTTCCCCTCAGCAGACGTGTTCAACGTGCTGCCCTGGCGCCGTGAAATCGTTGGCAGCCTGTTGCAGTGCGATCACATCGGCTTCCACATTCCCAGGCAGGCGGAAAACTTTGTCGATGTGGCTCGCGGTGTCACGCCCCTGGAAGTGACTCAGAAAGCCGGCTGTGCGCCCCGGTTCCTGACCTACGGCTGTGCCGTGGGCCTTGATGAGATGAGCACCGAAATCAAGGTGAATGATCGCAAGATCGGCCTGGGCGCCCACCCGGTGGGGCTGGACCTGAACCGGGTGCGACATGCGCTGGCAGACCAGAGCGTGATTGACCGCATGGAAACCCTGCGTAACGAACTGATGGACGTTCGGCTGATTCTGTCGGTCGAGCGCCTCGACTTCACCAAAGGCATCATCGAAAAACTCGATGCCTACGAACGCATGCTCAACGAGCACCCGGAGCTGAAAACCAAAGTTACCCTGATGATGGTCTGCGTGCCGGCGGCCGCAGGGATGACCATCTACGAGGAACTGCTTTCGCAGATCGAGCAGACGGTCGGTCGCATCAACGGCCAGTTCGCACAGGTGGGCTGGACGCCCGTGCAATTCTTCTTCCGCGCCCTGCCGTTCGAGGAACTGGTGTCTTACTACACCATGGCGGACGTGATGTGGATTACACCGCTGCGGGACGGCCTGAACCTGGTGGCCAAGGAATACATTGCCACCCAGGGCCTGACCCAGGGCAGTGGCAGACTGGTGCTCTCGGAATTCGCCGGCGCCGCCGCCGAACTGCGCGGTGCCATCCTGGCCAATCCCCACCACCCCCAGGACCTTGCCGACACCTGCTACTACGCCCTGGCCATGAGCCGCAGCGAAGCACAGAATCGGCTCAGCGAGGCCTTTGAAGTGGTCAGCCGTTACGACATCGATTACTGGGGGCGGGAATTCATCGACACCGCCGAACAGCGCCGCGCCACCAAACTGGAAAAGATTCTGCCCATTGGTCATTGCGCCGCCTGAACGGAGGAAACCACACCATGTTGCTCAAAAATGCGGTGCAGCTGATCTGTTATCCGGACCGGATCGGCAACAATCTGAAAGACCTTTACACCGTGGTGGACACGCATCTGTCCGAAGCCATCGGCGGGCTGCACATCCTGCCGTTTTTTCCCTCCAACGCCGATGGCGGCTTCTCGCCGCTGACCCACAAGGAAGTGGACCCGAAGGTGGGCACCTGGGACGACATCGAAGCCTTTACGGCAAAGTACGATCTGTGCGTGGATCTGACGGTTAATCATATCTCGGACGAATCGCCGGAGTTCACCGACTTCATTGCCAACGGCTTCGACTCGGAATACGCCGATCTGTTTGTGCACGTGGACAAATTCGGCGAGATCTCACCGGACGACATGGCGAAGATTCACATCCGCAAGGAGAAGGAACCCTTCCGGGAAGTGACCCTGTCCGACGGCACCAAAACCCGAGTGTGGTGTACCTTCACCGAGCAGCAGATCGACCTGAATTACGAATCCGACCTGGCCTATCAGCTGATGGAAAGCTACATCGGATTTCTGACGTCAAAAGGGGTTAATCTGCTGCGGCTGGACGCCTTCGGATACACCACCAAACGGATCGGCACCAGCTGCTTTCTGGTGGAACCGGAGGTGTATCAGATCCTCGATTGGGTCAACCAGGTTGCCTTGAAACACGGGGCGGAATGCCTGCCGGAAGTACACGACCACACCAGCTACCAGTACGCCATCAGCCGGCGCAACATGCACCCCTACGGCTTTGCCCTGCCGCCGCTGCTGCTCTATTCACTGCTGGACGCCAACAGCACCTACCTGAAGAACTGGCTGCGCATGTGCCCGCGCAACATGGTCACCGTGCTGGATACCCATGACGGCATCTGCATTCCCGATGTGGAAGGCGTTTTGCCGGATGAGAAAATCAAAGTACTGATCGACAACATCGACGCCCGCAGCGCGGACCCCATCATGCGGCGCTCAGCGGCCAACATTCACAGCGTGGGTGCCATCTATCAGCTCACCTGCACCTTTTATGACGCGCTGATGCAAAACGACGACGCCTACATCGCCGCCCGGGCCATCCAGTTTTTCACCCCGGGCATCCCACAGGTTTACTACGTGGGGCTACTGGCCGGCTGTAACGATCACGAGCTGATGGAACAAAGTGGCGAGTTGCGAGACATCAACCGCCATTACTACACCCTCGAAGAAGTGGAGCAGGACATCCAGAAACCGGTGGTACAACGCCTGCTAAGCCTGATGAAGTTCCGCAGCAACTACCCGGCCTTTGATGGGCACTTCGAACTGAACTATTCCAACAACTCAAGCGTGGCCATGGCCTGGCGCCATGGAGACTATTACTGCCACCTGTTTGTAGACCTGAACTTCAAAACCGTGAAGGTCACTTACACCGATGTGGAAACGGGGGAAACCCGACACCTGGAGTGCTGACCGAGGGGCTGGATGCGCTGTGTGAGGGTATTGATCGGGTCTGATGCTTCAATCAGCGCGCATCTCCCGAATGCGCATCGGCATGCCGTCGATACGGCGGAAAATAGCGTCGAGGTCGAGACTCGATTCGCGGCTTTTGATACCGCCGTCTTTGCCGATCAACAGGACCCGGCCATACGAACGGGACTCGTCAAGAACAGCCTTGATGTCGGTCTCGAGGCTGCCCGAAACCGCCTTCTGATTTGAAACCACATCCGACCCGGTGTTCACAAACCAGACAATATCCCGGTCATCGATCTCTGCCCGGGCACTCCTGAGCGATTCGATCTCACCGCCATTCTCGCTGGTGGCTTGAACCAGGATAAGCCGGTTTTTCCACTGGTAGTCGTCCAGCCTGTTCATGTCGGCCCCGTGAGTCGTCAGTGTGATAAGCGAAAGCACCACCGTCAGAGTGGCTTGCCTTGTGGTGGCGACCAGATTGAAACTCATGCCTTTATTCCCGTGAACATTATCTCAAGACGATACGAGAACCTGGGCTCACCTGATCATACTGGCTGCCATTTGAAGCTTACATTGGTTGTAGAGCTGACCAAGCTGCAGCGAAAAGCGGAACCGAAACGAAAGCCTCAGGTACTGATATAGTTACCAGCAACACGTAGTCGTAGGTTCAGGTTTCGACACCCTTCGTCACCCCACCCACAATCAAAAAAGGAGCACCGTCGTGATCCATTTCAAACAGGGCAGGCCTCCTCACAAACCGGTTGAAAACGCGGCTGCTGATCGCAGGAGCTGGCGTAAGATACTCCTAATGATAGCCAATACTGTCAACTTGCGGGGAACCCGAGCTCTGGGCGGCAATTGCAAAGTGAAATTCAAAAAGAGAACCTAGACAAAACACTTCGCGATGCCCGAGGGCGAGACCAAACCTTATGGGAAAACAGGAGCATTCAGTGATGTTTGATTTCCACGGCCGGCGCGTCATCGTCGCTGGCGGCAGCAAGGGGATTGGCCGGGCAATCGCGTTGGGCTTTGCCCGGGCCGGGGCCAGCGTCTCTGTGTGCGCCCGCGGGCAGGCGTCCCTGGACGCTCTGGCAGAAGAAGTGGCAAGCGAGGGGCTGGCACTGCATGTGACCCCCTGCGACATCGGCGACAAGGCCGAGCTGGAAGCTTATCTGCAGAACGCCATGGGCGAGCTGGGCGGCCTGGACGTGCTGGTCAATTGCGCCTCGGCGTTCGGGCGGGAGGACAACGAAGAAGGCTGGTTGAGCAGTGTTGAAGTGGATCTGATGGGCACGGTTCGCGCCGGCCACATCTGCCTTCCGGCGCTCAAGGAAACCGGGGGCACGATCATCAACATTGCCTCCATCGCCGCCCTGCACGCCTCAACACGCACCGCCCCCTACGCAGCCATCAAGGCCGCGGTCGCTCACTACACCGGCAGCCTGGCGGTGACCATGGCCCCGCATAAAGTGCGTGTTAATGGCATTGCCCCTGGCTCGATCGAGTTTCCGGGCGGCGTGTGGGATCAGGCCCGGCAGAACAATCCAGAGCTCTACCAGCGTATTCGCGAGGGGATCCCCTTCGGGCGCCTGGGCACGCCGGAGGAAGTCGCCGACGTGGCGTTATTTCTGGCCTCCGATCTGGCCCGCTGGATTACCGGCCAGACACTGGTGGTGGACGGCGGCCAGGTTTTGTCCTGAACCGCCAACCAATCGCACAAGGAGTTTTATAACGCCCATGCCCGAATCGACCCCACTTCAAACCCTGCTCGACACACTCCCCCAATGCGGCCGCGTTGAGTGGATTGGCATCCGCCCTGCACGCGGCGAGCCCATGCAGGTGCTCAAGAGGGCAACGGTCACCCCGGGCAAAGGGCTGGATGGGGATCGATTCAAGGGCCGCGACACCAGCAAACGGCAAGTGACCCTGATCCAGAAAGAACACCTGCATGCCATTGCCTCGTGCCTGCAGCGGGAAGCCATTGACCCCGAGGTTTTCCGGCGCAACATCGTTGTCTCTGGCCTGAACCTACTGGCCCTGAAAGGCAAACGGTTCCGGATTGGTGGTGTGGTGCTGGAATACACGGGCCTGTGCCACCCCTGCAGCAAGATGGAGACTGCCCTCGGGCCGGGTGGGTATAACGCCATGCGTGGGCATGGCGGCATTACCACACGAGTGGTTGAAGGGGGTGAGCTGGCTCTTGGTGACGAAGTGCAGGCGTTGCTATTACCCCAAAAGGATCAGCCCTGAGCCATCAGCGCACCGGGCCATCGTGACCGGGGATGTTTTTCAGAAGCTCGGCGTTTGTGGGGTACTTCTCAAGCAGCTCCACCAACTTTTTTGTGCCCTCTAGCGGTTTAAGACCGCCAAGCGCCCGGCGCAATGCTCTTATTTTGTCTAAATCTTTTGGATCCAACAGCAGCTCTTCACGGCGTGTACTGCTTTTCGAAATATCCAGCGCGGGAAAAATTCGCTGATTCGCAACGTCTCTCGATAACACCAGCTCCATGTTTCCCGTGCCCTTGAATTCCTCAAAGATAACCTGGTCCATGCGGCTGCCCGTATCCACCAGAACGGTTGCCAGAATGGTCAGCGAGCCGCCATTCTCAATGTTTCGTGCAGCGCCAAACAACCTCCGCGGGATCTCCATCGCTCGAGCATCCATCCCGCCAGACATAGTACGACCGCTGCTCTTTCGCTCCGCATTATGCACACGCGAAAGCCTCGTGAGAGAATCAATCACAATCATAACGTTGTGACCCTCGCCCGCTTGTTGGCGAGCGATATCAAGAAGTTCATCGGCAACGCGAACGTGATGAGCATAGCTTTCATCCGAAGAAGAAGCGTGTACCTCAGCCGGGACGCTACGCCTGAAATCAGTGACCTCCTCGGGTCGCTCATCTATCAATAACGCGTAGAGTTTAATCTCGGGATACGCCTTTCCCACCGCCTGGCAAATATGTTTTAAAACCGTCGATTTTCCAGACCCCGGCGGCGCAACGATCAAACCTCGCTGCCCCATGCCAATCGGCGTGATCAAATCCATCGCGCGCACCGTGAGCTGTTCGGAACCCAACTCCAGGCGAATCCCCGGCGCGGGATTGATAGCCACAGCATTTAAAAAACGTTTTTGTGGATCAGCCTCACTTTCAACCTCAACCATAGCTTCGGTTTCCGTAGCCACTGGTTTAGGGTCTTTTTTTCGTGTTCCGGTTAAACCTAATGTCTTTCTCGTCATGATTGTTTGATAGCTCTTGTTTGATACATATTTTTCGAAAAACACAGCCCAAGGCAAAACACCAGCGTGCACAAAATACGTCTGTCCCGCTTTTCACTCATCCGAACGGTCACAAAGGAACGTGAAAGCAGGCTGGCGAGTATGACCACGCTGCACCATTTCTGCTACCTCCGAAATACTGAATGCTATCCTGCAGTTTCATCAGCTCTATGAGGCACCCATGACGAAGCCAAAACGAATCTACCTCGCCGGCCCGGAAGTTTTCTTCCCCGCAGCTGAACATCAGGCCATCGTGGCCGAGAAAAAACGCCTGCTACAGGAAAACGGACTGGAGGGCGTAGACCCGCTGGATACTGAACTGGCACTGTCCGCCAACGAGGCGAAATTCAGGCGCGGGCATCGGATCTACCGGGCCAACCGGGAACTGATGGACAGCTGCGATGCCATCATCGCCAACCTGACCCCCTTCCGCGGCATCAGCGCGGACCCGGGCACCGTCTTTGAGGTGGGGTATATGATCGGACAGGGTAAACCCGCCTTCGGGTTTACCCTCGAAAGCCGATATTACCGGGAACGAGCAGGCGCCACCGACCTGGACGAACTGGGCCATACCATTGAAGACTTTGAAATGAGCGACAACCTGATGATCGAGGGCGGAATCTACAGTTCAGGTGGCCAGCTCTTCGTGGCAGAGCAGCCCGGCGAACACCGGTACTTTTCGGCAGAGCTGTTCCGCCGTTGCGTGAGGGCGATAAAAAAATAAATCTGTCCCGGTTTCCCCCAAGCTAGCTCGTGGTGACGAAGTGCAGGCGTTGCTACAGTGAAACAAGACCACCGGTTTCCCGTATCCACTACCTGGCAGCAAAAGTCAGCAGCACAGGAAGGGAAGAACCCATGAGCAAAAAGATCGATCTCTACAGTAGCTCGTACAGCAATTACTCGCTGGAAACCTACAGCGAGGTGCGGCTGGAGACTTATGGCGAGGATTATGGGCAAACCAGCTGGGTTTCGACTGAAGAATCCCACGAGATACCTGAGTTACTTCAGCTGATATCGGATTCATCGGTCCTGGACATCGGCTGTGGATCTGGCGGGTACGCTGTCGGCCTGGCAAAGCGTATAGGCTGTCGGGTTGTAGGGTTCGAGATAAATGAATCGGGCGTGAAAACGGCGAATGCGTTGGCCGAAGATGAGAAGGTCAGCGCCCTCGTGAAATTCGAACAACACGATGCGTCTGAAGAATTGCCCTATGAAGACAATTCGTTTGACGCCATCTATTCCACGGATGTCCTGTGTCATGTCCCTCGTCGGCGAGAAGTTCTCTCCAACACACAACGGTTGCTAAAACCTGGTGGGAAATTCGTCTTTAGCGACGCTTTGGTGATTGGCGGACTGATTTCCTATGAAGAGCTTGAGAATCGATGCCCAGACGGTCTGTATTTTTTCAGCCCCCCCCGGCGTCAACGAGCAATTAATACAGGAATCCGGCCTCAAGCTGCTTGAAGCTCGCGATACCACCGAGAATTGTGCTCTGTTGTCCAAACGTTGGCACGATGCGCGCGAAAAACGAAAAGAGGCACTTATCGCCTGTGAGGGTGAAGAGAACTTTCTGGGCGTGCAGCGATTTTTGGCCGGCGTTCACCGGTTAACGAGCGAGAGGCGTTTGTTGCGCTTTTTGTACACCTGTTCGAAATAGAGAGCGGCAACCGGGCACGAGTCGCATTGCCGGCACGTCGGCATTGCGCAATTCAGATCCTCCGCAAAGCATCATCAAGATCCAACGAGCGAAACGTTTGACGCAACGTGTCGCCGGCCAGTCGGGCCTCCCATTGGCTGCGATGCTCCAGCACCGATTCGTCGGCAGGCACGGAATCGAAAACGGACAATGCATAATCCCGGAGCAGTTCACTCCGGCACTCAATGACAAGATCGGACAGCGCCGCAGTACCGGACCCCGAGTAGGCAAAGCATTGCTGGACATTGCGCCTGGCGCTTTCCCGTTCAACCGGTGAGATCGCAACCTCCCGCGCATCGTTGTCGGGAACCAGCAAAACGTTCACGCCCCGCCCGTTAATGGCCTCTGCGGCCTGCTGTGCGTCTTGTGGAACGTGGACGTTCTTGTGGTTTGGCCAGATGTCGAACATGCCATAGTCGGCACAGGGGGCCTCTCGCTGAAACGTAAAGAAATCCGGGTAGGCATAAAACTCTGGCCCGCGCTCCCGATAGCGGTCATAAAACGCGGTGACGTAGGCCATGATGAGGGTCATTGCCCCAATGCCCTCAAACCGACGAGGGACAACGATGCCAAGGCGATCCGTATCCTGAAACAATGAGAACAAGTCCGCGTGCGGAATCGCCTCGCCATTCTGGGTGATGTTGAAATCGGTGCCTCGAAGGCTGCTGCTGTGCATGGTTATGTCGAACGCTTTCCGAAAATGGGCCTGTCTCGATTCTGAGCGGTCACCCGGTGTCCCGAGCTTCAGCTTTCACGAACAGTGGAAATACCGTCGATCTCAGTAACCGTTTTTGCATCTGCCCGCTCAATGATTTTGAGGAGTGTGGACTGAATGGTTTCATCTTCCCTGGCATCACTGCCACTTACGAACGTTTGCTTCTGAGGTTCCGCGCCCTCTTCCTCGGTATAAGAAATCACAACCTCGCTGGCTGAATCGGGCGTTTTGCCAGAGTTCGCTTTACCAAAGTACTCCAGCGAAACCAACGGATAGCCGTGAAAGCCCTTCTTAACCTGCTTTGCGATACGTTTTTTTGCTTTATCCACATTCATAGTGAGGGCCTGTCTTTGCGGTTGTTATCTGAGTGCACATCCGCACCCAGTCGATACCATTCGCCAATTCTATGCCCTTAACCCCATCCAAAATAGCTTTGCCCCGGTTTTCGCTGTCACCGTAAAAACCGGGCCAGGAAATCCAGCTGATCTTCGATGGACCGATCCAGAGCTTCGCCCCGATAGACATCAAAATGGCCGACAGGATAGTGCTTCACGTCCGCGTTCGGCATTCTCTCGGCCGCTTTGACCGCAGCACTAGCCGGGGCGACCGTATCCTCGTCGCAGATTAATACCAGTGCCGGGCAGGCGACTTTGCTGGCCAACCGGATGGGCCGGAAAAGAGGAATCGCATAACTCACTCCCGCCGCGACGTAATTCGACGCGTTATCCGCCAGCAAGGGAACATACCCCTCCTGGCAGTCCTCAGCCGTCATCATGCCCAACTCGCCGGGGCGGCCGGCCGATGCAATATACCGGGGAGACAGCCCCAGCCCACGACGAAGCCAGTCGACCGTTCCGTGCCAGGTCAGGCGCATCGCCTGCATGAAGCCGGCATAACTGACTACCCCCAGCAAAGACGCCAGACCATCCATCATCGGGCATTGGGAGATGGTGCATTGCACGTTTCCATCCTTTGCCGCGGCCGCAATCACAAGCCCGCCGGAAAACGACGTTCCCCACAGGCAAATCCGGCCGCCATCCACACGATCGAGCTGCCGCACAAAATTTAGTGCTGCCAACCAATCTGCCACTTCCTTCCCGGGGCTCAGCGTTTGCCGTGGCTGGCCGTCACTGTCGCCGAAATGGCGGTAGTCAAAGGCAAAAACCGCGTAACCCGCATTGCAGAAGGCTTCCTTAAACGGTGCCAGACCGCTGGCATGAGTCAGCCCAAAACCATGGGCCATGACGACACACGGTAAACCTTTACTGCCGGCATCCGGCGTATAGAGAACACCGCGACAGGTTGTACCGTCGCTCTGAAATTCCAGGGGCGTTTCGATCATTGTTTGGCTCTCATGCTTGAAGGTCGAGAGTCTCAGGATAGCTCATTGCTTCAATATCAAATCGGCAGCGTAAATCGCCGGGGCCAGGCAGATAAGCGTTGCTATAGTGAAACAAGCCCGCCTCACTCCCATAGTGGCTAGATCCAGTGCAAACGTACAACCCATGGCAGGAGTTTCCCATGCCCACTTACACCGTCACGGTCGCGAATCTGTCTCTGTCGCCGCAGCAGAAATCACAGATCGCCGAGGCCATCACAGCGGCCCACAATGCCCAAACCGGCGCTCCCCGGTTCTTTGCCCAGGTTCTTTTTTCCGCGGCCAGTGCGGGCGACCACTTTGTGGGTGGCAGAGTGAACACCGCGCCTCAGGTATATGTGCACGGCCTGGTGCGGGAGGGCAGAAGCATCGAGATCAAACAGGCCCTGATGAGCCAGATGCTTGAAGAAATCACCCAAATCGTGGAGATCACAGCTGAGGACGTCTGGATCTATCTGCAGGACATTCCGGCCACCCAGATGATCGAGTTTGGGCGGTTTTTGCCGGCGCCGGGAGAGGAAGCTGTGTGGGAAAAGGGAATGTCTTCGGAAAAGCGGGCCAGCTTAAACAAATAACCGCATTAATAGATCTGTCCCGGTTTCCCTCAGAGGGCTCAAATCTTTTGCGGCAACCGTAACAACTGCGCGCTTTCACTTCGGGCTCCGATTTGTCTGGAAAACCGGCCACAATCACTCTGGCCCGTCGCGGCATCAGTACCTCCTTGCTTTTGAAAAACAGAATCCCTTCTGTTCTGAACGCCAACATAAACCGGAGCATGTTGGAGGTTAGAAGTGACTGACTAAAGCGCTGGATCCGTCAGAGAAGACGAAAAAAATTCAATCCCAGTTTTCTCTCGGATTCCCTCTCGCGTTAGCGTGATAATGATTAAGCTGGTACCCTTTTGGAAAAATTCAGACTTAGAACAAACGGCTGAACACAATGACGTTCAAGTACCAGAGTGAATTGGCAGCAATCTCTCAAAACGGCTCAACGTGCCCTCCTCAGACTGCTCACGAGGCCAACCTTACCGCATGGCGTTGGGTCTTCTCACCAATTTCAGAAGCTCACTTTTTGCCTCAGGCACGTAAAAATCCAGCTCGATTAAATAAAGCGAAAGACGTAGAAGAAAAGTGTTCATGCTGGGGGATATCAATGCATGATACGAAAGAGAAGAGCATTACTGCCTTTAAACGAGTAGAGTGCTCTTTCAGAAAAGCTCGCAAGGTGCTAGGAACTCACGTTGCTAAAGCTGAAATCACTCCCGATCATGGTGTCTGCACCCCTTCCAATGAGGTAGGACACTTTGACTTTCACCCTTATAAAAATATCAAAATGTCCGACAGCTTTTTTATTGATGGGCCAATTCCATGAAAAAAATGCCAAATATTGAGGGGAAAAAGATATCAGCTAAAGATATACCTCAGTACACATGGAATGCTGACCTGGTTGACTTTGACGGCCCTCTCCTTAGTTTATTTAAGAGCGAGGACGGAGAAGATGCTCTATTTTCTTGGCTTGACTGTAGCAATTCGAGAAATCGCTGGTGCATCCTCCCGCTCAGTCGAGAGTTGCTAGGGAGTTACCTGAAACAAGAGACAAGCCTTTTGGAAGTTTTCCAGAGTCTCGATAGCTTTGTTGTATTTGACGTTACTCCAAGCCATAGACGAACAAACTTCACGCTTACCAATTTATCGGATTTACCCCAAGACTATATACCAGACCCGGAATCTTATCTTTTTGATGAGATATCTACCGATGCAGCGACAGCCCTACGGGACGAGGAGACAGAAGAATATTATTTAGGGCTGGATGGAGGTATGTATATTGATGATTTGTCGTTGATACCAAAAACCTATCAACAACTATACTCTTTTCATTATGGACTGGAGCATCTCCAACGAGATGCGGTATCCCATTCGTTTTCGCGAATTTTAAAGGGTTGGACTGGTGGATTCAGCTCTGTCAACGTTTTCACAGGATTACGCTCAGTCATTCCATCCATACATAGGGTTAGAATTTCGGAGCTTCGATATAACTCACCTGGACACATAAAGGTAAACCTTCTTCCAAAGCTCGCTGAGAAGATTGAATCAGCCGCCAATTATATAGAAAACGAGGAAAACTTCAGAGAATCTGAACAGTTTTATAAAGATGTTTACAACTTCTTTAAAGACCATAAAATAGCGGGCTTTGAGGAAGAGCGAAATCAACACGAAAGAAGCCTAACTCCGGACACTAATAAAGAAATAATGGCGTATGTTGACACCTTTTTCGAAATGATGGACTGGACAGAGTACCAAGAAAACTTCAAAAAAGTTCATGCTAGCCCGCTCTTACAGCTAAGAATCCTTCTGGCGTATTATCGACGACTAAAAAAGCTCAGGCCGTACATAGTTCGAGGACATCTTTCAATTGGATCATCACTGCTTACATGAGGCGAAGACCGGGGCAAAATGGACTAACCCGAGTTTTCTATATCAACCTTACCAATAGTTTTTCTTACGGCAACCAGAATGGGATCGAAACTTGTATACCGTTATTATCCGCGGCCAACCAAAAAAATAGATCTGCCCCAGATCCCCAAAATTTATCGGATTGTCAGATCACTTAGCGGAAATCGGCAAATAATGCCTAATGTATGTATCAAGCAACTTGTTGAGTTCCTTAACCGCTGCATCATGTTTCTGAGGGTTGCGCAGCTTCGATAAATGTTTTACCAAATACTTGTATGATATTTTGATGACCACTTTTTTATGCTCAAAATAAAGCTCTTTCGCCCAACTAAGGCGTTTAAATTATTATCCGGATCCCTACACACGATAAACGCCAAGTTTCCGTAATCATTATGAAGATAAGAGTTAACTTGACGATAATCTGCCGCTGTCAAACCCTCATAATTTTTTATCTCGAAAACAACCTGCCTAACTTTGTAGTCATCAAAAACTCGTTGCCAAAAGCTATTATTAGACATATTAGTTGCAACAATATCTCTCTGTTGCAACTTATTCTTATTGGGATGCATTTCAATATTAACCAAACTTCCGGCAAAAACTAACTTTATCGCTTGATAACACCACTCCTCGAAATCATGGGCACCACCCCTGCCTTCCGGTATTTCCTTTATCTCTTCAATTATACGACCAATTGTCGCGGCGCGCTGCTCTTGGGAGATTGAGCTTACCTCAATATCGTATTCATCATGTATATCTTCAGCATCTTGTATTGAGAGCTCTTTTTGCTTAAGATTTAATGCCAACCAATAACAAGGATGCACCAATAATCGCGAACTTTCACCGATTTCCTTCGAAAGCTCCCTCCCATCATGACAAAATACAAACGAACTTGATCTTTCATCGTAAATACCTACAAAACCAATCCCGTACAATCGCTGAAGTACCTTGTGCGGTTTCTCCAGAACAATGACATCCCTTTGCGTATTCGGGTCACTGAATTCCCCCTCTAGAATCTGCCTGATTTTAGAGTTAGCTTCCTCTATAGAGAGTTCTGCAGAGCCTGACGAGAACCCAGAAACAAACTCCTGCAACGCGGGAAATATATTTTCATATTCCTTAAACAGATCGTAAAGCCGGTTCTCGGATACAGATTTGGCAGACTGCTCGATATCAGACACGATGATCGTGTTCCTATCTTGGGAGCTCGCCTTGAGAAATGCATTGTTTAATAAAACTAAAATGTCTCTGGGACGATAGAGCGTCAATCTTAATGCAACCCGGAAACCTTCTCTGCCTTTTAGGATGTCTGCGACAGCGCCATTCCAAACTTTTACGTTATTCTCTTGCCTGGAATTAATTGCAATTCTCAACCTATTACAAACAAGATTAAAAAGGTCGTAATCATCCCAGTGTAGCCGAAGAACTTGGCCCTCAATATTTCTTGTAAAATCAGGATCATTTATAACAATAGACCGAAACATGTTGTCTCTAAGAAATGCTATAGCCCTTACATTTCTAGAGTATTTCGAATTCAAATCAATTAAAGCTTGAACGAAACCATCAATTACTCCAATACCAACAACATCCGGAGAATACCCTTCATCCAGCCTGTCAGCTAATATTACAATTTTCTGATCTGCCTTTGAAAATACGGAGTAAAGAGCATGCTCCAATGTATCAAGATCCAGTTTATCAGATAGGTCACCAATAATTTCTTCAGGAGCATCTAACTCGGACATTACCGATTTTATCTTTTTTCTAAGTCTGACGGTTACCGTCCTGCCACTTGTTTTCCACTCGTTAATATAAGGCTGAATAACAACATGATCCAACAGCTTTCCGAGCTTGTAGTGACCGTTTACAGCCGAAATAATTTCCATGTATACAGCATATCTCCAACATAGCTTTGAGGCCGCCTTGACATAAGCGAACTTTTCGGAGAACTTTGCGAAGGCCGACCTTAAACCGATCATTTGCTCTTCTTCTGGAGCAACATTTATGACGAAGGTCTTCGCCTGCGCTCGGATATGCTTATTCAGTCGATAAACCAGTGCGCTCTTGCCGGTACCCCTTCGACCCACCACCAAACAACGGTCACCGGATTCCAGTATGGCCTTATAGTCTGATGTTTCGAGAAATGCCGACTCCAGCATTTGTAGGTCGTTTTCGGCTCTTATATCTCCCAGAAGATTCCCTTTCATAACCACCCTAAACCAGCAAAAACCCGTAGAATTATGATGGCTATGGTGCCCGACTAGCTACGAAAATAAAACTAAGAAAAACTCACAAAAAGTTCGGTGTAGAGGTTTTCTTCCGCGGCCAGCAACAGAAAAATCTGCCGGCTTTGAAGCGAGTTGCCGAGAACGATGCGAGAGCGGTCTTTCACTTTCTCTATCGGGAGTTCCACTCGGCCCAAAAGTTTTATTCCGCCGCTTTTCCTCGTGCCCTCGCCCCTAGCTCGTTTCATAAGGTTGGTTTTTCCGATTTCGTTGCGCACCATTGTGAAAACCGGGACAGATTTATCTTTCAGATGGATAGCGGAAAAGCCGCCCGGTTCCCCGAGCGGCTGTCTTGTTTTTTGCTGCAGTCGAAGTGAGTATCAGGCAGCCGCCAGGTACGCCCCCGCAACCGCCAGCACACCGCCAACACCGCGACTAAACCGGCTATCCGCCTTCAACATCAAGCTACCCAGCCCACGGCCAACCAGGGTAATTGCGAGTGTAGCGATAGAGAACCCAGCCAGGTAAGCGGCAAGAGTCGCCCCCGCAGGCATCTCCGCCCCATGAGCAAAACCGTGGAACAGCATAAACGCCCCAACCAGAGTACCGCCCACAGCCGTCGGCAGTTTCGCCAGTGTGGCAATTAAGATACCAGCGACCAGTACGGAGAACGTAATCCCTGTTTCAACGCCGGGCAGGCTCAGGCCGCTCCAGGCGAGGGTGGCACCGAGAATCATGCCACCGATCACGAAGGCGGGGGTGGCGTTCTTCATGTGTTTGCTCTGGCGCACACTCCAGAAGCCGATGGCGGCCATGGCCAGCAGGTGGTCCAGGCCCAGCATGGGGTGCAGCAAACCGCTGGTGAATCCGCCTTCGGCATGGCCGGAGTGAGCCATGGCAGTGGCAGAAACAGTCAGCAACGCTGCAGCGGTGAGGAGTTTGGCTGTGAGTTTCATGGTTTTCTCCTGATGGTTCTCAAGTCGTTCGAAGTCGGTTGGCTCAGGCGGTTTCCGCCAGTTTTTCAGGGCGGCGTTCCGGCAACATGCCCCGCTCCAGAATGAAGCTGATGATCGTCTCCAGCCCTACCCCGTCATACAGGTTGGTAAACACAAAGGGCCGTTCGCCGCGCATTTTCTTGCTGTCCCGTTCCATTACATCCAGGGAGGCGTGCACCTGTTCGGCGATGTCGATCTTGTTGATGATCAGCAGGTCGGATTTGGTGATGCCGGGGCCGCCTTTGCGGGGAATCTTGTCGCCGGCGGAAACGTCGATCACGTACAGGGTGAGGTCGCTCAGTTCCGGGCTGAAGGTGGCGGAGAGGTTGTCGCCGCCGGATTCCACCAGCACCAGTTCCAGATTTGGGTGGCGGTTTTGCAGGTCGTCGATGGCCGCCAGGTTCATGGAGGCGTCCTCACGAATGGCGGTGTGCGGGCAGCCGCCGGTTTCCACGCCGAGGATGCGGTCTGCGGCCAGGGCTTCGTGGCGGAGGAGGAAGTCGGCGTCTTCCCGGGTGTAGATGTCGTTGGTCACCACGGCGATGTCGTAGTGGTCCCGCAGGGCTTTGCACAACTGGCGCAGCAGGGCGGTTTTACCGGAACCAACCGGGCCACCCACTCCAACTCTCAGACAATGTGTCATGGCAGATCTCCTCAATTGTTATTCAGCTTCTGAAAAGCCGTGAATACTGTGTTTCATGCAGGGCACTTCCGAGCGCCAGTCCCGGCAGGATGGGCCCGAGTTCGTGATCGTTTCGTTCCAGGGCCGTGTCTACCGCCACCGCCAGCTGCGGCCGTAGCCGTTCGATAATGCGCTGCGCGGCGGTGTGGCCCAAAGGCAATGCCTTGCAGGCCACGGCGAGCTGGTTTTCCAGCCAGGCCCAGGCGAAGCCGAGCAGCGTCTGACGAACCGGCACAAAGCGTTTGTGGGCGGCCCAGGCGAACATGGTGATGTAGCCAGGCTCTTCCGGAATCAAGTGTGGCTCGGGCAGCAGCTCCAGGTTGCGCAATAGCGTGACGAGGGCGCCGCCAAGGCGGGTGTCTTCGTCGCTCAGTTCGGCGGTTTCCCGGGTGGCATGCAGCCAGTCGTTCCACTTGGCCAGCGCAATGGCGTCACCTTCGGCCCACGCGGTCTGCAAACGCACCAGCAGGGGCAATTCGCAGCGGCTCAGGCCGTCTTCCAACACGCCTTCAATCCACTGGGCCAGTTCGGCTTCGTTATTCACCCAGCCCAGCTCGAAGGCGCTTTCCAGGCCCTGGGACCAGGCGAAGGCGCCGATGGGCAGTGCGGGGCTGACCAGTTGCATCAGGCCCAGCAATGCCAGGTCGTCCACCTGCGGGGTGGCGGCCTCAGTGGGTGTGTTTATGACTGTGGCCATGGCTGTGCCCGTGGTCGTGATCGTGTGAATGGCTGTGGCCGTGCCCATGGGAATGGCCAGCTTGGGAGTAGGCGCCGGGCTCGGGGTCAAATGGAGCGGTGTGGTGCACCACGGTGGCGCCCAGGCGCTCGGCCAGCTCTTCCAGTACGTGATCCGGCGGGAAGCGCACGAAGCTGCCCTGCTCGTCTTCACCGATGGCCAGAGTCACGTGGCGGTTGCCCAGGTGGTAGCACAGGCGGGCCAGCGGCTGGCCGGACTTAATGCGGGCCGTCACTACCTGCTCTTCGGCGGCGCGAATGCGTACGATCTCGCCGGTTCTGGCCTGCAGCAGGTCGCCGTCCCGCAGCACCGGGCCGCGATCCAGGAACAGGCCTACGTCCACGTTGGTTTCGGTGGTGGCGCGCAGCCGGCCACGGATACGCAGCTCGTAAGGCAGGATCAGGTTGTCCAGAATCTCGCTGGTATCGATGCCGGTGGATTTCACGTCACCGATGCGTTCAATCAGTTCCAACATAACAATGTCCTCTTATTCCCGGCTCAGAACAGCCTTGAGCTGTATTGACTAAAAGAGATGGTAACGCTGGGCCAGGGGCAGTTCGGTGGCGGGCTCACAGGTGAGCAGTTCGCCATCGGCATGCACTTCGTAGGTTTGCGGGTCCACGGTGATGTGCGGGCACGCGTCGTTCAGTTTCATGTCGCCCTTGCGCACGTCACGCACGCCTTTACAGGCGGATAGCGGGCTGTCCAGGCCGAGCTCTTTGCCAATACCGGCATCAATTGCCGCCTGGCTCACAAAGCTCAGGCGGGTGGCACTGGCGGCCTTGCCGAAGGCGCCGAACATCGGGCGGTAATGCACCGGCTGGGGCGTGGGGATCGAGGCGTTCGGGTCGCCCATGGGCGCGGCGGCAATCATGCCGCCCTTGAGAATGGTGGCCGGCTTCACGCCGAAGAACGCCGGGCTCCAGAGCACCAGGTCCGCCAGCTTGCCCACTTCCACGGAACCCACTTCATGGGCGATGCCATGGGTGATGGCCGGGTTAATGGTGTACTTGGCGATGTAGCGTTTGGCGCGCAAGTTGTCGGCGCCCAGGTCTTCGTCTTCCGGCAGCAGGCCGCGCTGCTGTTTCATCTTGTGGGCGGTTTGCCAGGTGCGGCACACCACTTCGCCCACGCGGCCCATGGCCTGGGAGTCTGAGGCGATCATGGAGATCACGCCCATGTCCTGCAGGATGTCCTCGGCGGCGATGGTCTCGCGGCGGATACGGGAGTCGGCGAAGGCGACGTCTTCCGGGATGTTCGGGTCCAGGTGGTGGCACACCATCAGCATATCGAGGTGTTCGTCGATGGTGTTCACGGTGTAGGGCCGTGTAGGGTTGGTGGACGACGGCAGCACGTAATCCTTGGAGCAGGCGGTGATGATGTCCGGTGCATGGCCACCGCCGGCGCCTTCGGTGTGGTAGGTGTGGATGCAGCGCCCCTTGAACGCGGCCAGGGTGTCTTCCACAAAGCCGGATTCGTTCAGGGTGTCGGTGTGGATCGCCACCTGCACGTCGTATTTGTCCGCCACCGTGAGGCAGTTGTCGATGCTGGCCGGAGTGGTGCCCCAGTCTTCATGCAGTTTCAGGCCAATGGCACCAGCCTGGATCTGCAGTTCCAGGGATTCCGGCAGGGAGGCGTTGCCCTTGCCCAGGAAGCCGATGTTCATGGGCAGGGAATCCACCGCCTGGAGCATCTTGCCAATGTGCCAGGGGCCCGGCGTGCAGGTGGTGGCGTTGGTGCCCGTAGCCGGGCCGGTGCCGCCACCGAGCATGGTGGTGATGCCGCTCATCAGGGCTTCTTCCACCTGCTGGGGGCAGATGAAGTGGATGTGGGCATCAATGCCGCCGGCGGTGAGGATCTTACCCTCACCAGCGATAATCTCGGTGCCGGGGCCAATCACGATGGTCACGTCCGGCTGGGTGTCCGGGTTGCCGGCCTTGCCGATGGCGGCGATGCGGCCTTTCTGGATGCCCACGTCGGCTTTGACGATGCCCCACCAGTCGAGGATCAGGGCGTTGGTGATCACGGTGTCCATTACGGCGGCATCGGCACGCTGGCTCTGGCCCATGCCGTCACGGATAACCTTGCCGCCGCCGAATTTCACTTCGTCGCCGTAGTGGGCCGCGTCGCTTTCCACTTCAATCCACAGGTCGGTGTCGCCGAGCCGAACCCGGTCGCCGGTGGTTGGGCCGTACATGTCGGCGTAGGCTTGTCGGGTAATTTTCATTTCTGGCCCTCCAGTTTGCCCATGACTTCCTGCCGGAAACCGTAGATTTCACGGCCACCCGCGAACGGGATCAGTGTGACTTCGCGGCTCTGGCCGGGTTCGAAGCGGATGGCGGTGCCGGCCGCCACGTCCAGGCGGTAGCCACGGGCCTTGGCGCGATCGAAATCCAGCGCCGGGTTGGCTTCGGCAAAGTGGTAGTGAGAGCCGATCTGGATCGGGCGGTCGCCGGTATTGGCAACGTCTATCTGGATGCGTTCGCGGCCTTCGCAGAGTTCGATGTCGCCGTCTTTGAGCTGGTATTCACCGGGGATCATGGCGCGCTCCTTACACGATTGGGTTGTGGACGGTGACGAGCTTGGTGCCATCGGGGAAGGTGGCTTCCACCTGCACTTCGTCGACCATTTCGGCGATGCCGTCCATCACGTCATCACGGGTGAGGACTTCGGTGCCGGCGGTCATCAACTCGGCCACGGTACGGCCTTCGCGAGCGCCTTCCATGATTTCGGCGCTGATCAGGGCCACGGCTTCCGGGTAGTTGAGCTTCAGGCCTTTGGCTTTGCGGCGCTCGGCCAGCAGGGCTGCGGTGAACAGCAGCAGTTTGTCTTTGTCTCTTGGCGTTAATTCCATCGTTGTTTGCTCCGTTGATCGCGTCGCATTCTGCTTGTTATTCAGGTCAGCCAGATTCGGGGAACGCTGGCAGGCTGGCCGGTGAGTCTTGGTCTGATCAGTTCCCAGGCTTGCTGGCACAGCGCCCAGGCTTCGTTTCGTTCCTGCCCCAGGTAGCGCAGCAGCACCACACCCCGGCGGCGGGTCACCGCCCAACGGTGGCTTTCCGGCAGGGTTTCCCTGAGTTCTTCAATGGCGGCGGCTTCGTCGTCCAGGCCGACAACCCAGAGGGTGGCCTGTACGGTGGCGCCGCCCTGGCCCCAGTGGCCTTTGAACCGGGCGTGATTCGGTTCCATAAGCTGGCGTTCCAGCCACAGGGGGCGGCCGTCCATCAGCAGGCGGAATTTCTGCTCCAGGTGGCCCGAGACAAACGGCAGATTGCTGGCCGGGCGGCCGAGGGCGAGGATTTCCCAGCCGATGCATCGGGCGCCGGCTTCCAGTTCGATGGTGGTGCTCTGTTCGCCCCGGGAGCCATCAAACGCCAGGGTTTCCTGGGGCAGGTATTCGAGAATGCCGCCCTGCTCCACCTTCAACCGGGTGTGCTGGGCCCAGGCCACACCGTGGCTGTCGGCCTTATAGAGCTTGGCCGCCGCTGGCGTGGTCAGCAGAGTGTGTGAGTCTTTACCTACCCGAGCCTCGATGCTGAGGGCATCGCCACTCACCAATCCGCCCGGCGGATGCAGCAGGTACACGTGGCAGCAGCCATGACGGCCTTCCGGATAGAAGGGACGTTGCACCCGCAACGGGCCTTTATGGCGCACGTGGGTCATCCGAGTGGCGGTGTTGCTGCCATCCGGCCGGGCGTCGAAGCCCAGGGCAATGGACGCGGCCCAGTGCCGGCCGGCGTCGAAGCGGTGGCCGGAGTCGTGGGCGGGTTCGATGCGTTCAAAAACCGTCATACCGTCAGGTGCTTCTTGATGAGTTCATCGGTCAGGCCGGCGATTTCGCCTTCCGCCACCCGGCGACCCCGGTCGAGAATGGCAAACCGGTCGGCGTATTTGCGGGCGAACGGTAGCTTCTGTTCCACGAGCAGAACGGTCAGGCCGTCCTCCTCGATGAGCTTGCGAATCACCTCGCCAATCTGGGCCACGATGTTGGGCTGGATGCCCTCACCCGGTTCGTCGAGGATCAGCAGGCGCGGCTCGATCACCAGGGCGCGACCGATGGCCAGTTGCTGCTGCTGGCCGCCGGAAAGATCACCGCCGCGGCGGTGGCGCATTTCTTTCAGTACCGGAAAGAGTTCGTACACCCGCTCGGGGATTTTCTTGCTGCCGTCCTTGCGCACGGCCAGGCCGGTGCGCAGGTTTTCTTCCACGGTCAGCAGCGGGAAGATCTGCCGGCCCTGGGGCACGTAACCAATGCCCAGCCGGGAGCGGTCTTCCACTTTCTTTTTGGTGAGTTCCACGTCGCCGGCGAATTCGATGCTGCCGTTCTTGGTGGTTTCCTCGCCCATGATGCATTTCATCAGGGTGGTCTTGCCCACGCCGTTACGGCCCATCACGCAGGTGCACTGGCCCTGGGGCACATCCAGGTCCAGATCCCAGAGGGTGTGGCTTTCGCCGTAGAACTGGTTGAGCTTTTCAATCTTCAGCATTACGCCTCCTCCCCGAGATACACCTTGATCACTTCCGGATCGTTGGAGACCTGGTCCATGGAGCCTTCGGCCAGCACGCTGCCCTGGTGCAGCACGGTCACCTTGCGGGCGATGGAGCGCACGAAGCCCATGTCGTGCTCCACCACAACTACGGACTGCTTCCCTGCAAGGCTGGTGAGCAGTTCGGCGGTGCGTTCCATTTCCTGTTCGGTCATGCCCGCTACCGGTTCGTCCACCAGAAGCAGCCGGGGTTTCTGCATCAGCAACATGCCGATTTCCAGCCACTGTTTCTGGCCGTGGGAGAGGATGCAGGCGAGGCGGTCGCGCAGGGATTCCAGGCCGATCATTTCCAGCACTTCGTCGATGCGGTCGCGGTATTCGGCTTTCATGATGGCGGTGAGCGTGGGGAACACCCGCTTGTCCGTCGCCATGGCCAGCTCCAGGTTTTCGAACACGGTGAGTGCTTCGAACACCGTGGGTTTCTGGAACTTGCGGCCGATGCCCAGGCTGGCGATGTCCGGCTCGTTCATGGTGAGCAGGTTGTGGCGGCTGCCAAACCACACCGAGCCGGTATCCGGCCGGGTTTTACCGGTGATGATGTCCATCATGGTGGTTTTACCCGCGCCGTTGGGGCCGATGATGCAGCGCAGCTCGCCATCGTCGATGGTGAGGTTGAGGTTGTTGATGGCCTTGAAGCCGTCAAAGCTTACGTTCACGTCTTCCAGGTACAGGATTGGCCCGTGGCGCACGTCCACCGGGGACTGCACCTGGGTCAGAAACTCGAACACATGCTCGCGGTCGGTCAGCTCCTGAAAAAAGCTCATACAGTCGCCTCCTGCGCGGTGGGGGTATCGTCATCTTCCCTGGCTTTGCGGCGCTTCTGCAGTAGCCCGGCAATGCCCTTGGGCAGGAACACGGTCACCAGCACGAACAGGCCACCGAGGGCGAACAGCCAGGCGTCCGGCATGATGCCGGTGAACACGGTTTTGGCGTAGTTCACCAGAATGGCCCCGATCACCGCACCGTAGAGGGTCGCCCGGCCACCCAGGGCCACCCACACCACGATCTCGATAGAGAACAGCGGCGAGAATTCGCTGGGGTTGATAATGCCCACCTGGGGCACATACAGCGCCCCCGCCACACCCGCCAGCATGGCGGAGACCACGAACACGAACAGCTGCACCCGCTCCACCCGGTAACCCAGGAAGCGGGTACGGGCCTCGGCATCCCGGCAGGCGACACTCACCCGGCCCAGCTTGCTGATCACAATGCCCCGGCAAATCACGTAGCCAATGGCCAGGGCGATACCGGTGGCGATGAACAGCCCGAGGCGGGTGGCGTCGGTGCGCAGGTTAAAGCCAAGGATGTCTTTGAAGTCGGTGAGGCCGTTGTTGCCACCAAAGCCCATCTCGTTTCGGAAGAAGGCCAGCATCAGCGCGAAGGTGAGCGCCTGGGTGATGATGGAGAGGTACACCCCGGTCACCCGTGAGCGGAAGGCCAGGAAGCCGAACACCAGCGCCAGAAGGCCCGGGGCCAGAAGCACCATGATGAAGGCAAACCAGGCCATGTCGAACCCGTGCCAGAACCAGGGCAGCTCCTGCCAGTTCAGGAACACCATGAAGTCCGGCAGGATCGGGTCGCCATACACGCCGCGATCACCAATCTGGCGCATCAGATACATGCCCATGGCATAGCCGCCGAGGGCAAAGAAGGCGCCGTGGCCCAGGCTGAGGATACCGAGGTAACCCCACACCAGGTCCACCGCCACCGCCAGCAGGGCGTAGCAGAGGTATTTGCCCAGCAGCGTGACGGTAAAGGCGCTCACATGCAGGGCGCTGTCCTGGGGCATGAACAAGTGAAGGAAGGTCACCAGCACCACGGCCGAAAACAGCACGCCGAGAAAGATCTGGGTTGAACGTTCCTGTAAGGGTCTTGTTAACCACATAACTTAACCCTCCGCTGCCCGGCCTTTCTGGGGGAAGAGCCCCTTCGGCCGTTTCTGGATGAACAGGATGATGAACACCAGCACGATGATCTTGGCGAGTACGGCACCGGCCCAGGGTTCGAGCAGCTGGTTGATGGTGCCCAGGGAGAGCCCGGCAATGAGCGTGCCCCAGAGGTTACCGACGCCGCCGAACACCACCACCATGAAGGAATCGATGATGTAGTTCTGGCCCAGGTTCGGGCCCACGTTGGTGAGCTGGGACAGCGCCACACCGGCCAGCCCGGCCACGCCGGAGCCCAGGGCAAAGGTCATGATGTCTACCCGGGTGGCGCGGATGCCCATGGAGCGTGCCATGGCGCGGTTCTGGGTAACGGCGCGCACTTCCAGGCCCAGGCGGGTCTTGCGCATGATCAGCATCAGCCCGGCGAAGACAATCAATGCAAAGGCCAGCACGTAGAGGCGGTTCAGGGTCAGCGATAGCGCGTCGTTGATCACGAGGGAGCCGCTCATCCAGTCCGGCGTTACCACGGTACGGTTCTGAGGAGAGATCACGGTGCGCACCAGCTGCTGCAGGATCAGGCTGATACCAAAGGTGGCCAACAGGGTTTCCAGCGGCCGGCCTTTGAGGTACTGGATCACGCTGCGTTCAATGATGATGCCGGCGGTGGCCGCCACCAGGAAGCCGGCGGGAATCGACAGGATCAGCGCCAGGCCAGGTTGGCCAGGGAAGAGTTGCTGCATGCCCCAGGTGGTATAGGCACCGAGCATGATCAGTTCGCCGTGGGCCATGTTGATCACGCCCATCACGCCGAAGGTGATGGCCAGGCCGATGGCGGCAAGCACCAGAACCGAACCGAGGGAGAGGCCGAAATACAGGGTCTCGGCGGCGCGGTTCAGTTGGAGTTTCTGTTCAATGCTTTCGAGGGCCTTGGCGGCACGTTGAGCCAGCGCCTCGTTGTCACCGCGAACGGCTTCGTTCAAAGCGGCGCGGGCCCGGGGATGCAGGCTGCCGGCGAGCACGTCCACGGCCTCCAGGTTGCCCTCGCCCACCCGGTAGATGGCCAGGGCTTCTTCAATGCGGTTGCGTACGGCCGCATCTTCTTCTTTCGCCAGCTGAGCCTCGAGCGGCTCGACCAGGGAAGCATCCACTTTGCCCATCATGTCCTGCGCGGAGGCTTCTCGCACATCCGGGTCTTTGGCATTCAGGTCCAGCATGGCCAGTATGCCTTCAAGCTGGCCCCGTATGCGGTTATTGATGGCAACTCTGTCCAGCTCACGGCGGGACATTTCACCCATATTCTCTCCGGTCAGCGGATCGGCAATTTCCCAGTCCCTGCCCCGGTTGTTCAGTACCAGTACAACCTGCCCGGTGTCTTTCACCCGGCTCAGGCGGTTATTTCCGTAGGCTTCGAGCCAGCCCCTGGCTCTTTCATCACCACTGCTGACGATGGCGTTCACCGCCTCTTCCACTTTACTGGCCGGCGCCTCTGCGAGATTGATCAGCAGAGCCTTGCCAGGATCCTCTTCCTGCGCCGTTGCAGGTAGCGATAGCAGGGATAACAGGGCGATAAGCAGCAATGTGAGCGATCGGCAGATGCTCATGAGAGTGTCCTGTCTGTTTCAAGCGTGTTGCGGGGCAACAACCGGAGGCAGCGCCTGCCACCCCCGGTTGTCCATGGTGCTATGCCAACGGAGCCTTACTCGGCTTCGGCGGCCATTTCACCCGCAGAGGCGCCACAGGTGCCGGTTGCGGTGTTGAACGTTCCGCAGAACAACGGCTTGCGCCAATCTGCAATCATGTCCCGCGAACCAGGCAGGTAGTCAGACCAGGCATCGCCCGCGACCAGACCAGAGGTTTCCCAAACCACAGAGAACTGACCGTTGTCCTGGATCTCGCCGATCAGCACCGGCTTGGTGATGTGGTGGTTGGGCATCATGGCGGCGTAGCCACCGGTGAGGTTGGGTACAGTCACACCGATGATGGCGTCTTTTACCGCGTCAACATCTGTGGTGCCGGCCTTCTTGACCGCTTCCACGTACATGTTGAAGCCGATGTAATGCGCTTCCATCGGGTCGTTGGTGACCGCTTCATCATTGCCGGTGTGCTCGATCCACTGGTCGATGAAGTCGTAGTTGGCGTCGTTGTCCACGCTCATGAAGTAGTTCCAGGCGGCCAGGTGGCCAACCAGCGGGCCGGTGTCAATGCCGGAAAGTTCCTGCTCGCCCACGGAGAAGGCAACGACCGGGATGTCGGAGGCCGCAATACCCTGGTTGCCCAGCTCACGGTAGAAGGGCACGTTGGCGTCACCGTTGATGGTGGAGACTACTGCGGTCTTCTTGCCGGCAGAGCCGAAGCGCTTGATGTCGGAGACGATGTTCTGCCAGTCGGAATGACCGAAAGGCGTGTAGTTGATCATGATGTCTTCCTTGGCCACACCCATGTCCATCAGGTAGGTCTCAAGGATCTTGTTGGTGGTGCGCGGGTAGACGTAGTCAGTACCTGCCAGAACCCAGCGCTCTACACCGATTTCGTTCATCAGGTAGTTAACCGCAGGAATCGCCTGCTGGTTGGGCGCAGCGCCGGTGTAGAAGACGTTTTCGGAGGATTCCTCACCCTCGTACTGAACCGGGTAAAACAGAAGGCCGTTCAGCTCTTCCACCACCGGCAGTACGGACTTACGGGAAACCGAGGTCCAGTTACCGAAGATCACGTCGACCTTTTCCTGGGCCAAAAGCTCGCGGGCTTTTTCAGCAAACAGCGGCCAGTTGGAGGCCGGGTCTACAACAACCGCTTCCATTTGACGACCAAGCACACCGCCCTTGGCGTTCTGTTGTTCGATCAGCATTTCAACGGTGTCTTTCAGAACGGTTTCACTGATGGCCATGGTGCCGGACAGCGAATGCAGGATGCCCACCTTGATGGGATCTTCCGCTGCAACGGAGTTAAAAGAGATGGAGAGAGCGAGCGCAGAGAGTCCGAGTTTCACGTGTTTTTGAGGTTCATTTCAGGCGTCCTTTTCTTAGTTGGGTATGCAGTTCGTCTTCAAACGCAGCAGGGCCTCTGCATCTGCTGTTCCATAACCCTTATATCTCCATTAAAAACAGGACCTTATCTAGTATACAAGGCGAACCAGAGGCATCCGTGCTCCTGAATATGCCTCTGGAGTGCAGCATTCCTGAGCGTTTTTGGTGCGGCCGCACCTGATACGGGCAGACCTGAACCGCCTTGTGCCTCAAAAATACTCATAACCTTATGTTTTCTGGTCACTATCAAGAAAAATTGGCAAATGGCACAAGCATTGCCATTCCACATGTATACAAGTTGATTACGCACATGAGGATGACCAATGCCTTCAATGCTCGGATGGACCATCAGGGACTGGCAGCAAGCCTATAAAGAGGGCGCTACGCCCGAGTCATTGCTGGGTGAGTTACTGACCGGCCTGGACACAACAGACGTTGCCTGGATTTCGCTTCTGGACCAGAAAGGCCTGGATGAGGCCCTTGCCGGGCTGAAACAGAAACTCCAGGACGCCGGCGGAGAGATCGACAAGCTGCCGCTCTACGGCATTCCCTTTGCCGCGAAAGACAATATTGATGCGGTAGGGTTTGAAACAACGGCGGCCTGCCCGGCCTTTGCCTATACCCCGGAAGAAGACGCCACCACCGTGGCCAGGCTCAAGGCCGCCGGCGCCATCGTCATCGGCAAAACCAACCTGGACCAGTTCGCAACCGGCCTGGTGGGCACCCGCTCCCCCTATGGCGCCGTGCCCAACAGCTTCAAACCGGACGTGGTGAGCGGCGGCTCCAGCTCCGGCTCGGCTTCCGTGGTTGCAAGAGGCCTGGCGCCTTTTGCCCTGGGTACCGACACCGCCGGTTCCGGCCGGGTGCCTGCCGGGCTGAATAATCTGGTGGGGCTGAAACCGACCAAAGGGCTCTTCAGCATTCGCGGCGTGGTGCCGGCCTGTCGTTCACTGGATTGCGTGTCCATTTTTGCGCTGACCGTGAATGACGCCGGCCTGGTCTCGGATACCATGGCGGGCTTCGATGCCGATGATGCGTTTTCCCGCAAGCCTCCCTATGCGCTGCCTCTGGATGGGCCCGCCCTTCGCCGGCCCGGCCCCATCCAACGACTGGCGATTCCCGACCACCCGCAATGGTTTGGTGATCAGCAGGCGGAAGCGGCCTGGAATACCGCCATCAGCCAGTGGCGACAACAGAATGTAGAACTGGTGCCGCTGGATTTCAGCCCCATGCTGGAACTGGCTGCACTGCTCTACGAAGGGCCCTGGGTGGCTGAACGCCACGCGGCGGTGGAATCGTTCATGACCAGCCACGGCGATGATATGAATCCGGTGGTCAAAGGCATTATCAGCAAGGCCGGGAATTTCAGCGCCACGGATACCTTCAAGGCCCAGTACCGCAAGGAAGAGCTGCAGCGCCAGATCGATGAACTGTTAGCCGATGTGGATGCCCTGCTGGTGCCCACGGCTCCGACGGCTCCCACCATCGAAGCGGTAAACGCGGACCCGGTTGCACTGAACAGCCAACTCGGCACCTACACCAATTTCGTGAACCTGGCCGACATGAGTGCGCTCGCGATTCCTGCCGGTTTCCGGGACGACGGCCTGCCCTTTGGCGTTACCCTGATCAGTGGCGCCTGGAAAGACACCGAGCTGCAACGTCTCGCGTGCCAGTGGCTGAATGCCCACCCGACCCCTCTGGGCGCTACAGGCAACGACCGCCCCGAAGAAGCCCCCGGGGCCGCCATTTCGACACCCACCATCAAGGTGGCCGTTGTTGGTGCCCACCTCAGTGGCATGCCCCTGAACACCCAGCTCAGTGAGCGCTGCGCGGTTCTGCTTGAGCAAACCACAACGTCTGCCAACTACCGGCTGTTCGCCCTGCCAAACACCACACCGCCGAAGCCCGGGCTGAAACGGGCGGCCCCTGGCGAAGGCAGGGAAATCATTGTGGAAGTCTGGGAAATGCCCGCCTCGGCCTTTGGCTCCTTCGTGGACCTGATTCCTGCGCCGCTGGGCATTGGCAACGTCGAGCTGGCGGATGGCCGGTGGGTAAACGGTTTTGTTTGCGAGGGCTACGGCTTCGAGGGTGCAGAAGACGTAACAGAGTTCGGTGGCTGGCGCGCCTATATCGCCTCCAGAGCCTGACCATACCGGGGCAATCTGGCGCTCCACGAGGGGAAACGGTGCCAATGGCAAACCCTAGACGAAAAGAGTCCGTAGCCGACAGGGTCTATGAGGCCCTGAAAGAGGACATCTTCGAGTTCCGCCTGATCCCTGGCGACCGATTCAGCGAGGGGGATGTCGGAACCCGCCTGAACGCAAGCCGGACACCGGTGCGGGAAGCACTGTACCGCTTGCAGCGGGAGGGCCATGTGGAGGTGCTGTTCCGCAGTGGCTGGCAGGTAAAGCCATTCGATTTCCAGCAGGTGGAGGAACTCTATGACCTGCGCATCACCCTCGAACGGGCGGCCGTGCACAAGATCTGCAACCTGCCTGAAGAGCCCGCAGCACTGCGAACCCTGGTAGCCCTCTGGAACCCGGACCATCCATCCGAGCGTGCGGTGGGCAGCACCGTCAGAATGCTGGACGAGAGCTTTCACTGCGATCTGATGGCCGCTGCCGGAAACCGGGAGATGACACGAATTCATCGTGAGATCACCGACAGGCTGAGAATTGTGCGGCGCCTGGACTTCAGCCGGGACGAGCGTATTGATGCCACTTACCTGGAGCATGCCGCGATTCTGGAGGCACTGCGCAACGGGCAGGCAAGCGAGGCGGCGGATCGTCTCACCCGTCATATCCGTGCCAGCCAGAAGGCCGTGCGGGAAATCACCATGGAGCGAATCCGCGAGGCGGCTGCCGCCCACCGCAGTGAGAAATAAATTGCCTCTCAGGCCCCGAAAATACTGAACTCAGGTTCATTTTGACACCCGCCGAAAAGCTTACAGATTCGTAAGATATATCGCACAAACCATGGAGCGATTCTCCGATAGGTAGGAATTCGATACACAGTAGAATGATCAGTGTCAGGGATGACAAGCCAGCAAGGAACGTTGGCTCAAGGACGAGAACTCCAGGGAAGAGCCCTCCGCGGCTCGGGAGTTGCCCGAAGGATCAGGGCTTACAGGGATGGTCACAGGGAAGACGCGCTCAGGATGAGTCGCACGCCTGAGGGAACAGGCAGGGGTCAGCCACGGAATCGGGGATCACAAGGAATGTGGTCCCGTCCGTGCACTTCCCATACCCACCGACATTTCTGCTCTCTTCTTACATTTCGCTTCTGCTGCTTTGCGCCCTGGCACACAACCATAAATGCAAATCTCAGGAGCTTGAATTCATGAAGCGCACACCGCTTTTCGCAACTCTTATTCTGCTGTTCAGCCTGGTTACCGGTTTTGCCTACGCCCAGGACGCCGCTATCAATATCAACACAGCCGATGTGGCTACCCTCGCCAGCCTGAACGGCATTGGCCAGAGCAAGGCCGAAGCCATCGTTGCCTATCGCGAAGCGAATGGCCCTTTTGCAGTTACCGCAGACCTGGCAAATGTGAAGGGCATTGGCGAACGTACCATCGAGAAAAATGCCGCGCGCCTGACCGTGAAGTAATACCCCGGGCAGTGGCGCGCTGCCGCTGCCCTTCCTCTTTCTAAATCCCCTCCCTTCCTCTTTACTGCTGCCCATAAAGTCGTCTGGCAACACCGCGCTCGCCACCCTATTATAGCTGGATAACAATTCAAAAACCGTTGAGCATCCGCACATGGTTGATCCGATCAAGGTTTATCCTGCAAAACCCGCGAAAGTCTATTTCTACGGCACCTGTCTGGTGGACATGTTCTACCCCGATGCGGGCATTGCCGGCGTGGAACTCCTGGAGCGTGAAGGCATTGAGGTGCTGTTTCCCCAGAACCAGACCTGCTGTGGCCAGCCAGCCTACACCTCCGGTTATCACGACGAGGCCCGATCAGTAGCCAGGGCCCAGCTCGACCTGTTCCCCGGCGACTGGCCCATTGTGGTGCCATCCGGCTCCTGTGGCGGGATGATGCGCAAGCACTACCCCGACCTGTTCGAGGACACCACGGATGAGGTGAAAGCCGCTGAGGTTGCGGGCCGGGTCTGGGAGCTGACGGATTTTCTGCTCAATGTGTGCCACATCAAACTGGAAGATCTGGGCGAACCCACCACCGTGGCCATGCACACCTCCTGTTCCGCCCGCCGCGAAATGGGCGTGGCCGAAGTTGGACCTAAACTGCTGGGACAACTCAAAAACGTGAACCTGGTGGAGCAGATCCGGCCGGAGGAATGCTGCGGGTTTGGCGGCACCTTTGCGGTTCGCCATCCGGAGATTTCCAGCGCCATGGTGAGCGAGAAGGTGGACGCTCTGGTGGATACCGGCACCAGGCAGTTTGTCACCACCGATTGCGGCTGCCTGATGAACATCGCCGGCTACGCCGAGAAGAACCAGAAGCCTGTTGAAGGCCAGCACATTCTCAGTTTCCTGTGGTCGCGCACCCAGGGCAAAGGGGGGCAGCAGTCATGAGTGAGACAGCCGAGCACACTGGCCATCACATCGACGTAAAAGAGTTCCATCCGCGGGCTCAGGCGGCCATTCACGACCCCAAGATCCGCAAGAATTTCCGCAGCGCCATGGACGGGCTGATGTCCAAGCGCAAGACGGCGTTCGAGGGCTGGGATCTGGAAACCCTCCGGGATCTCGGTGCCAACGTCCGCCTCCGCGCCCTGGCCAATCTGCCAGACTTGCTGGAGCAGCTAGAAAAAAAGCTGATCGAAAACGGCATCAAGGTGCACTGGGCGGTGGACGGCGACGAGGCCTGCCGGATTGTGCGGGATATCTGCAAGGCGCGGGATGCCAAGACAGTGATCAAGGGCAAGTCCATGGTCTCCGAGGAAATGGAGCTGAACCATTACCTGGAGGAACAGGGGATCGAAGCCCTGGAATCGGACCTGGGCGAGTATATTGTGCAGTTGGCGGATGAAACGCCATCGCACATCATCATGCCGGCAATTCACAAGAACACCGGCGAGATCTCCCAGTTGCTGCACGAGAAAACCGGCACGGATCTCTCCAACGATGTGGAATACCTCACCGCCAGTGCCCGCCTGCAATTGCGGGAAAAGTTCATGAATGCCGATGTGGGCGTTTCCGGGGTTAACTTTGCGGTGGCGGAGACCGGCACCCTGTGCCTGGTGGAAAACGAAGGCAACGGCCGGATGACCACCACGGTGCCCAAGTGCCATATTGCCGTTACCGGTATCGAGAAAGTGGTGCCGAGCATGGAGGACGTCTCTGCCCTGCTCGCCCTGCTGACCCGATCTGCCACAGGCCAGCATATCACCACCTACTTCAACATGATTTCCGGCCCGCGCAAGGCAGAGGAGCTGGACGGGCCTGAAGAAGTGCATCTGGTGCTGGTGGATAACGGCCGCTCGTCGATCTACCAGGACGACGAGCTGCTGGACACGCTGCGCTGCATCCGTTGCGGCGCCTGCATGAACCACTGCCCGGTGTACACACGGGTAGGCGGCCATGCCTATGGCACCACCTATCCGGGCCCGATCGGCAAGATCCTGATGCCGCACCTGATTGGCCTGGACGAAGGCCGGCACCTACCCAGCGCCTCCAGCCTGTGTGGCGCCTGCGGCGAGGTCTGCCCGGTGAAAATCCCCATTCCCGATCTGTTGGTGCGACTGCGCCAGGAATCGGTGGATGGCGATAAGCTCCACCCGGCCAAGGTCCGTGGCCACGGGGCCAAGCGAAGCTCCATGGAAGCGATGATCTGGAAAGGCTGGGCCTGGATGCATGCCAGCCCCGGCATTTATCGCTTCGGCACCGGTGCCGCCAGCAAATTCAGGGCATTGCAGCCCTCGAAAGCGGGCGCCTGGACCGATTACCGCACGGCGCCCAAACTGGCGGCCAAAACCCTGCACCAGCGGATGAAGGAGCGTGGCCAATGAGTTCCCGGGAAACGATTCTTCAGCGTCTGCGCAACCGAACCGGCGGTGAACTGACGGTGCCGGAGTGCGACTTCTCTGTTCTGGTACGGGATGACTGGTCGACAAAGGAGCGTATCGAGCGGTTCGAGAAGATGATCGAGTCGGTCCACGGGGAGGTGCACCACTGCACCGAAGACATGTGGATGGACCGCCTGGCCGAGGTGCTGAACACCCGCGGCGCCAGGAATCTGCTGATTCCGAAGCAACACGAAATCGGACAGTCCCTTCGCTCTGCCGGTCGTAACGATCTGCCGGAACTGCTGATCTACGACGAGCCTATCGAAAGCTGGCAAGCGCACCTGTTCAACGAGGTGGACGCCAGCATCACGTCCACCCGCGGCGGTATTGCCGAAACCGGCTCGCTGATCCTGTGGCCAAACGAGGACGAGCCACGGCTCATGAGCCTGGTGCCGCCGGTGCACATTGCCGTGCTCCGGGCCTCTGAGCTCTATACCACCTTCCACGAAGCCATGAAGGCCCAGAACTGGGCCGCTGGCATGCCGACCAATGCCCTGCTAATCTCTGGCCCTTCCAAAACCGCTGACATCGAGCAAACCCTTGCCTACGGTGTTCACGGTCCCAAAGAGCTGATTGTGTTGATTATTGAATGATCCAAGGCGCCCTGTTGATCGCCCTGGCTGCCCTGCTATGGGCGACCACGGGCATTGTTGCGAAATTTCTGTTTACCGGTACCGAGCTGCAGGCCATTACGCTGGGCTTCCTGCGACTGGCGGTGGCCTTGCCGTTTTTCTGGCTGCTGATGCGACGGGAGCAGGCACGCCTTGAGCGGGCCAATCCGGGCGCTAAAGTGCCCGGCAGTTCCCTACGGAGCCTCACACGCCAGACCCTGATTCCGCTGGCCGCCCTTGGCCTGTTCCAGGCGTTCTACCAGGGCAGCTACCTTCTGGCCGTGGACCTCACCGGTGCCGGCATCGCCACCCTGATCGCGCTCTGCCTTCCGCCAGTACTGGTGGCAATTCTTGCTGCGCCTCTTCTGGGAGAAAAGCCCAGCCTTTTGACGGTTCTGTCGTTGTTTGCGGCCATCGCGGGCACGGGCATGCTGGTTCTCAGCGATATGGACACCACCGGTACACTCCGGCTTGCGGGCATTCTAGTGGCGTTACTGGCCGCCTGCGTGTACACCGGTTTCACGCTGACCAGCCGTTACAGCTCTACCGGGACACCGGTGTTCACCACGGCATTTATCTGCTTCTTCACGGCGGCGCTGATTCTGTTGCCGGTGGTCGCCCTGTCTGGCGGGTTCGAGGGGCTGGAAACCCTTGGTATCGGGCACTGGCTGATGGTGGTGTATGTGGGGGTGGTGCCAACCTGTATTGGCTATGTGTGCTTTTTCTCTGGCATGAAAACGACACCGGCCACGCTCTCCAGCATCATTGTGACTCTGGAACCGCTGTTTGTGGCGCTGCTGGCCTGGGTGTTTCTGGAGGAGATTCTGGGGCCGATTGGTATTGCGGGGGCACTGATACTGACCGCAGCGGTGGTGGTGGCCTCCCGCTACGGCCGTAAACCCGCAGCCGGCCAGGAGGCCGGTGCGGAGTAAGGAAGATCAGTCTTCCTTGCGCTGTTTCTCAAGCATGTCCGGCTGCAGGATTTCAATCCAGTAGCCGTCCGGGTCTTTGATAAAGGCCAGGCCTTTCATCTTGCCGTCGTCCGGCTTTTTCACAAACTCCACACCGAGCTTTTGAAAGCGGTCGCAGGCGGCGTAAACGTCTGGCACCGCTACGCCGATGTGGCCGAAGCCCTGGGGTTCGTCGTTGCCATTGTGGTAGCCGAAGTCGTTGTCGTCTTCGGTGCCCCAGTTGTGGGTGAGCTCAAGCATGGCTTCGCGGCCGAAGGTGTAGGTGGTGCGGTGGGCATCGTCCTGCGGCACGAGGCCGGCCTGGCGATCATCCAGGTAGCCAAGGAAATACAGGGTGAACTTCATTTCGGGGAAGTCCAGTTTGCGAACGAGGCGCATGCCCATCACTCGGGTGTAGAAGTCCATGGAGCGCTCGGGTTCCTTGATGCGCATCATGGTCTGGTTGAAGACGTAACCTTCGGTTTCGGGAACGGTTTCTTCGTATAGGCCAGGGGCCTGTTCGAAATGCTTGGGCATGTTGGTTTTCCCTTCTTTTTCGCAGGATTCAAAGGTTATACCTGTGTGCGTTTCAGGGAGATTTCAAGGGCGTGAAAAAAGACCCCGGGGCCAGAGACGAACCGCCGGGGTCTTGAGGGCCGGTTTTTTAGGCCGGCGTTTCTTCAGAGACGCTCTGAAGATCGGTGGCTGGCAGGGCCATGAGGGGGGTTCTTTCTTCCGGGAATCCGAACTCGCTTCGCTCAGGCAGTCGTTTCCCTGCAGAAAGAACCCCCCTCACACCCCTGCCGACCGAACCTTTGGAGTGGCCCGCTTTCAGGCCAACTGGTGTTCTTCGCCTTCGTAATAAGCCTCTACCCTTGGGTTCATTACCCGCCGCCAGAGTGGGGGGAACATTGCCAGGACGATCATTGCGGAGTAGCCGGCCGGGAGCTGGGGGGCTACGTCGTGGTGGCGGAGGATCTGGTATCTGCGTTTGGCCCAGGCGTGGTGGTCGCTGTGGCGTTGGAGGTGGAACAGGAAGACGTTGGTGAGGAAGTAGTTGCTGTTCCAGCTGTGTTCGGGGCCGGTGCGTTCGTAGCGGCCGTTTTCGAGTTTTCTCCGGTGCAGGCCGTAGTGTTCGAGGTAGTTGACGATTTCTAGGAGGGTGAATGCGATGAAGCTCTGGCCCAGGAAGAAGAGGGCGCCGAGCCAGCCGAAGGCGATGGTGAAACCAGCCAGTGCCAGGGCGCTGATGCTGTACCACCAGATCAGTTCGTTGCGCCAGCTGAGGGCTTTTTGGCCTTTGCGTTGCAGGCGTTCGGCTTCCAGTTTCCAAGCATTCAGGAAGTTGCGCATGTAGGCCTGGGGCAGGAAGTTGTAAAGGGACTGGTTGTAACGGGACGAGGAGGCGTCTTCCGGGGTGGAGACGTGTACGTGGTGGCCGCGCAGGTGTTCGACTTTGAAACCGGCGTAGCAGACCAGTGACAGCAGGAAGCCGCCAGCCCGGGTTTCGAGTTTTTCGTCTTTGTGGATGAGTTCGTGGGCGACGTTGATGCCGAGACCTCCGACGATGCCGATGGAGACGATCCAGCCAATACTGCCCACCAGGCTGAAGGTGCCGGATGCCAGTTCCAGCATGCTCCAGACCAGTAAGGCTGCAAAGCCTGCCACCCAGCCCAGGGTAATCGCTTTATAGAACCGTTCGCCGACCATCCGCGGCACGTCGGTTTCTTCATCCGGGTTCAGGGAATCCTTGCCGAGCAGCATGTCCAAGATCGGAATGATCCCGAACACGACCACGGGGACGCCCCAGGAAAACAGGTTCACCAGATCAGTGGCCTGGCCGGCGGCCAGCAGCAGAGGCGGCAGCAACAGGGGCACCATGGCGATCAGGTAGCTGTACTTCTTGAGGGTCAGCAATATCCTTCGGCGGGTGGCCTCTCGATTTACCGATAACTGCGTTGTGCTCATTGGGTTCTCTCCATCAAATGCTTGTTGGTGAAACTCTGATCACCTGTTGTTTTGTGCATTATTGTCCTACAATACATCAGTCGTCAACATTTCTGGCGAGGTTTTTTGACAATTGTCAGGAAGCCCCGCCGAATCAAGGCGTTGTCGCTATCGCACTCCGAGGCTGTGATAAACTCATGCGCATACACTCTTCCGCCGGTCGGCTTACCTCAGCAGCCGACCGGTTCTTTCGACCTGTCCAGAGAGCCTTTATGGATTTTCAGGTGCCGAACACACTGGCCGAGCAGATTGCCAATTACCTGGCAGAACGGATCATGACCGGGCAGATTCGCCCGGGTGAGCGGATTCAGGAGGCCACGCTCGCCGGTGAACTGAAGGTGAGCCGGGCTTCGGTGAAGGAAGCCCTGTACACCCTGGAGCGCTGGCACCTGGTGGAGATCACGCCCCGTAAGGGCGCTTCGGCAACCCGGCTGGATGCGGCCCATGCTTCGGAGCTCTACGACGTTTATATGCACTTGCTGATGATGATGGCGGTGCGTTTGTGCGAGCGCTGGCAGGAACGCGACAAGCCTCTGGTGCTTGGGGCGGTGAGCAAGGTTGTTGACAAGATAAACGATGGCTCTGCCGACATCTCCGGGGTGGTTGAGGCGAGTTTTGGTGTGATGGATGCCTGTTGTGAGGTGGTTGGGAATCCTTATCTCACGGAGGCGCTGTCGAATTTCAAGCCGGCGGTCAGTCGGGCCTATTATCTGAGTGCCGATCGGTATCGTCGGGGTTTGACGCAGACCAGTGAGTTTTTTGCCAATCTGCCGCAGGCTGTTCTGGCGCGGGATTCGGTCAAGGCGCAGGCGTTGATTCGGGAATTTGCGGAGCACCAGAAGTCTCTTATTCAGCAGGCTTTGGCTTCGTAGTCCGAGCTTTGCCCCAACCTCTCCGGTGGCCTCTTCGTGTGACAGAGCTCACGGATCTTTTTCGCTTCACCCCCTATCGTAACAGTCTGTAACAAACCAAAGTTTTTGCTGCATTGGTTGTGCTGTCCCCCTGCGGCCCGGGGAGCGTTGAACGCTCACCACTAAAAAACAATAAACCAGACTTTTGGGGCCACCATGACTCAGTCACTAGCCTGTCGTCGAAACACCACATCTTCCACTCTCTCGCTCTGGGTGCTCGCCCTCTCGCTGCCATTGCCAGCGATGGCGGAGTTCAAGCCGTTGGACGATGGGGCGATGTCGGGTGTGACCGGGCAGGCGGGTGTGACGATTGAGCTGGAGACCAAGCTCAGCATTGATCGGTTCAGCTGGATTGATGAGGGTTCGTTGAATGTGAACGGGCTGCGGTTATCCGGGCAGAACGATACGGTGCTGGATAACATGAAGCTGACGATCGATATTGCCGGCGATGGGGAGGTGCTGGAGCACGGGTTTTCGGAGATTGCCCGGCGGGCCGATGCGGGGTTGTTGGACCCAACCAATCCGGATGTGGCCGATGCTCTGGCGAAGTATTCCGTCGCGGGCTCTTTTGGCAAGCAGTTCAATAGCGGTGATCTGGTGATGCACCTCGGTGCAACCGATTATGGCGATCCAACCAGTCTGGATGAATACCTGCAGGCGGTGGATTTTGAGCTGGCGGTAGACAGTGTGACCACTTCAGGCAGCGAGGGTTCGGCGACGCTGTTCTCGGACGTTCTTCTGCAAGGGCATATCGGGCCGACGGATCTGGTGATTCGTAACGGGGGCAGTTCCACTCGCACTCTAGCGAACGGCAACGAGGTGTCCGGTTCTGAACTGCAGCTGGATACCCATTTCGAAATTACCGACGGACGTCTGAACTGGGATGCAGCGGATGTGATTCTGCTGTTCAACTTTGCCGCGGTCGGTATTGAAGGACTTCAGATTCATAATCGGCGCGGCGATGACACGCTGGGCCATTTCGGTATGGCCAGTGCCACTGCAAAACTGTCACGGGGCACCAGTTCTGCTTCGGGCAACGACGGGCTTTCGGTGCACGATGTTGAGTTCCGGGCGGATATTGATATGCCGGTCTTCAAGATGGGCGGTACCAGTATCGGCAGTGTTCAGTTCACGGACTTCGCCATCACCAACACCACCATGATGGTGTATGGCCACTAGCCCGACACTGGACACCGACCACACCCTACCCTGTAAACTGCCCGTCTCACTCTGACGGGCAGCCCATGACTGACTCCACTGAAATCAGCTATTCAAAGCGCGCTTCTGGAAAAAGACTGGCGATGTTCAGTCTGTTGTTTCTGGCGCTCACCGCTGCCGGGCTGTATGCCGTTTACCATCTGTTCGCCGAGCGCACCCTTACCTTCGATACCAGGCTGATCGCTCCGGGAACCCTGTTATCGGTGGCTGGCCTTTTGCTGGTTTATTTTATCTCGGATGGCCTTCGGCTCTATTTTACCCTGAGAGCCCTGGGGCACAGGATTCCCCTGCCGGCCATGGTGCGACTGGTGTTTATCAATCTGTTCTTTTCCAACATCACGCCGATGGCCACCGGGGGCGGTTTCGCCCAGATCTGGTTTCTGAGCCACCATGGCGTTCCGATTGGGCGTGCGACGGCTGCGACCACGATCCGGACGATCCTGGCGGTGCTGTTCATATTTTCGCTGACGCCAGTATTCCTGCTCACGCTCAAACCCCTGGACGGCAATTCCATTACTGGCGATATCGGTACCGCTCTGGCAGTTCTGATTGTGTTGTACCTCGGCTTTTTCCTGGTTCTGCTGTTCCGGACCCGCTGGCTGATCGGCCCCCTGACCCGGCTGCTGAGGGCCGCGCGTCGGCTCCATCTGATCAGTGAACCCCGCCATCGGCGCTGGCAGTTCAAGGCACGCCGGGAAATGCTCCGGCTGTCACGGAGTTTTGGTGATTACCTGCGTGGTGCGCCGGTATTCGTCTGGCTGTCCATCCTGTTCACCGCCGTGTTTCTGCTTAGCCTGTTCAGCTTCCCGGCGCTGCTGATGCACAGCCTGGACTACCGTGTTGACTATGTGATGTCCGTGGGCCTGCTGGTTGTGACCACCTTCGTGATGTACTTCTCGCCCACGCCGGGCGCCTCAGGCATCTCGGAGGGTGTTTTCGGGAGCTTCTTCCGGGATATCCTCTCGGGAAACCACCTGATTCTGGTCATCGTCTGCTGGCGTCTGCTGACCATCTATCTGGGCATGATTATCGGGCTGGTGGTGCTACAGAAGGAACTTGTTGCCAATCGCAGGAGAGCCGGATGATCTTCCGCAACCCACTCAAGCTGCTGTTTTACCTCTGCCTTCTGGTGGTGTTTCTGCTGGTTGGCTACAAGACCTACCTGAATCTGTTCACGGAGGATTTCGAGGGGGTACATACCGAGCAGGTAGAACGGATTTATCAGGCACTTGAACCCGGCGAGCCCTTCAGTTTTGCGGTGGTGGGCAATATCAATAACTCGGTGGGCATCTTCGAGGACCGCATCATCCCGGAGCTGAATCGATCCGGGCTGGATTTTCTGGTTTCGGCGGGGAACGCTGTCAGTGGTGGCGGCGAAGACAAGTACCGGGCACTCTACGGCACTCTGAGCCACCTGGAGATCCCCTATCTGCTTACCTTCGGTGCCCACGAGTACGAGGATTTTGGCAGCTTCCGATTCTACGATCACTTCGGCCCGCACTTCTTCAGTATCGAGGCCGGTAACAGCCGGCTGATTTTCCTGGACAGCACCGGCAAAACACCCTGGCGCTGGCAGATCCGCTGGCTGAAAGACCTGTTGGCCCAGGACACCTCCCGGGCTCGGATACTGTTTATTGGCCACCCTCCCCTGCACCCGGACGAAAATGCCCCGTTCGATCAGAAAGAAGATTACCTGGCGCCCCCCGAGTTCCGGGATGCCCTGCTGGCGGCAATCAGGGACCATGGCGTGGACCGGGTATTTTCCGCCAATCTTTCGCTCTATGCCGAGGAGCAGGTAGGCGAGACCACGTTTGTGACGACCGGCGGTGCCGGTGGCCTGGTGATGAACAATGACACCAGCTTCTATCACTACGTGCGGGTAAACGTGGACGCCAACGGCGAGGTAAGCCACAGCCTCCAGCGCCTGAAGGTGGGCCAGCACCCGATCCTGAAGCGCCTGGAAAGCCTCTGGTTCTTTATCTACTCGCTGTTCTATACCGGGTATCTGAACTTTATTCTGATCGTCGCCGTGTTTGCGGCCATTGCGATCAAGCTGTACGGCGCCATTTTCATCGGCAAGGATTATTACCCGGACTACGACCTGGACCCTTCGCCCTGGCTGGACAGACCGATGCGGGTGGCCATGTTTACCAACAACTACCTGCCGTTCATCGGTGGGGTACCCATTTCCATTGAACGGCTGCGCCGGGGCCTGGAAGCGCTTGGCGATAAACTGCTGGTCGTGGCGCCCCGCTACAAGGGGCAGCCGGAAACCGAATCCCACGTTTTGCGAGTGCCCTCGCTACTGGCCATGGGCGAGAAGCGGGAATTCCGGCTGGCTAATATTTTCCTCGGGCGGATTCGCAAACGGGTACGGGCATTCAAGCCGGATATCATCCATCTGCACCATCCGTTCTGGCTGGGGTCGCTGGGCCTGTTCGTGGCGCGCACCCTGAACATCCCGGCCATCTACACCTACCACACCCGCCTGGAGCATTACGCCCACTTCGTGCCGCTGCCCGGCATGCTGTTCCGGAACCTGATTTCCCACGCGCTGATCAAACGCTTTGCCAACAAGTGCGACGGCGTGATCGTGCCTACCTACTCCACGGAGGAATACCTGCGGATGATCGGGGTTAAAACACCGACCTTCGTGCAGCCTACCGGCATTGAATATCACAAGTTCCAGGAGGTTCAGGAGAAGGACGTCGAACAACTCCGGGAGAAGCTGAAGCTCAGGAATGAGAAAGTGTTTGTCAGTGTTTCCCGGCTCTCGAACGAGAAAAATATCGACTTCATGATTGAGGCCATTGATGCCCTGCGGCGGGAAACCGATGTGCCCTTCCGGTTCCTGATGATCGGCGATGGCCACCAGAAGGATCGCTTGCAGAAGAAGATCGAAGACCTGGGACTTGAACAACACTTCACCCTTGTTGGTGCCGTGCCGCCGGACGAAATGGCCATCTGGTACCGACTGGGGGATGCCTTCCTGTTCGCCTCCATCTCCGAAACCCAGGGCATGGTGATTCTGGAGGCGATGGCTGCCGGTTTGCCGGTCGTAGCGGTTCGCTCCAGTGGTATTGAAGACGTGGTCCGACACGGGTTCAACGGCTTCAAGACGCCGGAAAAACAGGACCAGTGGCGGGCGCAGGTCAAAAAACTGCTGGAAGACGACGAGCTGCGCGAAAAACTCTCCGAACAGGCCCTGGAGTTTGCCAGGGACTACTCCGTAGAGCAGTTCGCCCAAGACGTTCGCACCATCTACGCCACCACACTCGCCATGGCCGCGAAGAAACGAAAAGGCTCGATAATCCATCCTGAATAGTTGGGGTTACAGTTTTCCGCAGCGGCCTGATCGGGCTAGACTGAATTCACGTATTACAAAGACAGTTTTAGCTATCAGACCTGGTTAATTATCGGAGACTAACGTGAGCGGCATCCCCGTCGGAATCAGCACCTGCCTGCTGGGCAAGGAAGTTCGCCATGATGGCGGCCATAAACATTCCCGCTACTGCACCCAGGTGCTCTCGAAACACTTTGATTTCCGCTCCATCTGCCCGGAGCTGGAAGCGGGCCTGGGCGTTCCGCGCCCGGCGATCCACCTGCGCGAATACAGTGATGGCCTGCGCCTGATCGAGACCAAGGGTGCGGCGGATCACACTGATGCCATGCAGGGCTTCATCGAACAGGTGATGCCGACCCTGGCAGACCTTCGTGGTTACATCCTGATGGCCAAGTCCCCCAGCTGTGGCATGGAGCGGATCAAAGTACACAACGAGGATGGCAATGTAACCCGCCGGGATGGCCGGGGCATGTTTGCCGAGGCGCTGCTGAAGGCCTACCCGCTGATGCCGGTGGAAGAGGAAGGCCGACTGAACGACAACATGATCCGGGAGAATTTCGTTGAAAGGGTTTTCGCCTACGACGACTGGATGCAGAACGTGGCCGGAGACAAGCTCTCGGCCAGGGCGCTGATTGAATTCCATACCCGCCACAAATTCCAGCTTCTGGCTCACTCCGAAAAGATCTACCGCCAGCTTGGTCCGATGCTTGGAGACCTGAAGTCCGAGCCGTTGGAAGACATTGCTGAACGCTACATCCACCAGTTCATGGAGGCCATGAGCAAGAAGGTAAGCCGGGGTTCACACATGAACGCCATGCAGCATCTGATGGGCTACCTCAGGGATTCCATGGGCGATGAAGACCGCAAGGTGTTGATGGAGCAGATGGAGGCCTACCATCGGGGCGAGGTACCGCTGGTGGTTCCCATGACGCTGCTGCGTATGGCCCAGAGAAGGGAGCCGGTGGATTACCTGCATGCCCAGCAGTACCTGACGCCTTATCCCGATGAGCTGGGACTCAGAAACAACGTCTAGAAACCGTAGAGCAGCGAGAGTGACGTTTCGGTGTCGGTGTTTTCGGAGCCGGCCGGAGCGTCAGACACGTGCTTGACCCGGAAAGCCGCCTTCATGGAGAGGTTGCCCACCACGTTCGCCTGCAGCGATGTTTCCGATTCGGTCACCGTGTTGTTTTCGTCCAGGCCAACTTCGGTGCTGAGCTTCTGACGGAACAGGGAATTTTCCGAAAGGGCGTAATCAAACTGGCCAGCAAGGCGGGCGATGGCCTCTTCCTCGGTGTCCTCGCCTTCGGCATTCACCATATCCAGCTTGTTATACCGATAACCGACACCGGCTGACAGGTCGAGGAAGGACCGCTCACCAGAGTTCCAGACCCGGTTGCCGTAACCCGTGGTTACGGTTGATTCGAAGTCGTAGCCGGAGAAGCGATCGTCTTCATAGGAGCCACGGAGAAACCAGTACTGGTTCTCGGCGAACTTGTAGTCGGTCTCCAGGGCGGCCTGATATTTCTCGGCAGTGGTTTCGTCTTCAGTCTCGGAATAGTTGGTGCGGAATTCGCCGGTGTTGCGCCAGGTTTCGACTTCATGGACCAACCCCAGGCGCCCCTTGATGTTGGTCTCTTCGGTATTGCCCGAGGTAATCAACACACCCAGTTCGGTTTCGCCCTTCCAGTTATCGGCGTCCTGCGCGCTGGCAAAGGGCGCGATAGCAACTGCGGTAATGGCTACAGCCAGTCGTAAATCCATGAAGTCTCCTTTCTGGGTTGGTCAGGCCCCGTCGGTGCTTCTCGCCCTCTCGCCATCCAGGCTTTTCCGGGCCTGACGTTCTCTTTCCGCCTTTTTCCGGGCCTTACGCTCGGCGATGATGCGTGCAGCTTCTCCGCCCACGTGGGCTTCGCCCCGCTCCTCTGCCAGACGCATCTGGCGTTCACGCTCGGCAAACCGGGCTTTCTGCTCTTCGGTCAGCGAATCGATGCACTGATGGCAGCTCACACCCTGCTCATATTCGGGGCGCTGCTTGTCTTCTTCGGTGATCGGCCTGCGACAGGCATGGCACTGGTCGTAATCGCCACGCTCCAGCCGGTGGTTAACCGTTACCCGATCATCAAAAACAAAGCACTCTCCGTGCCACAGGCTCTGCTCTTCCGGTACCTCTTCCAGATATTTCAGGATGCCGCCCTTGAGGTGATAGACCTCCTCGAAACCCTGCTCCTTGAGATAGGCGGTGGATTTCTCGCAACGGATACCGCCTGTGCAGAACATGGCCACCTTCTTGTGCTTCGAAGGATCCAGGTTCTGCTTCACGTATTCCGGGAACTCCCGGAAGGTATCCGTGGCCGGATTGACGGCATTCCTGAACGTCCCGATTTCCACTTCGTACTGGTTGCGGGTATCCACCAGCACCACGTCCGGATCGGAAATCAGATTGTTCCACTCTTTGGGATCCACATACGTGCCAACAATCCGCTTCGGATCGATACCGTCCACACCCATGGTGACGATCTCTTTCTTGAGCTTCACTTTGGTGCGTTTGAACGGCTGGATGTCCACAAAGGACTCTTTGTAATCAATGCCGTCGAACCGCTCGTCGCTGGCGATCCAGGCTTTCACGGCATCAATGCCTTCGCGGCTGCCGGCAATGGTACCGTTGATGCCTTCGCGCGCCAGCAGCAAAGTGCCATGCACGTCTTTATCAAGCATCAGATCCAGCAGCGGCTGGCGGAGGGATTTGTAATCGTTCAGGACTGCGAACTTGTACAGTGCGCAGACAACAACATTGTTGCTCATCATGTTCTCCTGCGGGCCGGACCGTAAATCCGGAGCATGGTTTCGGGGTTCATCTAAGGCGGGAGCCTGAGAGGGCGCAAATTTTAACCAACTCAGGCTCACGATCAAGTGCGGGGTTACCCGGGGCTCAACAGGTCACTCCGCCCCGTTGGCCAGTTCACGTTCAACTACGGCAGAGAGCTGCCCCCAGCCGGGACGGGTCAGGCGGATGTTATCCACCAGAACCGTCGGTGTACTGGTGACTCTCAGTTGCATGGCCACCTGGCGGCTCTGTTCGACTGCTTCACGGTGCAATTCCGTGGTCATACAACGGCGAAAGCGACGCTCTTCAAGGCCCAGATCACCGGCGTAGCGGGTAAAGGTGGCAACCGGATCGTTTGAACCGCTCCACTCGGTCTGGGAATCGTAAAGGCGTTCGTGCATGGCCCAGTAGGCGTCCTGGTCTCCGGCACAGCGTGCTGCCTGGGCGGCCAGCATGGCGTTCTGATGCTGCTGTAATGGCAGATCAAAGTAGACAAAGCGAACCTTGCCCTCAGCCACATACTCTTCCTTCAACTGCTTGCTGGCAGAGGCAAAGTTGCCGCAGGCGGGGCATTGATAGTCGGCAAACTCACGCACCACGACCGGTGCGTCGTCGGGACCCACGGAGACACCGAACTGGTCTAACTGGGCGGGGAAGTCCTCGGCATTCGGAGCGGCCACAGGCAGCCCGTCAGACGTGGGTTTTGGTGGAGCGGTCAGGAAAAATACACCAAGAAGCACTGCCGCAAGCGCAAGCAGTCCGATACCCGCATACAAAAGCTTGTTTGATTTTCCTTTTTGGGGCGGCGGCGCACCGGTTTCCTTGCGACGTTTTGCTTCACCCATGGAGGGACTCCTTATTGTGTTTCTGGTTTCCGGAATTAATTAGCTCGCGACCGTTTTCAGATCGGGCGTGGCACGCTAAGATCCTTTATATCCTACAAAAGTTCCAACAAAAATTAAGGAATCCTCATGCCATTGCCCGCTTCCCTGACAGACTCTCTCTCACTGCCCCTGGTGGCCGCACCCATGTTTCTGATCTCTGGGCCCGAACTGGCGCTCGCCTGCTGCAAGCAGGGCATCGTTGGCAGTTTCCCGGCTTTGAACCAACGCACCAGCGAGGGCTTTGAGGAGTGGCTGATCCAGATGAACGATGAGCTGGCCGCTTACCGAAGCGCCAATCCGGAAGCAAAAACGGCGCCCTACGCCGTGAACCTGATCGTGCACCGGACCAATCCGCGCTGGCAGGCAGACCTGGAACTGTGTGTTAAACACAAGGTGCCCATTATCATCACCTCCCTGGGCGCCGCCAGCCAGGTGGTGGAGGCGGTGCACAGCTACGGCGGGGTGGTGTTCCATGACGTGACCAACCAGAAGCATGCCCGCAAGGCGGCCGAAGCCGGTGTGGACGGCATTATTGCCGTGGCAGCGGGTGCCGGTGGCCATGCGGGCACGATCAACCCGTTCGTTCTGGTGCATGAAATCCGGGAAGTCTTTGACGGCACGATTTTGCTGGCCGGGGGGCTGTCCCATGGTGAGGATCTGCTGGCGGCCCAGGCCCTCGGTGCGGACCTGGCCTACCTGGGTACCCGTTTTATAAACACGTTCGAGTCCCAGGCCGATGAGGCCTACCGGAACATGATCATTGAGGCAGTGTCTGGCGACATTATCCATACCCCGGCGGTATCCGGTGTGCCCGCCAGCTTTATGCGCCAAAGCCTGGAAGCGGCCGGCTTCCCCATGGACAAACTTAACCAGGCCGGCGAGATCAACTACGGGGAAAAGCTGAAGCCCATTGATGATGAAGCCAAGGCCTGGAAAACCGTATGGTCGGCCGGCCAGGGCGTCAGCCAGATCCACGACGTGCTCACCGTCCCGGAACTGGTGAGCCGTCTGTCCGAGGAGTACAGAAACGCCCGGGAGCGCCTGTTATCGACAGGTTCCTAAACCTGGAACTGTGAGGCTTTATCCTTCAACGAGGTCAGTGTCCGGGCAATCTGGCCGCTGGCCTCGTCGGAGCGCTCAATGGCTTCCACCGTCTCGCGGGAGGAGCCTGCAATATCGCTCACGCTCACACTGACTTCACTGGCATGCCGGCCCTGCTCTTCCGCCACGGATGAAATAGCCATGGCCCGATCCTGAAGGCTGCTGAGCAACTGGTTGATCCGGTCGAAATGCTCGTCAGCCCGACGGAACTCCGACGACGACTCCGCAACCTGCCCTGACACCTCGCCAATGGCGCTGACAGCCTGCCGGCTGCCCTGCTGCAGACGTTCAATGATGGACTGGATTTCGGTGGTGGATTCCTGGGTCCGGCTCGCCAGAGTGCGGACCTCATCGGCCACCACGGCAAAGCCCCGGCCGGATTCTCCGGCACGCGCGGCCTCGATGGCGGCGTTGAGCGCCAGCAGGTTGGTCTGCTCTGCGATGGCGCCGATCACCGACAGCACCGATCCGATTTCCTTGCTCTGGTGGTCCAGCTGATTGACCGCTTCCACCGCCTGTTCAACATTACGGACTACCTGATCCAACCGGTTCCGCACTTCCCGGGAAATCCCCGCGGTGGCCTCACTCTCGGAACTGACGTTGCTGACCGAGCCTGCGATATCCTGAATGTTTTCCGCCACCTCGGAAATACTCCGGGACATGGCATCCATGGTGCCGGACACCTCCGCCACTTCCTGTTCCTGACGGTTCACGGCCGCCACCGCACTGCGGCTGATGTCACCCTGAGCCTGGGCCTGGCCGGCGGCCGATTCGGCAGACTCTTTCACGTCGGAGACCAGCTCCTGGATACGGGCAATGAACCGGTTCACGCCCTCGGCCATCTCCGTAAGCTCATCATTGCCTTTCATGGACACCCGGCGGGTAAGATCGGCCTCGCCATCGGCGATACCCCAGATCGCCGAGCTCAAACGGAAAACTCTGGGCAGCAAGCCTCCGCCGAGCACCAGTGCCACCAGCAGGATCAGAACCACCACGGAACCGATTGCCAACATGCTCAAATTGGCGGAGAGGCTCGAGGCTTCGGTATTCAACGCCTCCACAGTGTTCTGGATTCTGGAGCGAGTGTCAGCGTCCATACTCGCCAACTGCTGCTGAAGGCGCTGGTTAACCTGCTCGGTTTCTGCTTCGAGGGTGTCATGCAGCGCGTCGATGCTGCCGGTGATGGTAGCGCTGAATTCCTGCTCCAGGGCCGCCAGGTCCTGATTGATGCCTTCGAGCGACAGTCCCAGCTTCAGCTGACCAATGGCGGAACCCTGGGGAGCGATATCGGCCGTAATGATGACCACGTTGGGGTCGCGACTTGCCGCATCCAGGACCCGATTTGCCGCACCACGACCTTCCCCCTGCTCCATTAAGGTGCGTACCCGGTCATCGGTGCGGTCCACATAACGGGTCAGGCGTTCACCGTACTGGTCGTAATACACGGCAAACAGAACGGATTCACGGGCGTCGGCCAGCTCGACAAGATCGGTGAGGCGCGGGACATCCCGATCCCAGATCAGCGGGGCCGCAACAGCGGCGAGGACATCAGCCAGACCCTGAGCTTCCGCCATGACAGCGGTGCGAACGTTGCCGGCAACGCGTTCTTGTTGGGCAGTCTGCTGGCGGGTGAGTTCGGCGGAGAGTTCCTCGGTGGTCTTCTGCCGCATGGTCTCCAGGCGGGATCGGACATCCTCACGGGTATCCCCGAAGGAGGCACTGACCTGCTGGCTACTGGCCTCAAGGGCGGACCCTGCGGTGTCTACCAGGCGCTCTACCTGGCTGGAAATCAGCCACTGGCTGACCAGGACCTGAACCAGACCGGCAACGACCAGAACAACAAAAACCGGTCGGAGAAGGCGGCTAGAGATCAGCCGCCGGATAAAACTGAGTGACATACGGACTCCGCTAGCATGTGTGCTTCATGCATCCTGCACAGTCGGCAACAGCGTCCCTGCTTGGCGTGTCCGTATGTATAGCAAAACCCGGGCCTGAATAGCGCGCTTTTATGTACGGGTTTTGTAGTTAATCGTCATCGCTTTCTTCGAGTTCGATTTCATCGGCCGTATATCCGGAGGCCGTTTTGCGATATTCCACTTCGAGAATGATCGGCGCATCACTCCCGAAGAACGCATCAACGATGTCGCCCCTCAACACATTGTCATAATCGGCACTTGAGTCGTTTATCTGCACCCCGAAGAGCGTGATGGTTCCGGGGATCGCGGAGATGCCACGAAGCTGGCCCTCAAGCTCAAACTTGTCACGATCTCCGAAGTCAGCCTCCTCGCTATCAACTTCTACCCTCAACGCATCGATGAAGATGTCTGCTCCCAGCTCCTTTTCGATGCCTTCAACCTCAACTGCGGTATTGCCCACAGGAAGCATCTGGAGTGTGATGTCAGAACCGTCCTCAACGGTGAACGTTGTGTTTGGACCTACCCGGACCTCAACGCCCCCGATGAAGAACGCACTGTCGGTCGTTAACGAAACCACGCCCCTGATTTTTGCGTCGCCGTCCCGCAGTTCAATTTCCTCAGCTTCAACAACCGTATCCGAGACGAATTGCCCCTCCACCTGAATCAGGAGGCCTTCGGTAAGCTCGTCGAGAGTAATGCTGTCATCCAGTTCGGTTGCATCTGTCACCCGAACGGTCAGGCCTCCCATGGTGAACTCGCCGGGAAGTGTGCCAGCACCGGAAGGCGCGTAAGACGCATCGATGATTGCAGTAAACTCGATATCGTCGGCACTGCGGCGACTGAAGCGTCGGGCGTCGTCCCGGTCAATGGTGGCGGCAGTCAACACACTTCCTGACAGGGTTCCTTCTACCTCCCGGACAGCGCCGTTGATCAGGTTCGCCTCGGTCAGGTCTGATCCGAAACTGACGCTGTTCTCATCATATTCAACGGTGATCGTGCCAATCGTGAATTGATTCTGGGATATATCCACCGCTGACAATGTGCCTTCCAACTCGATACTAGTCAGATCCGGATTGATGACCTCAATGTAGCCGGCCCGATAGGAGCCATCGGCCTGACGCCAGGCGCTGACACGGACATGATCTGTGATAGAGGGTTCGCCAAGCAGTGTGGCGTAAGTTGTGCCGCGAACCACCGTCTGGCGATCAACCCGCACGGATTGCCCCATCACTGAAAGGGTCACGAATTCACCGGCACCACTTGGATCGGCAGTCACCAGGTCTACCGGACCCCGCAATGTATCGTCGTAACTGAGCTTCTCGGCCGTGCCTTTGCCATCATCAAACCACTCGCCTTCAACCCTGAGAATCATTCCTTCGCTCAGCAGGCCCTCAGCGGTGATGCCATCGTTGCTTTCCACTTCCCGATTCGGAATGTCATCGGTGCTGAATTCAACGCCATTAACAAAAACACTCCCGAATCCGGAAACCGGACCAACGCTGGACCCGGTGCCCCGGATACCACCATCGGCAACATCAAGGCCTCCGCCAGCGCCACCGCAGGCGGAGATCGCCCCGAAGACCACTGTTCCGGCTGCCAGCCCAATAACACGATTGCAGAAGTGCCGTTTCATAACTTTTATCTCCGTAGCCGGCGTTCCTGGCCGGCATCTGTCATATCGCTTCTTTAAAGCGCCTGCGGAAACTTTTTTATTCCCCACCCCGGCCGCCGTTTCCGGCGGGCTCTTCGAAGAAGAAGATGCTCACGCCGGTTCGGACGGGCTCACCGGATACACTTTCAGTCTCTTGACCGGATATATCCCGATCATGGGGACCAAGCCACTTGTCCAGTTCTTCCAGAAGAGACTGGGACCGTTCGGCTGCGTGCCTGCGCCAGCGCTCCATCACTTCCGGAGGGATATTGTTGTAGGTCAGGGTTCGCTGGAACAGCGGTGGCTGCCCGGACTCGTCACTGACCAGATTGTGATCAATGGTTGCGATGAGATCCGATACGTCCTCACCGAAAATCTGCAGCATTTCCTCGCTGTCTCCGGCCGGGACAAAGGCCCTTTGCTGCAGGACCAGGCGGCCCGATTCCCCCTCCACGGAGACCACCCCCACCCGAAGCAGTTCATCCAGCACGGAACGGGGCGGCATGTCGCCGCTGTAGCGTTTGACCAGCTCGCTGAAGCTTGCAGGCCCGTCGAAAGCCAGCATTGCAGGCTCTCCGTCCTTGGCCTGAAACACCGCATCGTGGACCCAGCCCGATACCACACGGGACGCCCGGTTGGTATGAAGCACGTCGCGGCTCCCAGCATCCTCCCCTGCCAGGATCTCCCGCTGGCGTTTGACTTCCTTGCGGGTCAGCCCGGTCATGACTGCAGCCCGTGAGTCCGTGGGCTTTCTCCGGTCGTCGGTGAAGTCCTCCAGGGCGGCTTCCACGTAGGCACGTTTAACCAGCTCGGAGAACTCACCGAAAGGAATACCATTGCGCAACAGCAACCTCGCCAGAGGGCGCAGAATGCGAAACAGCGCTTGATGCAGGGGGTTGGGCTTTTTCATGTTTGGGATTGTATTCCCATAGCGACTTCGAAAGCCAGAATGCGGGCCGACAACACCCCGGCCCGCTCCGGCGGTTCACTGATCAATCATCGCTGTCACTGTCGTCATTGCTGTCGTCGACCTCGACATTCTCGGTCAGCTCATACAAGCCACCACTGGTCTGGCGGTACCCGATTTCCACTTCATCACCAACCTGTGCGCCGGACAGGCTGTAGCCATTGCGAAGCACCTCAAGATTCATGATGGTGATGGAATCGGCTCCGATGGCACTCACCCGTGCCTCGAGCTCAAAATCGTCATCGTCGTCGTCATCTTCGCGTTCAATGCTGATGGCCTCGAGGAATCCGCCGTCACTGCTCTGTTGGCGACCTTCAATTTCGAGATAGTCTCCCACCTGCAGGCTCTGGATGTCCTGGACGCGACTGCGACGGTCATCTTCGTCATCGTCGTCGTCATCAATCAGGGTATTGCCGGTCAGCTGGACCTGGACGCCACTGACGACCATGGTTTCATTGGTCAGATCAAGAGACTCGATGCGACCATCCAGCTCGGCATCGGAATCCCGGCCTTCGATCTCTTCAGCCACCAGGACGCCATTGCGGAAATCCCCTTCCACTTTCACAAACAGGCCGTCTGCAAGGCTGCTTTCGCGGAGATCGTCGAACTCGGTGCCACCATCAATCTGGACGCGCACCCCATTCACCGAGAACTGTCCGCTAGCAGCGTCATAGTCATAAATGCTTCCGGAGATTTCGACATCGTCATCATCGTCGAAGAGGTCGTCCTCATCATCGATCTCCTCGGCCATGATGGTGTTGCCGTCCAGGTAGCCTTCCACTTCCACCACGATTCCGTTTGCCAGATCGTCCAGGGAGAAGCCGTCATCGCCGACAGCGCTGGTGTAATCAACCAGGAAACCGTTGATGGTGAAGGTCTGGGCGCTTGTGTCCAGATCGGCAACAACGCCTTCAATTTCTACTTCGTTGTTGTCATCGAATTCCAGGCCAATGGCCCGGGCACCCACAAAGCTTGCCCGGAAGCTGCCATCCTCAAGGCGCCAGGCGCTGACCCTTACACGATAGCCCTGGGGATTGTCGGTAAGGGCCGTTGGTGTTGCGCCGCGGAAGACGGTTTTGCCATCCAGGGCAATACTCTGGCCAAGCATGGTCAGAGTTCCGGTGCGGGTAACCTCATCCCAACTCATGCCGGAAATCGGCCCGCGCAGGGTATCGTCATAACTGACTTTGTCCGCCCGCCCCTGACCACTGTCATCCCAATCGCCCTCAACTTTGAGGATCATGCCCTTTTCGAGCTGATCCTCGCGTTCCAGGCCATCGTCGCTGCTAACGCGGCCGTTGGTCTCAAAGCGGGTACCGTTCACGTAAACACTGCCGAAACCGGATACCGCCCCGACACTGGTCCCCGATGAAGCATCACTTGTTGAGGCGTCTCCAGAGCCACCGCCTCCGCAAGCGGCGAGCGCGCCAGCAAGAGCGCCGGTCATGGCCAGTTTCACTGCAATTGCTAAAGGTTTGCGATTCATCGTTCTTCTCCAGGCTTGTTGTTGCGTCCCCGGGCGACCACGTCTTAGCGCCCGGCAATAAATTGGGAATTTTTTCCCATATATTTATTTGGGAATTTAATCCCATTATTTTTGGCTGTCCAGTTTTTGATCATGAAAATTTTGTGAACTTTATGGAGCAAAAAACGTAAATCTTTGAACGTTAAACCAAAACAGGTTCATTACGATGTTGGGATTTTTGAAAGGCGATCCGAAGAAAAAACTGCAGAAACAATACGAGGCGAAGCTCGCCAAGGCACTGGATGCCCAGCGCAATGGCGATCTGAGAACTCACGGAACCCTCATGGAGGAGGCCGAGAAAATCTACGCCGAGATACAACGGCTTTCTTCACAGGAAAAATAACAGCAGCATAGAAGTCCACCAGGTTCTACAATTTGTCATCAAAAGCGCAACTGGCAAATTGGCATAACCATGAAAGTTCTCCCGGGTGTCTTTACAGGGTTCCTGTTAACGTTTGCAGCCCTGATGTTTTTCGCCCAGTCCGCTTCGGCTGAGCAGCGCGAGCAGCTCAGGTTCTGCGAAGATCCCTGGGCCCCCTACACACTGGGAGAGATTGACTCTGTGCCCGAAGGCGGTATTGCCGTCGAGTTATTTAAGGAACTCGGAGAAAGGCTGGACGTCGATTTCCAGCTGAAGCTGTTACCGTGGAAACGCTGTCTGTTGTGGGCAGAAACCGGCGACTACGACGGCGTCATGCTGCTGACCCGGAACGATGAACGGGCAGCCTACCTGACATTTACCGACTCCGTTCATGAAGATAAAAACCTGGTCTGGCATCAGGCAGACAGGCGTTTCGGTCACAGCTTTGAAAGCTTTGCCGACTTCAAGGGTGTTCGTATCGGTGTAACAGCCGGGTTCAACTACGGTGAAAGGTTCAACCAAGCCGTTGATGAATTCGATCTTGTGGTTGAAGAAGCGCCGAACATATTGAGCAACCTCCGGCGCCTCGACCTGGGACGTATAGACGTATTCCTGGTTAACAAACCTGCAGCCGAATTTTCGATGGTTGAATTCCCCGATTTGCGACAGCGGCTTACTTACGCAGATGGCCCTTTCGAAGCCCTACCGTTTTATATAGGGCTGTCCAAGGCATCACCCGTGATCTTCGAGCTGGAACGTTTCAACCAGGCCATCGCCCACATGCGCGATGAAGGCACCCTCGAAAGGATTTTCAGCGCTCAGCCAGTGCCCTGATCCGGAGACAGCTGGGCCAGCCGCTGTTCCAGGCGCGCGACCTTCCTGCGCATGGTTTCAACTTCATCCAGCAGTTCCAGCGACATGGCCAGCCCCGGCAGATTCATTTTCAGATCCCTTTGCAGTCTCCGGGCCTTGCGCAGCCGGCTGAGGGCCGCAATGTCGAACTGCCAGTGAACGGTCTCGGGCAAATCTTCCAACGGGGCGATGATGCCGAAATTGACCAGTTTGATAACGAACTCTGCGTGGCACTCGCCACGTTCGCAGATTTCACGCAGGGTGAAGGTGCTGCCACTCTGGTCAAGTACCTCTACCGTCAGCACATGATCTTTATTGCTCATACCTTACTCCCGCTCACACGTGAAGCTTGCTGCGTGGATTGAATTGCTTCTCGGCCTCGGCCAGCTGCTCGTAGAGCTTTTCGGCCTCAGGGCTGTGTTTCTCGGGCATGGCAATCTGCAGGATGACAATCTGATCGCCCGGGTGCTTGCCCGGGAAACCCTTACCCTTGAGGCGCAGCTTCCGTCCACTGGTGGAGCCCTTCGGCACCTTCACATTCACCTTTGAGCCAATCGTTGGCACGGTCACCGTTGCCCCCAGAGCGGCCTCCCAGGGGGCGATCGGAACCGTGACCAATACGTCCCGGCCCTCCACCGTGAAATGCGGATGGGGTGCCAGCTCCACTTCAATGAACAGATCGCCTGGTTCTCCGCCACCAACGCCCGGCGCCCCCTGGCCTTTGAGGCGAATATGCTGGCCCTCGCGCATGCCTGCGGGAATCTTCACTTTCAGGGTCTTTTGCCGCGGCATCACCCGGCCATGCTCATCGGCCTCATGTACCGCAAAAGAAACCTGCTTTTCACAGCCGTGAAACGCTTCTTCGAGGAACAGGGCGAGCCTCGCATGCACATCCTCACCGCGCATTCTCATGTTCTGGCGGAAACCGCCACCACCGTAGCCCCCGGAGAAACCGCCCTGCCGGCCACCTCCGAATATCTCCTCGAAGAAGTCGCTGAACTGGCGCGCGTCGGCATCGGTATAACCTCCGCCACCGAAACCGGCACCGCTTTGCCAACCCGGAGGCGGCTCGAAAGAACCATCCGCCCTGGCGCCGTATTTACGCAGCTGGTCGTACTCCGCGCGCTTCTCGGGATCTTTCAGTACCTCGTAGGCTTCACCCACTTCCTTGAATTTGGTGTCGGCGTCCTCTTCCTTACTGACATCCGGATGGTATTTCCGTGCCAGCTTTCGGTAGGCTTTTTTTATCTCCTCGGCAGAGGCAGACTCACTCACACCGAGTACGGCGTAATAGTCTTTGAAGTCCATCAGGATCCTCACCACTGGTTATTCTGCTGGGCGTATGCCCGCTTACTAACCACTATATTTGATGAGATTGGGGAAATTACAAGGGGAAGGTCGTTCGTACTTGAGGTGGGTCAGGCATTTGGGGCGGAGATCCGCCCCAAATGAATAACAGAACTTACTTAACTTTCGGATCCAGCTCACCGGAGGCGTAACGCTCGAACATGCGCTCAAGGTTCACCGGCTTGATCTTGCTGGCGTTGCCGGCACAACCGAAGGCTTCGTAGCGTGCGATGCACACGTCGGTCATGGCCTTCATGGTTTCCTTGAGGAATTTGCGCGGGTCGAACTCGGCCGGGTTTTCAGCCAGGAAGCGACGGACAGCACCAGTGCTGGCGAGACGCAGGTCGGTATCGATGTTGACCTTACGCACGCCGTGCTTGATGCCCTCTACGATTTCTTCGACCGGTACACCGTAGGTTTCCGGAATCTCGCCACCGTATTCGTTGATGATCTTCAGCCACTCCTGGGGTACGGAGCTGGAGCCGTGCATAACCAGGTGGGTGTCCGGGATGCGGGCGTGGATGGCTTTGATCTGGTCGATGGCCAGGATGTCGCCTGTGGGCGGACGGGTAAACTTGTAGGCGCCGTGGCTGGTGCCGATGGCGATGGCCAGGGCATCAACGTGGGTTTTCTTGACGAAGTCCGCCGCTTCTTCCGGGTCGGTCAGCATCTGGCTGTGATCCAGGGTACCTTCCGCACCGATGCCGTCTTCTTCACCGGCCTGGCCGGTTTCGAGAGAACCCAGGCAACCCAGCTCGCCTTCTACGGAGACACCGCAGGCGTGGGCCATTTCAACGGTGCGACGGGTAACGTCGACGTTGTATTCGTAGTCGGTGGGGGTTTTACCGTCTTCACCGAGGGAACCGTCCATCATCACGGAGCTGAAGCCCAGCTGGATGGAGCGCTGGCACACGGAGGGGCTGGTGCCGTGGTCCTGGTGCATGACCACCGGGATGTGCGGGAATTCCTCAATGGCCGCCAGGATCAGATGGCGCAGAAATGGCGCACCGGCGTACTTACGGGCACCGGCGGAAGCCTGGACAATCACCGGCGAGTCGGTTCTGTCGGCGGCTTCCATGATGGCGCGCATCTGTTCCAGGTTGTTGACGTTAAAGGCTGGCACACCGTAACCATGCTCGGCGGCGTGATCCAGCATTTGCCGCATCGAAATCAGGGCCATGGGTCGTCTCCTTCATTTGGACTTTGGGGATAGTTGGATTCTTTCAGTAACTCGTTACGCGCCGCGTTCTTCCAGCACCGCTACTGCCGGAAGCGTCTTTCCTTCTACGAATTCCAGGAACGCGCCACCACCGGTGGAGATATACGAGATTTTGTCAGCAACGCCGTACTTGTCAACGGCGGCGACGGTATCACCACCGCCGGCGAGGGAGAAGGCGTCACTTTCGGCAATTGCTTCGGCCAGCGCTTTAGTGCCATTGCCGAACTGATCGAATTCGAAAACGCCAACCGGGCCGTTCCAGAGGATGGTTTTGGCGTTTTTCAGCAGTTCAGCGAATTCGCCCGCGGTCTCAGGGCCCACATCGAGAATCATGTCGTCCTCGGTGACGTCGGAGATGTTCTTGACCGTTGCGGTGGCGGTTTCGGCGAACTCGCTGGCAACAACCACGTCTACCGGCAGCGGGATTTCAACGCGACTGGCGATCTCTTTGGCGGTGTCGATCAGGTCGTGTTCGCATAGCGATTTGCCGACCGGGTGACCGGCCGCGGCCAGGAAGGTGTTGGCGATGCCGCCGCCCACGATGATGGAGTCACACACTTTCTCAAGGGCGTTGAGCACGTCCAGTTTGGTAGAAACCTTGGAGCCGCCAACGATGGCAACCACCGGTTTGGCCGGGTTGTCCAGGGCTTTACCAAGAGCTTCAAGCTCGGCCGCCAGCAGCGGGCCAGCACAGGCCTCGGGGGCGAATCTGGCCACGCCGTGGGTGGAGGCCTGGGCGCGGTGCGCCGTGCCGAAGGCGTCCATGACGTAGACGTCGCACAGGGCCGCGTACTTCTTCGCGAGGTCTTCGTTGTCTTTCTTTTCGCCTTTGTTGAAGCGCACGTTCTCGAACAGGACGACTTCGCCATCAGCGACTTCAACGCCGTCCAGGTAGTCCTTGATCAAGCGAACTTCCTGGCCGAGGACTTTGGTCAGGTGATCAGCAACGGGCTTCATGGAGGAGGCTTCGTCGTAAACGCCTTCTTCCGGACGGCCCAGATGGGACATCAGCATGACTTTGGCGCCCGCGTCTTTAGCCGCCTTGATGGTGGGCAGTGACGCGCGAATGCGCGCATCACTGGAGACTTTGCCGTCCTTGACCGGCACGTTCAAATCTTCGCGGATCAGCACTCGCTTACCGGCGAGGTTAAGGTCGGTCATTCTCTTGATGGCCATAACGTTCGTCCCTTCAACAAAATTTCAGATTAAGAATGTTTGGTTAACCAGCTTTTGCTGACATCGAGCATCCGGTTCGCGAACCCCCACTCATTATCGAACCAACACAGCACTTTCACCATGGTGCCCCCGGTGACCCGGGTCTGGCCGCCATCCACCACGCCGGAATGGGCGTCGTGGTTGAAGTCGGAGCTGGCCAGTAGTTCGTCGGTATAGCCGAGTATGCTCTTTAACGGACCGTTGGCGGCCTCTTCTAACAGGTTGTTCACCGCTGCCACGTCGGTGGCTTTGCCCACATTCACCACCATGTCGATGGCGGAGACATTCATGGTCGGCACCCGCATGGCGACCGAACTGAACTTGCCTTCCATGCTCGGCAGCAACCGCTCAATACCTTTCGCAAGACCGGTTTCCACCGGAACAATGTTGTGCAGGGCGCTGCGGGTTCGTCGCAAATCCTGGTGGTGGTAGGCATCGATAACCGGCTGGTCATTCATGGCCGCGTGAATCGTGGTGGTACTGCCCTGCTGCACGCCAAAGGCGTCGTCCAGCACCTTGATCACAGGCACCAGGCAGTTGGTGGTGCAGGAGGCGGCTGCAACGATCACGTCTTCCGGTGTGAGATCAGCGTGGTTGACCCCGTAGACAACGGTGCGGTCCACATCGGACTCGGCCGGCTGCGAGAAGAGCAGGCGTCTGGCCCCGGAATCGATGTGCTTCTCGGCCGTAGCACGATCCGAGAAGGCGCCGGAACATTCCAGCACCAGATCGACATCAAGCAGGCGCCAGGGCAGCTCTGCCGGGTCAGCGTGACTCAATACGCGGATGGCATCGCCATTGACCATCAGGTCCTGACCCGAAACCGAAATGTCACCCTGGAAACGCCCGTGGGTGGAATCGTATCGGGTCAGGTGGGCAATGGTGTCGATATCCGACAACTCGTTGATCGCGACCACCTGAAGGTGGTCGCGGAAGCCGTTTTCATAAAGCGCACGCAACACGCACTGGCCGATTCGGCCGTACCCGTTGATGGCGACACGAAAAGGCGCAGAGTCCGTCATCAGGCGTCCAGAAGCTCAGCAGCCACTTCCAGGACATTGTCGACGGTAAAGCCGAATTCCTTGAACAGCTCACCGGCCGGCGCGGACTCACCGAAGGTGGTCATGCCGATGATGCGACCGTCCAGGCCAACGTACTTGTACCAGTAATCGGCAATGCCGGCTTCAATGGCGATGCGGTTGGTCACATCCAGCGGCAGGACCTGCTGCTTGTACTCGGCGCTCTGGGCATCGAACACGTCCGTGGACGGCATGGAAACCACGCGCACGTTCTTGCCCTGATCACGAAGCTGGCCAGCCGCATCCTGCGCCAGGCCGACTTCGGAGCCGGTGGCAATCAGGATCAGGTCCGGCGTGCCTTCGCTGTCTGACAGGATATACGCGCCCTTGGCTACGTCCGCCAACTGTTGGGCATCGCGCGGCTGTGCCGGCAGCCCCTGACGGGAGAAGACCATCGCGGTCGGGCCATCGGTGCGCTCAAGAGCTGCTTTCCAGGCCACTGCAGATTCAACAGTATCCGCCGGACGCCACATGCTCATGTTGGGCGTGGTACGCAAGCTCGCCATCTGCTCGATCGGCTGGTGTGTCGGGCCGTCTTCGCCCAGGCCGATGGAGTCGTGGGTGAACACGAAGATGGAACGCTGCTTCATCAGCGCAGCCATGCGCACGGCGTTGCGGCAATATTCCATGAAGATCAGGAAGGTTGCGCCGTAGGGTACGAAACCACCGTGCAGGGCAATCCCGTTCATGATGGCGGCCATGCCGAATTCACGAACGCCGTAGTAGATGTAGTTACCGCTGGCATCTTCCTTGGTCAGCCCCTTGGAGCCAGACCAGATGGTCAGGTTGGAGCCGGCCAGGTCGGCAGAGCCGCCCATCAGTTCCGGCAGCAGCGGGCCGTAGGCGTTCAGAGTGTTCTGGGAAGCCTTGCGGGAAGCCACAGTCTCGGCCTTGTCCTGGCACTCCTGGATGTATGCCTGGGCCTTCTCGGCAAAGTCGGCAGGCAGGTCGCCAGCCATGCGGCGCTTGAACTCAGCCGCCAGTTCCGGCTCCGCCTTTTCGTAGGCGGCAAAATTCTGCTCCCACTCGGACTGGGCAGCGGCACCTTTTTCACGGGCATTCCAGGCACTGGCAATGTCGGCCGGGATTTCGAACGGGCCATGCTGCCAGCCCAACTGCTCGCGGGTCAGGGTGATTTCGTCGTCACCCAGGGGGGCACCGTGACAGCTTTCCTTGCCCTGTTTGTTCGGGGAACCGAAGCCGATGATGGTCTTGCAGCAGATCAGCGTGGGCTGCTCGGTGTTGGCGCGAGCGGCTTCGATTGCGGCGCGAATGGCGTCGGCGTCGTGGCCGTCGACTGCGGGAATCACCTGCCAGCCGTATGACTCGAAACGCTGCGGGGTGTTATCAGTAAACCAGCCGTCAACTTCGCCATCGATGGAGATGCCGTTGTCGTCGTAGAAGAACACAAGCTTGCCGAGGCCCAGGGTGCCTGACAGGGAAGCCACTTCGTGGGAGATACCTTCCATGAGGCAGCCGTCGCCGAGGAACGCATAGGTGTAGTGATCAACAATCTCGTGGCCCGGACGGTTGAACTGCGCTGCCAGGGACTTCTCGGCAATGGCGAAACCAACGGCGTTGGCAATGCCCTGGCCGAGGGGGCCGGTGGTCGTTTCAATGCCCGGGGTGTAGCCATATTCGGGATGGCCCGGGGTCTTGGAGTGCAGCTGACGGAAATTCTTGATGTCGTCGATGGAAACGTCGTAACCGCTCAGGTGCAGCAGGGAATACTGCAGCATGGAGCCGTGACCGTTGGACAGCACGAAGCGGTCCCGGTTGGCCCACTGAGGGTTGGCCGGGTTGTGGCTCAGGTAATCGTTCCACAGTACCTCGGCGATATCCGCCATACCCATGGGCGCACCCGGGTGGCCGGACTTGGCTTTCTGAACCGCATCCATGCTCAGCGCGCGAATGGCGTTGGCGAGATCTTTACGAGACGGCATTGACGTTTCTCCAGTGTTTTGCAGGAAAAGAATTCGTAGTGATTAAAGGGCGATCAAAATGAGGCGCGTATTTTCGCCGATTAGTGTGTGCCGGGGCAAATCGGCATGTGCCTGTTTCACGATTGTTTGCCTGTGGATTTCCGAAAGGTCTGATTTCAAAGAACGATAAACCTATATCAAAATTTTTTGATATGCCTATTGATTGACCACCCGAAGCCCCCTACACTTCGTTTCCATGACATCCATGAACACACACGCCGACAACCTGTCCTCCGTGGACGCATTGGCCCCGATCTTCAAAGCAGGCGGGGATCCGTTGCGCCTGGAGATTCTGCGTGTGTTGAGACGGGATACGTTCGGAGTTCTGGAGCTCAGCCAGTTGTTTGATATGCGCCAGTCCGGCATGAGTCACCACCTGAAGGTAATGAACAAGGCTGGTCTGCTTGAGCCCCAGCGTGAAGGCAATGCAATTTTCTATCGTCGCCCGCTGCACCTGGACAGCGACAAGCCAACCGACCAGACCATCCGACAGATATTTGAAGCGGTAGACCGGGTGCCACTGCCACCACATCTGCAGGAGCGCATTGAGGCCATCCGCACACAGCGCGCAGACCAGTCCCAGGCTTTCTTCGCCCGGCATGCGGAGCAGTTCCGCGAGCAGCAGGAACTGATCGCCGCTTTTGATCTTTACGCAGAGCCGGTCGCGGAAATGATCCGCAAACGGTCCCGCAAACATCAATGGCAGGCCGCACTGGAAATCGGCCCCGGCGAAGGTGCCTTCCTGCCGGTTCTGGCAGAGCTTTGTGGGCATGTGGTTGCCCTGGATAACAGCCGGGACATGCTGGCCAAGGCCACCCGCACCTGCATTGACGAACGGCTGAACAACATCGACCTGATAGAAGGTGTTACCGACACCCTGCTGGCCAGGGGCGACGCCTTCGACCTGGTCGTTGCGAATATGGTTCTGCATCACGTGCCCAGCCCCGCTGACATCTTCCTCGATGCCGCGGCGTTGATGAACAACGGTGGCTGCTTCGTAATCAGCGACCTCTGTAGTCACGACCAGGACTGGGCAAAAGCAAACTGCGGTGATCTCTGGCTCGGGTTTGAGCCGGAAGAGCTTACCACCTGGGCCGCGGACGCCGGCCTGGTTGCCGGAGAACAGCTGTTTATCGGCTTGCGGAACGGGTTCCAGATCCAGGTTCGGGAATTCTGGAAACACAGCGGTCAGATTTGACGACCTGGATCGCAATATCAACAAATTTTGATATACGGATACGTAGTTTTACGTATCCTCACACAGACCAACAAACCGGATACCGGAAAGCGCTTTAAGAAAACCGCTTACCGGCCTGAATTTGAATCGCTCACAGAGGAGCATGCGCTATGGCTGACTACAACATCTTCACTTCCGAATCGGTCTCTGAAGGCCATCCGGACAAACTGGCAGACCAGATCTCTGATGCCGTGCTGGATGCCATCCTGACCGACGATCCCCATGCCCGCGTTGCCTGCGAGACCATGGTAAAAACCGGTGTGGCCATCGTTGGCGGTGAGATCACCACCAGCGCCTGGGTGGATCTGGAAGACCTGGTGCGCGGTGTCATCAAGGACATCGGCTACACCTCCTCGAAAGTGGGCTACGACGGCGACACCTGCGGCATCATCAACATTATCGGCAAGCAGTCCGTCGATATCGCCCAAGGCGTTGATCGCAAGAAGCCTGAAGACCAGGGTGCCGGCGATCAGGGCCTGATGTTCGGCTATGCCAGCAACGAAACCGACGTACTCATGCCGGCGCCGATCACTTTCTCTCACCGTCTGGTGCAGCGCCAGGCCGAGGCCCGCAAGAGCGGCCTGCTGCCGTGGCTGCGCCCGGACGCCAAGAGCCAGGTGACCTGCCGCTACGAAAACGGCCGGGTTGCCGGTATCGACGCCGTGGTTCTGTCCACCCAGCACGATGAAGACGTGACCCAGGAAGACCTGAAAGAAGCGGTGATGGAACTGATCGTCAAGCACGCCTTGCCGCCCGAGCTGCTGCACAAGGACACCCAGTTCCACATCAACCCGACCGGCAAGTTCGTGATCGGTGGCCCCGTTGGTGACTGTGGCCTGACCGGCCGCAAGATCATCGTCGACACCTACGGCGGTATGGCGCGCCACGGTGGTGGTGCGTTCTCCGGTAAGGATCCGTCCAAGGTTGACCGCTCTGCCGCTTACGCCGGCCGTTACGTAGCCAAGAACATCGTCGCCGCCGGCCTGGCCGACAAGTGCGAGATCCAGGTGTCCTACGCCATCGGCGTAGCCCAACCGACGTCGATCTCCCTGAACACCTTCGGAACCGGCAAGATCAGCGACGACAAGATCATTGAACTGGTGCGCCAGAACTTCGATCTGCGCCCGTATGCGATTACCAACATGCTTGACCTGCTGCATCCGATGTATCGGGCAACAGCCGCCTACGGCCACTTCGGTCGCGACCCCTATGAAATGACGGTTGGCGGCAAAACCTTTACCGCCTTCCCGTGGGAGAAGACCGATCGCGCCGCGGCCCTGAAGGATGCTGCTGGTATCTAAACCGATTTCGGGCGTATGTCATCAGGCATACGCCCAAGCCAAACTGATTGAACTGACAGGAGAACACCATGAGCACTCCCGCAGAAAAGCTGAACAGCTTTGACGACTACAAAGTTCGCGATATTTCCCTGGCCGGCTGGGGCCGCAAGGAAATCAACATCGCTGAAGGCGAAATGCCGGCCCTGATGAAGCTCCGCGAGAAATACAAAGCCGAGCAGCCGCTGAAAGGCGCCAATGTGATGGGCTGTATCCACATGACCATCCAGACCGCCGTGTTGATCGAGACGCTGATTGAACTGGGTGCGAACGTGCGCTGGTCCTCGTGCAACATCTTCTCCACCCAGGACCAGGCCGCGGCCGCCATCGCCGCGCAGGGCATTCCCGTGTTTGCCTGGAAGGGCGAAACCGACGAAGAGTACGACTGGTGCCTGGAGCGTACGGTCGGAGCCGATGTAGACGGCTGGGAACCGAACATGATTCTGGACGACGGCGGCGATCTGACCGCCCTGCTCCATGAGAAGTACCCGGAAATCCTGGCTAACTGCCACGGCGTGACCGAAGAAACCACCACCGGTGTGCATCGTCTGCAGGAAATGCTGCGCGAGGGCACTCTGAAGGTGCCGGCCATCAACGTGAACGACGCGGTCACCAAGGCCAAGAACGACAACAAATACGGTTGTCGCCACAGCCTGAATGACGCCATCAAGCGCGCTACCGACCACCTGATGGCAGGCAAGAAAGCCCTGGTGATTGGCTATGGTGATGTAGGCAAGGGCTCTGCTGCTTCCCTGCGCCAGGAAGGCATGATTGTAAAAGTGACCGAGGCCGACCCCATCTGTGCCATGCAAGCCTGCATGGACGGATTCGAAGTTGTGTCTCCGTACATTGACGGCGTGAACACCGGTACCGAGTCTGCCGTGAACCGCGACCTGCTGCAGAACACCGATCTGCTGGTCACCACCACCGGCAACATGAACGTGTGCGACGCGCACATGCTCAAAGCCCTGAAAAGCGGTGCTGTGGTGTGCAACATCGGTCACTTCGACAACGAGATCGATACCGCCTACATGCGCAAGAACTGGGAATGGGACGAGGTGAAGCCGCAGGTGCACGTGGTGTACCGCGACAAGGCCACCAACGACCACCTGATCCTGCTGTCCGAAGGCCGCCTGGTGAATCTGGGCAACGCCACCGGTCACCCGTCACGGATCATGGATGGCTCCTTTGCCAACCAGGTTCTGGCCCAGATGTACCTGTTCGAGCGCAAGTTCGCCGATCTGCCGGAAGATGCCCGCGAGAAAGGCGTATACGTTCAGGTTCTGCCCAAGCACCTGGATGAGGAAGTGGCTCGGGCCATGGTGGAAGGCTTTGGTGGTGTTATCACCAAGATGACGCCGGAGCAGGCCAAATACATTGGTGTACCGGTCGAAGGCCCGTACAAGCCAGAAAGCTACAAGTACTGATCGGGTAAACAGATGCAATCCCAGAAACAGTTCAAGCGCCGTTTCAGCTTTGAGTTTTTCCCGCCCAAGACCGACCAGGGCAAGGAAAAGCTGCAGAACGTGCGCAACCAGCTGGCCGAGGTGAACCCGGACTTTTTCTCGGTTACCTTCGGCGCCGGTGGTTCCACCCGGGACCGTACCATCGAGACCGTGCTCAACCTGCATAGCCAGGGCATTTCCACGGCACCTCACCTTTCCTGCGTCGGGGGCACCCGCCAGGAAATCGGGGAGCTGCTGGATCTGTACCGGGAGCACGGAATCAACCGGATTGTCGCCCTGCGGGGCGACATGCCCTCGGGTATGGGAGCCGCCGGTGAGCTGCGCTATGCCAACGAGCTGGTGGAGTTTATCCGCGAGCACAGCGGCGATACCTTTAACCTGGAAGTAGCCGCGTACCCTGAGTTTCATCCTCAGGCCCGCAACGCCGAAGAAGATCTGAAGAACTTTGCCCGCAAGGTTCAGGCCGGTGCGAACAGCGCCATCACCCAGTACTTCTTTAATGCAGACAGCTACTTCTACTTCATCGACCGGCTGGAGAAAATGGGCGTTACCATTCCGGTGGTACCGGGCATCATGCCCATCGTCAATTTCTCCAACCTGGTTCGTTTCTCCGACATGTGCGGCGCGGAAATTCCTCGCTGGATTCGCAAACAGCTCGAAGCCTACGGCGACGACAGCGATTCCATCCGCAAGTTCGGTGAGGAAGTGGTTACTGAGATGTGCGAGAAGCTCCTGGCAGCAGGCGCGCCGGGCTTGCATTTCTACACCCTGAATCAGGTAGAGCCCAGCATCAGCATCTGGAAGAATCTGGGCATCAGTGAGCGGGAGAAGATTGCGTTTTAAGGCACCGTGCTATCCGCTCTCCCAACAAAAAAGGGGCAGATGAACACTTTCATCTGCCCCTTTTTTATTCCCCTCTCCGGCGGGACCTACCCGCCAAGCATTTGATTTCCTGTGTACATCTGCGTAATAGTCTAAAGTGTATGTGATGCAGTTCCATCAACGCTCCCCGGAGATCGCCGTCAACAGCAGTGATTGGTCCGGCTTGCCTTACCGGGCAAATGGAGCCTCATAAGAAAGAAAAGGAGAATGTATGAGCACGAAGTGGCTGAAGACCGTAAGCGCCAGCCTGGCACTGACCGTTGCCGCAGGAACCGTGAGCGCAGAAACCCTGCGCGTCGTCACTGACCCGAGTTTCGTTCCGTTTGAAATGATGGACCAGGAAACCGGTGAGATGATCGGTTTCGATATGGAGATCATCCGCGAGGTAGCCGACCGTGCAGGTTTCGAAATTGACCTCAACACCATGGACTTCAACGGCATCATCCCCGCCCTGCAAACCGGCAACGTCGACATTGCCATTGCCGGCATCACGATTACTGAAGAGCGTGAAGAAATCGTCGATTTCTCCGACCCGTACTACGACTCGGGTCTGCGAATCCTCGTTCGCGAGGGTAATGACGACGTTAGCGAATTCGACGACCTCGAAGGCAAGAAAATCGGCACCAAGATTGGTAGCACCAGTTATGACTACCTGGTCAAGAACCTTGACGCCGATGACGGTGTAACCCCCTACCCGGGCAGCTCTGATATGTACATGGCGCTGATGTCCCGTGCCATTGACGCAGTGTTCTACGATGCGCCAAACGTTGGCTACTTTGCCCGCACCAAAGGTGAAGGCAAGGTGACAACCGTCGGCCCGCTGTACGAAGGCCAGCAGTATGGTATCGCCCTCAAGAGTGGCAGTGAGTGGGTTGATGATGTAAACGAAGCCCTTGCCGCAATGAAGGAAGATGGTACTTACAAAACCATCTACGAAAAATGGTTTGGCCCCATGCCCGAGGGCATGTAAGGGCTCCCGGACCCCAGAGGTCTGATTCCCTTTGCCGGGGCTTCACTGCCCCGGCACTTCGTGACTCCAAAACTCTGCGGAGACTCTCACTGTGGAATTCCAGTTTCAGTTCGACTGGCAGGCAGCCATCGACTCTATCCCTTTTCTGATAAAAGGGATCCCCTACACCCTGCTGATTTCCTTCGGCGGTCTTCTGATCGGTTTTGCTCTGGGCATTTTCTTTGGCCTGCTGAGCATCAACAAGAAGTGGTTCCTGCGGTGGCCGGCAACCGCCTACATCGAAATCTTTCGTGGCACTCCGATCCTGGTTCAGGTCCTCTTTATTTTCTACGGCCTGCCCGACCTGATTGGCGGTCCCATTGATCCCTTGACGGCCGGCATCGCGGCCATCGCTTTGAACTCCGGCGCCTACATATCCGAGGTAGTCCGCGGTGGTGTTCAGTCCATCGATAAAGGCCAGACCGAGGCCGGCCTCTCTCTGGGGTTATCCCGTACCCAGACCTTCTGGTCTGTCGTGTGGCCTCAGGCGTTCCGCCGGATGATTCCGCCGCTGGGCAACCAGGCTATCGTCAGCATCAAGGACACCTCTCTGTTCTCGGTGATTGGCGTGGGCGAACTGGTACGCCAGGGCCAGATCTATATTGCCAACACCTTTACCGCGTTTGAGGTGTATTTTGTGGTCGCGATCCTATACCTGGCCATTACCCTGTCCCTGTCCATCATTCTCCGCTTCGTTGAGCGGCGCGGACTGGCTTCTGTCTGAAGGAACGTTACCCATGACTCAGATTGTGAAAATGAAGGGCATGAACAAGTACTTCGGGAAACTGCATGTCCTTAAAGATATTGACCTTACCGTTGAACAGGGCGAAGTGGTGGTTATTATCGGGGCCAGCGGCTCCGGCAAATCCACCCTGATTCGCTGCGTGAACGGACTTGAAGAGTATGAATCCGGAACACTGGAAGTGGACGGCCAGCAGCTCGCGCCCAAGAGCGGCAATCCGAAAGCTCTGGCTGAAATCCGCAAGGAAGTGGGGATGGTATTCCAGCAGTTCAATCTCTTCCCTCACCTCACGGTGAAGAGAAACATTATGCTGGCGCCCAAGAAGGTCAAAGAGACTCCCGAAACCGTCGCCAACGCCACCGCAGAGCGTTTGCTGAACCGGGTAGGCATCGGCAACCAGGCCGACAAGTACCCCAGTCAGCTTTCCGGCGGACAGCAACAGCGGGTCGCAATCGCCCGGGCGCTGGCGATGGAACCTCGCCTGATGCTGTTCGATGAACCCACCTCAGCACTCGATCCGGAAATGATCGGTGAAGTGCTGGATGTTATGCGGGAGCTGGCCAAAGAAGGCATGACCATGATGGTCGTCACCCACGAAATGGGCTTCGCCCGTGAAGTGGCCGATCGCGTGATCTACATCCACGAAGGTGCGATTGTGGAACAGGGCAAACCGGACGATGTGTTCGATAACCCGCAGAACGAACGCACCCAGGCGTTTCTTTCGCGGGTTCTTGCGCACTGAAGCAACCACTCAATCAGCCCCCGCTTCGGGGGCTTTTTCTTGAACGTGTCCCGTCTCGCAACGGAATTTCAGGCAATGCTATCCAGCTGGGCCTGTAATTGATGATCAACCCGACGTACCTCCCTCACGAGATTCACGCCCATACTCACTCCGGCCACGCCCATCAAATCAGTCGGAATCGCTCTTCTCTGCGTTTCGGAGAACCAGGTCAGCACATCTACCAGATGCCAGAGCGCACTCGCGCCCTCATGGACCGGCAACGGGAAACTGGCCAGATGAGTTTGAATGAGTTTACGCATGTTCTGGCGTGAGAAGTTCAACAAGCTGGCCATATCGGAAATACCAACAAGGTCCGGGCCTGCCTCCACCCAAGCTTCAATCAAAACCGTATAGCGAAAGCCCGTGGTCACGATCACAAAGATGAACAACAAGCTCAGAATGATACCCCCGGCCACCACATACGCTGCGAAGATTCGCCATTCCTCACTCACGGTTGCGCGCCTCGTAGCTCAGCTGTGTAAGAGAAAAGGGGTTGTTTACAGCAGGCGATTCTTCACTCAACAATAACCATAATAATGGCCGAAACTGTAAATATCATTGCGCAGGCAAAAGTAGAGGTGACAGGAATAAGCGCCCAAAGCTTTAAATGCCTTGGCGTCGCCCCATCCTCTTCACCCATTCGCGATGCAACTTTGCTACCGATCACAGGGAGATTCCTATAGGTGAAAAAGGACCAGACGTTCATGGCGCGAATCCACCTTCCCCAGGGACCATCGCCCCACAGAGTTTTTGTCATATCCAGGTAGGCGCCGGGCTCGGCAATCTTGGCCTCTACCACGCGTATCCTCGAAAACGCTACTGTCACTGTAAACAGAATTCCCAGTAAGCCGCCTATCATGGAGGCAATCCCCAAGAACGCTGAAATAACTGTGAGTTTCTCAATCAACAACAATTACCTCACGAATACTGGTAGCCATAATGGCTCCACGTTTCCTTTCGAGATTCCTCTAACGAATTGCCCCACCCGGTGCCTCATTTCACAGATTGAATCACCAAATTGGTGACCAAGGTGGTAATGACGGCCAGATACATGAGAAGCATTGGCGTTATAACCCAGGCTTGCCAACTTCGCGGCAAGGACACGGCCGGATCGCCTAGTAAAGATGCGCGTTGCTGGAAAAACGGAAAGGGAATCGCTCGGAAGATCAGATAAGCAAATACATTACTGCTTCTCATCAGTCGCCCAATGATCTTTCCTTGCCAAATGTACCTAGCTGCTGAAATACCCCCTCTTTCAGTCGCCACCCGAGCTTCAATCAAAACCGTATAGCGAAAACCGAGCGTGAGGATAACGAGTAAGGGCATAAGTCCAATAAAAAGACTCAGATAACCAATATGCGTCAACGTATAAATCATTTCGGTGTTTTCTTATTCAAGCTGCATAAATACACCCGCCAGCAGAACAACCACGAGCGTTCCATACATCGACAACACAGGCACCAGACACCACGCTTGCCAAAGCCTCGGCAGCGGAACGTCAGGGTTACCCAGCATGAATGCACGCTTGTGGCAGAAGCGAGACGAACAATTACGGAAAACAAGGAAGGCAAAGATATGACTGCATCTGACGAGGCGGCCAACAAGCGCTTCTGACCAAATCTGGCTGATAGTGGAGAGACTGCCAGAACGTGTCGAGACTCGTTGTTCTATTTTTTTTGCATAGTGAAAGCCCTTGGTCACAGTCACAACGATGAACATCAGGCTCAGCAGAATGCCCCCAGCCACGACATACGCTGCGAAGATTCGCAATTCCTCACTCACGGTTGCGCACCTCGTATATCATTTCTCCCGCAGCTGCGCCCATATCCCCGATTGTTTTTCCACCGATAGCGCTGCCGATGCCCGCCGCTATTATTCCGCAAGCTACTCCGCCCACCCCAGCAGTGCCGATGCCTACAGCCACGCAGAGTAACGGAGCTGCAAAGGCTCCCGCTGTGCCACCCGCAGCTGAGCCAGCAAATCGCAAAGACTCGGTTAGCCCAACTCGCTCGCACTCATTCGCTCGCCCAGTCGAGCACGCCTCGTAAATCTTATAACCAGCCAGCCCGGCATCCAGCGCCACAACCAATCGTCCGCCATGCTCCACAAACCGTGCAGCGCCAGCAGCTTTCGAATAGTGGGCTCCATAGCCCGGAATCGGCCCGACACCCGCTTCTTTCCAATGGTGAACAGTGCCTTTGGTTGAAAGCCCGAGGGCCTTCTTCAACTTGGAGTTGTCATCGAGCGAGAGACCCTTTCGCGCCATCTTTCCCAGGGCGAAATCCAATTTGGTGAATAGCGCCCGGCGTTGCTCGTAAAATTCCGGCACATTCAGCCTGCCGTATTTTCTGAAGGTATTCTGATACAGCGCCTCAATTTCCTTCAGTGTTGCATTGATGCTTTTGATCTGTTGGCCAATCATCGCCGCGCCGGCACCCATGCCAGTCGCAGCATTCGCCGTCATCAGCTCCAGAAGGTCATAGTGATCGACGATGAACTGGGCCTCCTGCTCGCTCAGTTGCCGCACTTGCTGATTGACCTGTGCAGCCACTGCCATCAGATCGTTTTCTTTGACCGTGCATTCCATACTTTCAGGGTCTGCAATAACGATCATTTCACCAGGTAAAACTCGGTTACCTAGCGCTGGATTCAGACGCTCAAAATTGTCAGGTTTCGCAGACGCATCACCATAAAGTTGAGACAACAGTTCGTTGCGGCTCATTGGTTCGCGAACGACATGGAATCCGGGCTCACTCAGATCCCGATTGTCGCTGGCGTCAGGATGAGTTGAATTTACTGTGCTGATCGTACTGAGCTCAGTCGCGGATGGTGAGTTGGTCGGAGAATTAGGGGGTTCAGCCCGGCCTGTGGAGCTCGCCCTCTCTGGTGTTGCCTGCACAGACTCCGCGGCTGTTGTTAAAGTTACTGCTGCTCTTGGCGTGACGGGGGATACGCCCGAAAATGGCGCAGGCGTGTGAGTATCACCAATCACCACACTGCCAGAACCAATAGTCACACCACCGCACGCAATCGCCCCGCCGGTCACCGCCGCCGGTTTGCCGTTGATCATGACGGTGGACGACCCACCGGTGATGGTGCGCGGATGAGGTGGATGCTTGGGTTTGGAATGAGGTGCCAGCGGGTCGCCTACCCGGGCAACTGGCTTGCCATCAATCAACACATCGGGGGAACCGGCAATCACCGGCGTGGGCGGGAAACCTTCGTGATCGGAGCCGAGGTCTCCGAGCAGAACAATCGCTTTACTCATGTCACGTCCTTTGTGTTTTTGCCGGGCCATCCTGGCCCGTTGCGGGTAAAACGGCAGTTTATACTGAAGCGCTCTTCCAGCCAAACCCATCGATCTCACAGTGTGACGGAATCAAGAGCGAGGAAACGTCAGGCAATACCGTGTCAGCTCAACCTGAAATCCGGGTGGCCGATATCCGCTGTTAACTGTAATATCCGCACAGGTTAACAGCGACAACCCAGAATCAGACCGTCTGACGGAGAATTATCATGCGCAATGCTGACCTCGTCACCCGTGGCCTCAAGTCCGTGTGGCACCCCTGCACCCAGATGAAAGACCACGAAGGCGCCGTGCCTCTGGTGCCCATCAAGCGTGGCGAGGGTGTCTGGCTTGAGGACTTTGAAGGCAATCGATTTATCGATGCCGTCAGCTCCTGGTGGGTCAATCTCTTTGGCCACGCCAATCCAAGAATCAACGCGGCGATCCAGAAGCAGATTGGCGAGCTGGAACACGTTATCCTCGCCGGTTTTACCCACGAGCCGGTGGTCAATCTGTCCGAGCGACTGATTGAAGTGACCCCGCCCGGTCTGAACAAGGTCTTTTACGCCGACAACGGCTCCTCGGCCATCGAAGCCGCCCTGAAAATGAGCTTCCACTACTGGAAGAACCACGACAAACCGGGCAAGAAGAACTTCGTGAACCTGAGCAACAGCTACCACGGTGAAACCCTGGGTGCGCTTGCCCTCGGCGATGTCTCGCTCTACAAGGACACCTATCAGCCGCTACTGATGGAAGTGCTGACAGCCCCGTCACCGGACGCCTTCAACAAGGAGCCGGGTGAGACCGACGAAGACTACGCGCTGCGCCAGTTTGAAGCCATGGAAAAGCTACTGGCAGAAAAGCATGAAGAAATCTGCGCCGTGGTGGTGGAGCCTCTGATCCAGTGCGCCGGCGGCATGCGGATGCACCATCCCATCTACCACACCAAGCTGCGGGAAGCCTGCGACCGCTATGGCGTGCACCTGATTGCCGATGAGATCGCCGTGGGTTTTGGCCGCACCGGCACCCTGTTTGCCTGTGAACAGTCTGGCATCACTCCGGATTTCATGTGCCTGTCCAAGGGGCTCACCGCCGGCTACCTGCCTCTGTCGGTGGTACTGACCACCGATGATGTCTACAACGCCTTCTACGACGACTACGAAACCCTCAAGGCGTTTCTGCACAGCCACAGCTACACGGGCAACCCCATTGGCTGTGCCGTGGCGTTGGCGACTCTGGACATCTTCCGGGATGACAATGTGATTGAGAGCAACCGCGCGCTCTCCACCTGCATGGCCGAATCGGTGGCGCACCTGGCAGACCACCCCAATGTCGGGGACATCCGCCAGCATGGGATGACTTTGGCCGTGGAGATGGTAAAAGATAAAGCGTCGAAAACGCCTTTTCCCTGGCAGGAACGCCGTGGCATTCGTGTTTATCAGCACGCATTGACCCGCCAGGCCTTGCTTCGCCCCCTGGGTAATGTGGTTTACTTCATGCCGCCTTACGTGATCACTGAAGAGCAGATCCGCCACCTGGCCCAGGTTGCAACGGAAGGCATAGAGATTGCGGTTCGCGACTGACAACCGCCAGGAACCTGAGAGACCAGCTCATGCGCATACCCCGCATCTATACCAATTCTGCCCTCGCCCAGGGCAGCACTGCCGAACTTGATGACAACGCCGCACAACATGTGGGCCGGGTATTGCGCATGCAGGCGGGACAGGAGCTGCTGCTCTTCAACGGTGATGGCAACGACTACCCCGCCACCATTTCCAGTGCCAGCAAGAAGAACGTGGAAGTCCAGGTTGGCACCCCGGAAGCCAACACCACCGAATCTCCACTGGAAATCGTTCTCGGCCAGACCCTTTCCAAGGGCGACCGCATGGACTACGCAGTGCAGAAAGCGGTGGAAATGGGTGTTACCCGTATCGTGCCGTTAACCACCGAACGATGCGACGTAAAACTGAAGGGCGACCGGGAAGACAAGCGCCTGCGCCACTGGCAATCCGTTGCCATCAGCGCCGCCGAGCAGTGCGGGCGCGCCCGGGTGCCAGAGATCCTGCCGGTGATGACGGTTTCCGAGTGGCTGGAACACAGCCGCGATTGCGAAGTCCGCCTGGTTCTCCACCACCGCACCGAACACGCCCTGAAGTCCATCATTCCCCCAGAGCGGGTGGCTCTCATGATCGGACCGGAAGGCGGCCTCTCTCCCGAGGAAATCGCTCACGCAGAAAAGGAAGGCTTCCTGCCGGTAGCCCTCGGCCCCCGGGTACTGCGAACGGAAACCGCCCCGGTTGCGGCCATGGCGCTTTGCCAATGGCTGTGGGGCGACATCGGCGGCTGACCGACACCGACCGTACCGCCGTCTCATGTTGGCACGCAAGTCATTGACATAACGGGGTGCCAACAACATTATCCCTGTCGACTCCGGAAGCAAAAAAACGATCACACGCGAGTAACGGGATGACAAGCCTGCTAAGCACCCAAGAATTCTGGCAATACCTCAGTATTCCGGTCATTGCCGCCCTGATTGGCTGGACCACCAACTGGCTTGCCATCAAGATGACCTTCTACCCCCTGGAATTCATCGGCAAACCACCGCTGCTTGGCTGGCAAGGTATTATTCCCTCGAAGGCCCGCAAAATGGCGGCCATCAGTGTCGACGCCACTATCTCCAAGATCGGAACCGTTCGGGAGATCTTCCAGCAGATCGATCCGAAAGTTCTCGCCACCCATATCGTTCACTCCGTCGAACCCCGCATCGAGGAATACGTGGACGAAATGATGCTCAAGGAATACCCCACCTTTTGGGAAAACCTGCCGGCCTCGGCCAGGAAGATGGTCTACGATCGCGTCCGCAAATCCACGCCCCAGCTCGTGGACAATCTCGTGGAAGATGTCTCCGATAACATTGAAGACCTGCTGGATATCAAGGGCATGGTCATCGAGCGCCTGGCCAGCGACAAGGAGCTGCTGAACCGGATCTTTATCGAGTGCGGTGAGGTGGAATTCCGGTTCATCATCAACTCTGGGCTCTACTTCGGCTTTTTGTTCGGCCTGATCCAGATGGCAGTCTGGTATGTCTATCCGAGCTGGTGGGTGCTGCCGTTCTTCGGTCTTCTGGTGGGTTGGGCAACCAACTGGATTGCCCTGAATGTGATTTTCCGGCCGCTGCACGCCAAAAAAGTCGGCCCCTTCCGGATTCAGGGTCTGTTCCTGAAACGCCAGCCGGCCGTGGCAGAGTCGTTCTGCCACATCGTGACCCACGAGATACTCACCGTTGGCAACATCATTAACGCGATTCTCGATGGGCCCAAGGGTGATCGCGCCCGCAACATGGTCAAGAAGCACATCAAACCGCTGGTGGATGAAACCGCCGGCATGGGCAAGGCGCTGACCCAGATGGCCTTCGGACCCACCGGCTTTGCAACGCTTAAGAACAAGGTTGGCGAGAAGGCCATCGAAATATCACAGACATCGTTCAACAACCCGGTGTTCGAGAAGGACCGGGCCAGAGCCGTCGAATCAATCATGGTCGAGCGGATGATTGCACTGTCTTCCGAAGAGTTTCAGGACTTGCTACGGCCCTGTTTCCAGGAGGATGAAATCAAACTGATTCTGGTGGGCGCATTCCTCGGCTTTGGCGCCGGTATCTGCCAACTGGTGTTCGTGTTCGGGGAGTCGTTCCTGTAAATTCCCGCCATAATTCACCGGCTTAAAACCTGTGCAAGGATGCGTCGTACATCTATACTCTCGGAAACGGAGGTTCATTACTTCGAACAGGTTCGACCCGGAGGCAACGGATGCCAGGTTTTCTCTCCTGGATTTCAGGATTATTCCCAAGCAAACAATCTGCACCACCCGCTCCGGAAGCGCGGCTGTTCAATCCATCCCCGGAGAAACCTGCGGCCGATACCCCTGACACCAGCCCGGAGCTTGCCCAACAGCTTGAGGAACATTTGTTCTGCTGGCTGCTGGATGCAGAGCCGGCGGCCCTGCGCGCTGATCTTTCTTCCTACGAGGACGTGCTGGAGGAGCTTTATCAGCGGCTCACCAGCAACAAAATGGAGGAACTGCCCCGCCAACCCATGAGCCTGCCCATGCTCATGCGGGCCCTGTCCGACGAGTCCACCGATCGCCAGCGGCTCACGGAGATCATTCTTGGTGATCCCTCCCTGACCGATCAATTGCTTCAGATTGCCAACAGCCCCTACTTCCGAACCAGCGACCACGCCATCGAATCGGTGGACCAGGCGGTATTTGTACTGGGGGTAGATGGCATCCGGAACGTGATTTCCGCGGCGGTTATGCGCCCCATGATGGCCGCAAGGAACAGCCGGGAAGCGCTGTTTGGTCAGCGTGGCTGGCGCTGGGGCCTGACCTGCGCGCGAGCCGCAGAACTCATTGCCAGAACCCAGGGCGAAGACACCAGTGCACACTTTATGGTGGGCCTGCTGCCTTCACTGGCGTACATCACGATCCGCCGTGAACTTCAGCGAATCTGCCGGTCGCGCACAGCAATCGGCGAACCGGAGCCGGCGCTTATTCGGCATGCTCTGGCGAGATACCAGTGGGCTACCTGCCAGCTCCTGGCGAACGAATGGAACCTCCCCCCCAAGTACCATGCGTACCTGCTGGCCGCGGAACGGCCAGCACCAAAACAGAAACACACTCCGCTGACGGACGGCATGGTTATTGGCACCCGGGAAGTGCTGAGGCACGCCCATCAGCGCAACCTCGCAGAAGAGGACCTGCCAAAAGTGGTGCGCCTGACCCCGGATCAGATCAGCAATATTCGCAACGCGCTGCAGAAGATGCTTCGGGAAGGCGGCCGTTCAACTGTCAGAAGTTGAGACAGGCTCCCTCTCCGCCACAGATCCTGGTTTTTCCTTTGCCTCGTCGCCGCGCAACAACTCCGCAAAGGTTCGTGTTTCCTCCACCTTGCGGACTCCCACCAATTCGGCAGGGATCACTTTAGGGAGCCGATCAACAATCCGGTCCTCGTCGTGGCGTACAACCCTGAGAACGTCTCCGATCGTTATCAGATCCAGCGCCCGCCCGGGCACCAGTCGATCGCCCTGACTCCCGGCCAGGCTCAGTAAACCGGCACGGATCAGTTTGTCACTGAGAGCCCGGGTTACCTCACCCGGCACCCTCAGCTGGTATTCCAGTAATTCCTGCTGGGGTGCAGGCTTGCCCTCGCTGAAGGGCTTGGCCACCAGCCACATGGTCGCCAGCGCCACATTTTCCTGCAGCTCTGGTGCCAGTTGCACCTCGCGCCGTTTGGCCACGGAGCCGGGATTCTGCAGATAGAACCCGATGCTGGCGCCCAGCAAGAGAATCATCCAGTTCAGATAGATCCAGATGAGCAGAATAATGCCGATGGCGAAACTGGAATAGATTGCCGCGTACTTCGCAGACCCGGCAACGAATGAGGCGAACAGCATGCCGGCCGCCTGCCAGGATACCCCGGCAACCAGACCGCCGATGGCCGCATAACGGAGTTTGACCCGGGTATTGGGCATGAATACATAGACGAATGTGAAAGCGCCAACCACCAGGAAAAACGGGGTGAACCGGCTGGCCACAAGAATTACCGATCCGAACGGTTCGATTTCGATGAGCTTCTGGACGATGGTTGAGGAAAAAATGGTCGCGCTGACGCCAATGGCCGAAACCATCAGAAGCGGTCCCACCATGATCACACTCAGATAATTGCTGAATCGCTGCGCCATGGAACGCATGTCTGGCACGCGCCAGATCATATTGAAGGAACGCTCGATTTTCTGGAGCAGTGAAACCACCGTATAAACCAGCAGCGCCAGGCCCACCGATCCCAGAACGCCGACCTTCATATTATCGACGAAGCCCAGGATCTGTTCGGCAAGATCAATCCCCTGCGGTCCCAGCGGCTCAAAGAACTGGAACAGGAACGGCTCCATCCGCTGATGCACTCCCAGCGCCTTCAATACCGAGAAGCTCAGGGCAAGGAGAGGCACGATACTCAGGAGGGTTGTGTACACAAGACTCATGGCGTGGAGAGTCAATTGTCCACTGAGAACATCCCGAGCCATCGCATAGGCAGTGCGGCCGACCTTGTACAACCAGGTCCAGGGCCAACTCTGGGGCGGATTGGGATTCGCCAGAATCCAGCGCTCAGCTGCCTGAAGCCGGTCTTTTAATTGGAATGAAGCCACTTTAGGTCCTGTCGTTCCATGTTTTGTTCAGATTATCAGTCAGATATCCAGTGTAACCAGAGTATGGCCGATTAACGGCAGTTTGCGAGGGCTACACATCCAATATAACCATATCATCATTTATTACTTCCTCTTATAACAGATCTTCTGTAAAAAGGCCGCTATTCAAGAAATGGTATTTTCTGATCAGGTATTTTCTCATGCGAATCAAACTTGCTCTGGGCGTTGCTGCACTTACCGCCTTCTCACCGGTGACTGCCCTGGCCACCAACGGCTATTTCAGTCACGGCTACGGCACCATCAGTAAAGGCATGGCCGGCGCGGGCACTGCACTGTCCCAGGACAGCATTGCAGCGGCAACCAACCCGGCCGGTATGGCTTTTGTCGGGAACCGGATTGACGGTGGATTCGAAGTTTTTTCGCCCCGGCGGGAATACACTGTCGAGGGTCCGGTCTCTCCTCCCCCTGCGTTCTCATTGCAGCCGGGCACTTACAAAAGCAGCCGCAACGGTTTCGTTATCCCCCACTTGGGTTTTAATCGGGAACTTTCCGACACCACAAGTTTCGGCGTTTCGGTGTTTGCCAATGGTGGCATGAACACCGACTACTCCGGTGAAAGTGGCGGCCCCTTCTACGCAGGCCGCACCGGCGTAAACCTCGAACAGCTTTTTATAGCCCCGACCTGGTCCTGGGAGTTCTCCGACAACCAGGCCTTCGGCATTTCACCAGTCATTGCCTATCAGCGTTTTGAAGCTGAAGGCCTGCAGAGCTTCGCGCCATTCTCGTCAGACCCGGGGGCACTTTCCAAGAACGGCACCGACGATGCCTGGGGTTACGGTTACCAGATCGGCTGGCAAGGTGAAATCACCGACACCCTCCGCGGCGGCCTGAGCTGGCGCAACATTCTGAAGATGAACGAGTTCGACAAATACCGCGGCCTTTTTGCGGAACAGGGCGACTTCGACATTCCCCAGATGTTCAACGCGGGTATCGCCTGGTCCGGACTTGAAAACCACTGGTTCCTGCTGGATATCCAGCACATCCGTTACAGCGAGATCAACAGCGTGGGCAACCCGCTGCTGCCCAATCTGCAGACGGCACAGCTCGGCGATGATAATGGCGCAGGCTTTGGCTGGGACGACATGACCATCGTCAAGCTGGGTTGGCAGTGGCAGCAAACACCGGCGCATGCCTGGCGGGCCGGCGTCAGCTATGGAGAGAATCCTATCTCCGACGAAGATGTGCTGTTCAACATCCTGGCACCGGGCGTTCAGGAGTGGCACTTCACTGGAGGATTTACCCACAGCTTCAGCGAAAACCTTGATGTGTCTGGCATGGCCTTTTATTCCCCGGCCAAGACAGTGACCGGTCCCAACCCGCTGGCACCGAACCAGACCATTGATCTGGAAATGTACCAGCTGGGCGCCTCGGTCAGCGCGGGCTGGAAATACTGATCTCCCAAGGCCAGTCTGCAAAGCCCCGGATCGTCCGGGGCTTTGCTGTTACAGCACAGATTTCAGATTAACAGCGGTGATGCCGACGATCCTCTGCCGCGCTTCCCGACTGGCCCAGGCCGAGTGCGGGGTCACAATCAGATTGGGAATATCGTCCGCTAGCAAAGGGTTGCCGTTGCGGGGCGGTTCCTCGGTCAACACATCAAAACCGGCGCCACCGATCTCGCCGGCGCGAAGCGCGTCCGCCAACGCCTGTTCGTTCACCAGGCCTCCGCGGCTGGTGTTGATGAGCAACGAGTCGGGCTTCATCATTTTCAGTTCACGGGCACCGATCAGATCCCGGGTCTCGTCGGTCAGCAGGCAGTGCAACGAGACCACGTCTGCCTGGGGCAGCAATTCGTCCAGCGGAATTCGCGAATAGCCATCGACCACACCCGGTTCTTGCCCGGGCCGAGCTCCAAGAAGAACCTTCATACCAAAGGCCGCAGCCCGCTCCGCCACGCCCTGGCCCAGATCGCCGTAGCCGACAATACCGAGAGTGCGCCCCTCAAGTTCCATGATTGGATGATCCATCAAGCAGAACATGTCGCTCTTGCCCCAATGCCCTGCCTGGACATCACGGGTGTAATCCAGAAGCCGAGTGGCCAGTGCCAACATCAAAGCCATGGTGTGCTGCGCCACCGTTGAGCGGCCGTAGTTGGTCACGTTCATCACCTTGATGCCGTGATCCTTCGCCGCCGCCTGATCGATGTTATTCAATCCGGTCGCCACCACGGCGATGGTCTTGAGTTCGGGGCAGGCGTCGAAATGCTCACGGGTGAGCACGACTTTATTGACCAGCACGGTATCGAACCCCCGGATGCGTTCCAGTATCTGATCCGGCGTGGTCCGATCATACTTTTCCAACCCGCCGGTTACCGACTCAATGGGCGAGAGATCCACATCGTCGCCAAGGGTTTTGGCATCAAGAAACACCGCTTTCATACTTTTCTCCTGAATCCAGATGGCCACAGATTAGGGTAGACTTGGTTAAACGTCCAAAACTCAACATGTCCAAGCACGAACAGGGTATGAACCATGGAACATGAATTCTGGCACGAACGCTGGGCCAAAAAAGAAATCGGTTTCCACGAGGGCACGGTTAACCAGTATCTCCACGACCATTGGCCGGAACTGGCTGGCAAAGGCACCGACGCCGTTTTCGTGCCCCTCTGCGGCAAAGCCCACGACATGTGGTGGCTCCACGACCGCGGCCACCCGATCATCGGTGTAGAGCTGAGCGAACTGGCCTGCAAGGACTTCTTCGAAGAAGCCGGCGAGAAAGCCAAAGTTCACCCCGGCGAACCCTTCATAACCTTCAAACACGATAACCTGCAGCTCTGGTGCGGCGACTTCTTCCAACTGGTACCGGAAGACCTCAAACACGTTCGACTGGTCTACGACCGGGCCGCCCTGATCGCCCTGCCGCCCCACATGCGCAGAGACTATGTGAACCACCTGACCGCCATCATCCCCGACGGCACCAGAATCCTGCTGATCACCCTGGACTACGACACTGAGATCAAGGGCCCGCCGTTCAACGTCAGTGACGAGGAAGTCCGGGAACTCTACCAGGACGACTACAAGATCGAGCACATCCTGACCAACACCCTGGCCAAGGATCATCCGTTTACAAAGAGAAAAGGTCTGGAAAACGCCTCTGAAAGCGTCTTCCGTTTAACCAAACTCTAGCCTGCCTTCAGGCGATCGCCTCCGTGATCTGATCGGAGTGTATCGGGTGGCTTTCTGACAACGAATTTGATGTCTGAGCGAAGCGAGTTGCCAATTCGTTGTCAGAAAGCCACCCGGTGCACTCCAGCCCCCTCACACTGTCCCCCCAGAAACACGGCAAGCTACAAAACCAACACACCCGCCTAACATAATTTAATGAACCTTAACCACTCACACACTGTCCAACTCCCGAACCGTGAACTAAGCTCAAAGTAAGCAAGCCGACCTCGACAAGATCGTGCACAGGCTTGTAAGTATCCATTCCTTCCACCCATAACTAAATAAACCACCCGGACGGGCGGAACTGACTGCAACGGGGAAATTGCGTGAACTGAAAGCTGAAGATACAGCGAGCGAGGGCGATCTATGAGCATACTGCAGCACTTCAAAGACCGGTATGAGAGTACTCAGGAAGAAGAATACAGTCTTGAGGAATACCTGGAGATCTGCAAAAAGGACCCAACGGCCTACGCCACGGCCGCTGAGAGAATGTTAATTGCCATCGGCGAACCAGAGTTCGTCGACACCTCGAAAGATCCGAGGCTTTCAAGGATATTTTCCAACAAGGTCATCAAGCGGTACCCCGAGTTTTCCGAGTTCTATGGCATGGAAGACGCCGTAGAAAACATCGTCTCCTTCTTTCGCCATGCCGCCCAGGGCCTGGAAGAAAAGAAACAGATTCTTTACCTGCTTGGTCCCGTGGGCGGTGGTAAATCCTCCCTGGCGGAAAAGCTCAAGTCACTGATGCAAAAAGTGCCCTTTTACGCCATCAAGGGCTCGCCAGTGAACGAATCTCCACTTGGCCTGTTCGATCCGGCCGAAGACGCCCAGATCCTGGAAGAAGAATACGGCATCCCCGCTCGTTACCTGAAAAACATCATGTCGCCCTGGGCCGTTAAACGGCTGCACGAATTCGGCGGCGACATCAGCCAGTTCCGCGTTGTAAAGATGTATCCGTCGGTACTCGACCAGGTTGCTGTTTCCAAGACCGAACCCGGGGACGACAACAACCAGGACATTTCCGCCCTCGTGGGCAAGGTCAACATCCGCATGCTGGAGGATTTCTCCCAGGATGATCCGGATGCCTATAGCTTCAGCGGTGGCCTGTGTAAAGCCAACCAGGGCCTGATGGAGTTCGTGGAGATGTTCAAGGCTCCCATCAAGGTCCTGCATCCGTTGCTGACAGCGACCCAGGAAGGTAACTACAACACCACCGAAGGCATGGGCTCGGTGCCCTTTGATGGCGTGATCCTGGCCCACTCCAACGAATCAGAGTGGCAGACCTTCCGCAACAACAAACACAACGAGGCGTTCCTTGACCGGGTCTATATCGTCAAGGTGCCCTACTGTGTTCGGGTGACGGAAGAAATCGAGATCTACAAGAAACTGCTGAGCAACAGCTCCCTGGAAGGCGCTCCCTGCGCGCCCGACACCCTGGACATGCTGGCCCAGTTCTCGGTGCTGTCGCGCATCAAGGAGCCGGAAAACTCCAGCATCTTCTCCAAGATGCGGGTTTATGACGGCCAGAACATCAAGGACACCGACCCGAAAGCCAAATCGATCCAGGAGTACCGTGACGCTGCCGGCGTGATGGAAGGTATGGATGGGCTCTCCACACGTTTCGCCTTCAAGATCCTGTCCAAGGTGTTCAACTTCGACACCACCGAAGTGGCTGCCAACCCGGTGCATCTGCTCTACGTTCTTGAAAAACAGATCGAACAGGAGCAGTTCCCTGCTGAAACTCACGAGAAGTATCTCCGGTTCATCAAGGAATTCCTGGCACCGCACTATGTGCAGTTTATCGGCAAGGAAATCCAGACCGCATACCTCGAGAGCTATAGCGAATACGGCCAGAACCTGTTCGACCGTTATGTCACCTATGCTGATTTCTGGATTCAGGATCAGGAATACCGGGATCCGGATACCGGCGAGATCCTCGACCGCTCTTCAATCAACGAAGAGCTGGAAAAAATCGAGAAACCGGCGGGCATTTCCAACCCGAAGGATTTCCGCAACGAAGTGGTCAACTTCGTCCTGCGGGCCCGGGCGAACAACGGTGGCAAGAATCCGTCCTGGCTCAGCTACGAGAAACTGCGCGCCGTGATCGAGAAGAAAATGTTCTCGAACACCGAGGATCTGTTGCCAGTGATTTCTTTCAACCCGAAAGCGAGTCAGGAAGATCAGAACAAGCACAAGCAGTTCGTCGAGCGTATGGTCGACCGAGGCTACACGGAGAAGCAGGTGCGGCTGTTGGCTGAATGGTACCTGCGGGTTCGCAAGTCTCACTAAGTCAGTGACCATTCACTGAGCTGGAGTAACGCCATGGGAATGACCCACATAGTCGACCGGCGCCTGAACGGTAAGAACAAGAGCGCAGTGAACCGTGAACGGTTCCTGCGCCGTTACCGACACCACATCAAACGTGCGGTGTCGGATGCTGTTCAGAAACGCTCGATCACCGATATAGAGCGGGGCGAGAAAGTCAGTATTCCGTCTCGCGACATTGAAGAACCCATCTTTCACCATGGCCAGGGCGGCAAGCGGGAGATGGTGCATCCGGGCAATCAGGAGTTTGTGGCCGGTGACACCATTCCCAAGCCCGATGGTGGTGGGGGCCAGGGCTCCGGGCAGGGGCAGGCCAGCCCGGACGGCGAAGGCATGGATGAGTTCGCTTTCCAGATAACCCAGGAAGAGTTCCTGGATTTCCTGTTCGACGATCTCGAACTGCCCAATCTGGCCCGTAAGAAACTCAAGGATACCGAAGCGTTCAAATATGTCCGCTCTGGCTTCAGCACCGATGGGGTGCCGGCCAAGCTGGATGTAGTACGCTCATTGCGCGGAGCCCACGCGCGCAGGCTGGGCCTGGGAGGGGCGCGCAAGAAGAAGATCCGGGATCTGGAGAAACAACTGGAAGCCCTGAAATCGGCGCCCGAGGATCTGGACGCGGCATTCAGCCATGAGGATCAGATCCAGGTACTCGAGGAGGAAATCGCACGACTGAAAGCAAACGTTCGCCGCATTCCCTTCATTGACGAAATCGACCTGCGCTATCGCCAGCATTTGAAAAAACCGCAGCCGGCCACCAGCGCCGTGATGTTTTGCCTGATGGATGTATCCGGATCCATGACCCAGATGCACAAGGACATCGCCAAGCGGTTTTTCATCCTGCTGTACCTGTTCCTCAAGAAGAACTACAAGAAGATCGAAGTGGTCTTCATCCGGCACCACACCAGCGCCAAGGAAGTGGACGAGGAAGAGTTCTTCTATTCGCGGGAAACCGGGGGCACGATTGTCTCCAGCGCCCTCAAGCTGATGCACAAGATTATTGAGTCCCGTTATTCCCCGGCTGAATGGAACATCTACGCAGCGCAGGCGTCCGACGGTGATAACTGGAACGATGACTCGCCGGTGTGCGGCAAGATCCTGGCCGACAATATCCTGCCACTGGTGCAGTACTTTGCCTATGTGGAAATCACGCCGCAGGACCATCAGATGCTCTGGTATGAATACGAGAAGATTCAGGAGCAATTCCCCCAGAGCTTTGCCCTGCAGCAGATCGCCGACCCCGGTGAAATTTACCCGGTATTCCGCCAGCTGTTCGAGAGGAAAGCCGCATGACTAACCTCATGGACCGACCCAATCCGCCCGAAAGCGACCAGCCCAGGGCCCGGGAGCCGATCTCCACGGGCTCTGAGTGGACCTTCGAACTGATCCAGGAATACGATGACGAGATTGCCAAGTGCGCAGCCGAGTTCGGCCTGGACACCTACCCGAACCAGATCGAGGTGATCAGCGCCGAGCAGATGATGGACGCCTACAGCTCCGTGGGCATGCCAGTTGGCTACCATCACTGGTCCTTCGGCAAACAGTTTCTCAGCACATCCAAGGGCTATCAGCGCGGCCAGATGGGCCTGGCCTACGAGATCGTGATCAACTCCAATCCCTGCATCGCCTACCTGATGGAGGAAAACACCCTGCCGATGCAGGCGCTGGTTATTGCCCATGCCTCTTATGGCCACAACTCCTTCTTCAAGGGTAACTACCTGTTCCGCACCTGGACCGACGCCAGCGCGATCATCGATTACCTGGTGTTTGCCCGTCATTACGTGGCGGAGTGTGAGGAGCGCCATGGCGTGGACGCCGTGGAGGAGATTCTGGATTCCTGCCACGCCCTCATGAACTATGGCGTAGATCGCTACAAGCGCCCTGCACCGATATCGGCTTCAGAGGAAGTGCGGCGCCAGAAGGAGCGTGAGGAATACCAGCAGAGGCGCATCAACGACCTCTGGCGGACAATACCGAAGCTTGACGAAGACGATGACCCGGTAAGGCGTCGCAAACGCTATCCAGAAGAGCCCCAGGAAAACATTCTCTATTTCATCGAGAAGAACGCGCCCCTGTTGGAAACCTGGCAACGGGAAATCATCCGCATCGTGCGGAAGCTTGGGCAGTACTTCTATCCCCAGCGCCAGACCCAGGTCATGAATGAAGGCTGGGCCACCTTCTGGCACTACACCCTGCTGCATCGCATGTACGACAAGGGGCTGGTGACCGACGGCTTCATGCTCGAGTTTCTCCAGAGCCACTCGGCGGTGGTGTATCAGCCGCCATTCAACAGCCCGTGGTATTCGGGCATTAACCCATACACCCTGGGATTCTCCATCTTTACGGATCTGCGCAGGATCTGCGAGAACCCGACAGACGAAGACCGTGAGTGGTTCCCGGACATCGCCGGCAGCGACTGGCTGGAAACCCTGCATTTTGCGATGAAGAACTTCAAGGATGAGAGTTTCATCCAGCAGTTCCTCTCCCCCAAGGTAATGCGGGATCTGAAACTTTTCGCAATCCAGAATGATGACCAGGAAGACGTGTACCGGGTAACCGCCATCCACGATGACCCCGGCTACCGGGACCTGCGAGAGAAATTGGCGCGCCAGTACAACCTCAGCTATCGGGAGCCCAATATCCAGGTATGGAATGTGGATGTGCGCGGCGACCGCTCACTGACCCTGCGCCATATTCCCGTGGACCGCGTCCCCCTGGGCAAGGAAACTGATGAAGTCCTGCGGCACGTGCACCGGTTGTGGGGCTTTGATGTGCACCTCGAGAGCGTGGATGATGGCACCGTGGTAGAGGACCACCACTGCCCGCCCAGGGAAGCTGAGGAGGATTAAGCCGGCAATTCAACGCTGACCCTCAGGCCCCCGAGGCCTGAACGTGTCAGCGTGAGGGTTCCGCCATAGATTCTGACAAGGTCGTTCACGATCGAAAGTCCGAGTCCCGACCCCGAGCGCTCTTCGTCAAGGCGGGCACCCCGGCTGAGAGCTTCGGCGCACTGGGTTTCGGACATTCCCGGTCCGTCATCTTCGACAACGATGGAGAGGCTCTCAGGCGATTGCTCAAGAACCAATTCAACGCGCTTTTCTGCCCAGTTGACAGCATTTTCCAGCAAATTACCGACTATTTCCTGAATATCCTGCTGCTCGTACCTGACAGGCCCGGCCAGTCCAAGATTCTTTTCAAACTGAACGCCCCTACGCGAGGCGAGCCCCTCCAGCGCCGCAAAGACTGGAGTCAGGGCCTCGGCCAAATCGGTTTTCCGACCCAAACCGACCGGGCCCGCCGCCGACGCCCGGGCCAGATGATGCCTGACAGCGGCATTCAGGCGCTGCAGTTCCGCCCGGAAAGCCTGTTGTTGAGACGCGGGTAACTGCTCGGATAACGTGCCCAGCACAGACAGCGGCGTTTTCAGCGCGTGAGCGAGATTGCCGGCCGCCGAACGGCCACGTTCAATCAGCGTCTGGTCCCGCTCGAGGACCAGGTTAATCGCCCGCGCAAGGCGGGCAAGTTCCTCAGGAAGGTCGGTTGCGAGGCTATTCTGTCGACCGGCTTCGACACTCTTCAGGCTTTTTTCGACGCGTCTCATGGGATCAAGACCCCAGCGTATCTGGAGCCCGATAAGGATCAACAAGAGAACCCCAAGCGTTGCCAGAGACACAGCAAGCAACCTGTGGAAACGAGCGACCTCGGCTCGAACTTCGGTCAGGTCGGCCGCCACTGATACATGCAACGGGTCCGGCAGGTTCGGAATCTGGATCGTGCGCGCCGCCACTCTCAGCGTTTGTCCCCCGGGGCCTGCTGACTGCCGATAGACAACCTGTGAACCTTCTACAACTGGAAGCCGCTGATCCCACAGGGATCGTGAGGTGATCACGCGTTCGGCACCATCAGTTGCCTGCCAGTACCAACCTGAAAAAACCCGCTCAAACCGCGGGTCGCCCAATTGGCGCTCCAGGACCAATGCATCGTTGGGAACGTCATAGGCGACACCGGCAATCACCACATTCAGCAGGGAATCCAACCGGTTGTTAAATGATGTATTCACGGCCTCGCGGAAATTCCAGGCCAGCAGCCCTCCAGCGACAGGCAAAACCAGCAGAATCAGCACAAGGGCGGACACCATCATCCGAGTGGCAATGCCCCAGCGTTTCAAGCCCGACAGGATCATGTTGGAGCTTTCCCGCCATTCATCCGGTAACCCTGGCCACGAACGGTCTCGATCGACTCTCCGCCAAGCTTCCGACGCAACCGGCTGACCTGGACATCAATCACATTGGAATCCGGCTCCTGATCACCGTCATACACATGTTCGGACAGTTCGGTACGGCTCACTACCCTCGGGGCGGCGTGGATCAGGCGGGACAGCAGCCTGAACTCCTGGGCGGTCAGGGCAACCGGCATTCCGGCACGCGTGACTTGCCCTGCGTGGGTATCCAGGGCAATTTCGCCGACCGTAATCATCGGATGGGCATGACCATGGGCCCGGCGCATCAGCGCACGAAGCCGGAACAGGACCTCCGCCGTTTCGAACGGCTTGGTGACATAATCATCAGCCCCGGCAGAAAAACCGGCGGCCTTGTCGGACCATCGCTCCCGGGCTGTCAGTATCAGGACCGGCAGGTCAATTCCTCGCTCCCGCCAACCCGCAAGCCATTGCACACCGCTACCATCAGGCAATCCGAGGTCCAGAATCACCACGTCGTAGCGTTCGGTGCTCACCAGAAAATCTGCACTGCGACCATCTTCTGCCACTTCCACCAGGAGCCCGGCATTGCTCAGCGCAGCGGCAAGGCCCTCGGCAAGAGCCCTATCATCCTCCACCAGCAATACTTTCATCGGCGCCTCATCCCCTGGATATTACGACCTTCCATTTCAATTATTTCACCGGTTTGGGCATCCACTTCAAATTCCACGACCTGTCCCTGAGGCCCAAGAAGCTCGATCTCGTATATCCGCCGGCCATCATCGTGATCCAGGTCCACATCGATTACGTCACCGATCCAGTCCTTCGAAAGGCTCTCGAGAATCTCGCCAAGAGGTTTGATTCTACCCGCCTGTACCTCCCGGTGCAGGCTGTGCCAATCCTCATCGTCATCGGCAAGAGCGTTGGGCACGCCAGCTACCGAGGCGATCACCAGCACCAGCAATACCGTGAGCACCGAGAGACGGAGGTAGTGATTTGCTGCTTTCGTGGCATTTTTCATGGCGTCATTTTGTCAAAGCCCGGATGAACGAATCATGAACGGAGCACTCACGCTGCGGTAAGCACATCCCGCCTAGGATGCACTCAGGTTGACGGGAAAACCCTTCCTGTCTCCGATCCTGTTTTCAAAACTTTCAACGGCACTAAGGAGATTACTATGAAGACGATCATAGCGCTTGCGCTGGCCGGCGGCATGATTTCCGCTCCCGCAGCGATGGCAATGGGCTCTTTTGACGATGCTGAACGTATTCTTAAGGCGGGCAGCGACTATGGCATCACCCAGTTCCGAAGTCTCGAATTTGAGTATGAAGGCTACGACGATATAGAACTGGAAGGTTGGGTCGACAACGATTGGTATGTTGAGCTGGACATGAACGACGATGGCTCTATAGAACGAGAGCAGCGTCGCAAGCACGGCGGAGAGCCTTCCGGATTGACTGCGGAAGAGGTCCGCAACTACCTGAAGGCAGCACAGGCAGAAGGAATGGACAGGCTCGAGGAGCTCAAGGTCAGTTCCCGGGGCTATATTGAAGTGGAAGGTAATGACCCTTCCGGCCAGGAACTCGAAATTGATTTTCGCGTCGGCGACCTGACGCCGGTCAGGATTGAACGGGATGACCAAAATTGACTGACGGGCACGCAGCCATGAAACAAACAACGCCGGGGCCGGTCATAGCCGGCCCGGTCTTGCGACATGCAGCACCGGACTCACTGGTGCTGTGGCTGGTAACCAGTGAGCCGGCAGAGTTTGCCGTTAAGGTGTTCCATGACTCAGAGACTCTTCTGAACCGGCCGCTAGCCGATTCAGAGGTGATCCGGCTGCGAATGGGTACCCGAGCTTGGTTGAACCTGCTGACCATCACGCCTGAGGCTACTCTCCCACAGGACACCCGTCTGGAATACGACCTGGGGCTCACCGCCGACGGCTCAGAGGCTTGCGAGTGGATCCGGACCTGGGCTCCACATATCTGCCCCGAGGGCCGGGAGAGGCCAGGCTTTACCCTGAAATCCAGACTGGACCGAATACTCCACGGCTCTTGCCGAAGACCCCACCACCCCTCTCCTGACGGGCTGGTTCGAGTGGATGAAGAACTGCAGAAGGCACAGAAGCTTGAGGATGTTCCGTCTCTGCTCCTGATGACCGGCGACCAGGTTTACGCCGATGATGTGGCCGGCCCTATGCTGCATGCCATCCAGTGTGTCATTCACCAACTGGGCCTTTACCAGGAGGTACTGGAAGGCGCCTCGCTGTCGCACAGCAAGGAACTGACTTCGGTGGCGAATGCCTATTACCACCGGGATGAACTGCTGCCGGAATCCGAATTCAATGAAGACCTGACCGAGCGCTTCTTCGGTGGCGTTCGCAAGCCGGTGTTTACCACCGCCAATGCCGGCAATCACCTGATTTCCTTTGCCGAGGTGATGGCCATGTATCTGCTGGTCTGGTCCCCGGAGCCCTGGGCTTTTGTGACCAGTGCCGAGCCGGTCGATGACCCGGACGAGCTGGCGCGCTATCGGAAAGAACAGGCCGCCATCGACGAGTTCCGCAAGAGCCTTCCGCAGGCAGCGCGGGCCATGGCCAACGTGCCCGTCTATATGATCTTTGACGATCATGACGTGACGGACGACTGGAATCTCTCCGCGCTCTGGGAAACCACCGCTTACGAACACCCCTTTTCCCGGCGCATTATTGGCAATGCCCTGCTGGGCTATCTTTTGTGCCAGGGCTGGGGCAACCAGCCTGGCAATTTCGGCCAACTGATCGAACAGTGCCAGAGGCTGTTCGAGTCCAGCAACGGGCAACACGAGCTGGACACGGCCATTCAGAATGATCTGATCGACCAGCTGTTCCACTTTCAACACTGGCACTACAGCCTGCCAACATCACCCAGACTGGTGGTGCTGGACACCCGCACCCATCGCTGGCGGAGTGAAATCCGGCGCAGTCACCCCTCCGGACTGATGGACTGGGAATCACTGACCGATTTCCAACACGAAATCATGGGCGAGGATGCCGTCGTGGTGGTTTCGCCGGCGCCGATGTTCGGGGTAAAGCTCATCGAGATGATCCAGCGGGTGTTTACCTTCTTTGGCAAGCCGCTGTTGGTGGATGCTGAAAACTGGATGGCGCATCGGGGCGCGGCCAGTGTGCTACTGAATATTTTCGGCCACCCCCGAACGCCCAGACACTTCGTGATTCTCTCAGGCGATGTTCACTATTCGTTTGCCTACGATGTGAGGGTGCGCCACAAACAGAACGGCCCCCGCGTCTGGCAGATCACCAGTAGCGGCATCAAGAACGAATTCCCCAACGCCCTGCTGGAATGGCTGGACCGGCTCAATCGCTGGCTGTTCGCACCCTGGTCGCCCCTTAACTGGTTCACCAAGAGACGACGCATGTGGATTTCCCCCAGGCTACCCGAGGGCCGGGAGGCCGGCGAGCGGCTGTGGAACGGAGCTGGCATTGGCGATGTTCGACTGGACAACGAGGGCGCACCCACCGCCATCCGGCAACTGAATGCCGGCGGCGGGGGAACGATTTTTCAGCAGCGGGCTAAAGACGACTGATCAGGCGTTGACCGAGGGCAGCCCGGACAAGGCCATGGCCAGTTCCTGTTCGTCGTATTCGTGGTCGCTCAGTTCACCGGCGAAGTAGGAGGTGTAGGCCGCCATATCGAAATGGCCATGGCCGCAGAGGTTGAACAGGATCACCTCTTCCTTGCCTTCCCGCTTACAGCGCAGGGCTTCGTCAATGGCGCCCTTGACCGCGTGGTTGGCTTCCGGAGCCGGGACAATACCCTCGTTCTTCGCGAACAGGACACCGGCCTCGAAGCACTCTCGCTGGGTGTAAGAGACCGCATCAAAAAGACCCAGCTCCTTGGCATGGGACACCAGCGGCGCCATACCGTGATAACGCAGACCGCCAGCGTGGAAGCCGGGCGGCGTGAACCCGGAGCCCAGGGTATGCATCTTGGTGAGCGGGGTCATGTGGGCGGTATCGCCGTAATCGTAGGCGTACTTGCCGCGGGTCAGCGTGGGACAGGCCGAGGGCTCTACCGCCACAATCCGGGATTTCTCGCCGCCTCTCAGGGCGTGCCCCATAAACGGGAAAGCAATTCCGGCAAAGTTGGAACCACCGCCAGTACAACCCACAATCACATCGGGCCAGCAGTCCGCCATTTCCATCTGCTGCATGGCTTCCAGGCCAATGATGCTCTGGTGCAGCAATACGTGGTTGAGCACCGAACCCAGGGCATACTTCGTGTTCGGGTCCTGGACCGCCAGTTCCACCGCTTCGGAGATGGCAATACCCAGGCTGCCTGTGTGGTCCGGCGTCTCAGCCAGCACCTTGCGGCCAAACTCGGTCAGTTCCGAGGGCGAGGCCACACATTTGGCGCCGTAGGTTTCCATGACCGCCCGGCGATAGGGTTTCTGGTTGTAGGAAACCCGAACCTGAAACACGGTAACGTCAATATCGAACAGGGAGCCGGCAAAGGACAGCGATGTGCCCCACTGCCCTGCACCGGTTTCGGTGGTGAGGGTGCGTATGCCTGCTTCGCGGTTGTAGAACGCCTGCGGAATCGCGGTGTTCGGCTTGTGGCTGCCGGCCGGGCTCACGCCTTCGTATTTGTAGAAAATCTTTGCCGGCGTGCCGAGGGCCTTCTCGAGGCGATGGGCCCGATAAAGCGGCGCCGGACGCCAGAGGTTGTAGACATCACGCACCGGCTCAGGAATCTCTATTTCCCGTTCGGTGGTCACTTCCTGTTCGATCAGCGCCATCGGAAACAACGGTTCCAGATCCGATGGGCCCACCGGCTGCTGGGTACCCGGGTGCAAGACGGCCGGCAGCGGCTCGGGGAGGTCCGCCTGCAGGTTGTACCAGTATTTCGGCATCTGGCTTTCTTCGAGAAGGAACTTGGTTTGCATGAATTAAAAATCCCTACTGTTTGTGTTGTTATCGCCCCTCAGAATACCCATTCCAGGCCCGCATAAAAAGTTCTTCCCGGGGCGGGTTCGAAATAGCCCCGATCTTCCACCGGGCGGTTCGCATTGGCGTTTATCCGCACGTTACTGAAGTAGTCCTGATCCAGCAGATTGCGGATCCCGGCATACAGGTTCAGGGTCTGATCCGCCATGCGCACTGAATCGCCGGCACGTATACCGACCAGCCAATAGTCACTCACCAGGGTCTGGTTGCTGTTTTCGGCGTAGAACTCGCCCACATACTGCCACTCCAGAGCCGCGAAACGACCGGCTGCACCGCGCCACTCCAGCTCGCTCACCCAGAGCTGCTCCGGCAGACCTGGAATAGCGTTGCCGCTGGCGTCGTTGCCCTGCTCATCCACAAAGTCCCTTAGCTCGTAATCCGCCAGGGTCAGCGCGCTGGTTACCCGCCAGGCGTACGAAAGGTCCCAGGCCAGACCGAGTTCAAAGCCATTGCGACGGGTTTCACCGGCGTTTTCGTAGAAGGTCTGATCGCCCACGTTAAAGGGCAGGATCTCGTCCTCCACCCGGATGGAGAACAGGGCCATGTCATAGCTGAGGCCACGGCCAAGCATGCCGCGCATACCCAGCTCGCGATTCAATGCCTGCTGCGGCTCCAGCTCGGGATTAAAGCCGCCGCCATTCGGATTGGCAAACTCGGTAAAGGTGGGTGACTCGAACGCCGTACCGAGGGTGGCATATACCTGGTGCGCCGGTGGCAGTTTGTAGCTGATACCGGCAACGCCACTGTATTCCCGGAAAGTCCGGTTGCCCGAATCATCGTTACCGTCTTGCAGCCAGTCGTCGTCAATGGCCAGACGCAACCGGTCGAACCGCACGCCAAGGGAGACGTTAAGTGCGTCGCTCAGCGCCAGGTCGCCCTGGCCAAACACCGCCACATTGGTGGCACTCTGGTTTTCCGCCTGGGTCTGGCCGGTGATATCGCCATCGATAGACACCGAATAGCGGCGCCGGTCGTCGGACTGATGGTGAACATCCAGGCCGGTAACCCACACCAGCGACAATCCGGCCAGAGTCGATTCCTGCTGGTACTGGGAACTGATGCCGTAAAAGTGCCGGTCGTAGGCTATGCGGCTGCTTCCCGGAAACGGCAACTGCTGTGCGAAATCCCGGTGAGTGTAGAAGGTATCGAGGGTGAGTTGGCCGGGAAGGACGCCCCAGTCTTCAAATCTTACACCCAGGGTCTGCTGGGTCACGGTCTGGCTACTGTCCAGCCTCTTGGCCAATGCGGTGGCCTGCTCCGGATCGTCCTCGGTCTGGGCCAGGGTAAGCCCGCCCGGATCTTCGGATTTGGGGTTATGCAGCGCGTTGAATGTGGCGGTTACCCGCCGTCCAGAATCCAGATCCCGTGCCACACGGGCGTTGAACAGGGCTTTCTCTGCCTTGCTCTGTTCCCGGTGGCCATCAAACGTCAGCCAGGAAAGCGTGGCTATACCGCTGGTATCACCATCAACGCCATTTCCCTGTATCGCGGCCTTGCGATAATCGTCACTGCCGCCATCGAGCCGCAGCCGACCGCCCTGGGGAAGCTCATCACCCAACGCCGTGGAAATATCGATCACACCGCCCGCGGCATTCCCATACTGAACCGAGGCAGGCCCCCGAATGACCTCGATTCGCTGGGCGGAATCCAGATCGATGGCATCGATCTGGGATTGGCCATCGGGCAGCGTGTAGGGGATGCCATCCACCTGAATCCGGATACCACGAATACCGAAGGGCGCTCTGGCGCCAAATCCGCGAGTAGACAATCTTAGATTCTGGGCGAAATTGTAGCGGTTCTGAAAGAACAGGCCCGGGACAGTGTTGAGTGATTCATCCAGTTGCAGGCGCTGCTGGCCCTCACGGATATCGGGTGCGTTGATGACAGAGACCGCCGCGGGCGTTTCGTACAGATCCCGAACCAGTCTTGGTGACGTTACTTGAAGCACCAGCTCCTCATCGTTGTCCAATGACGACTGTGCAATCGCTGGAAGCGAGCTCGACATCCACACCGGTGACAGAACAAGCACTGCCAGGTAGTTATTCCTGCTCAAGGGGCCTCCTCAGGGTTCGCTTATCAAGGGTTCTCTTGATAACGAGTACGCCAGCAATGGGGAAATGGAGTTATCCCATTGAATCCATCGGAAGAGCCGGCTCAGGCGGGGATCCAGGCTTCAAGCAGATCGACCAGCCAGGGCACGAGCAAGGCGGTAGCGAAGGCGGAAAGCGCCATCGCAAGCCCGGAAAAAGCACCCATCTGCGAACTTACCTGAAACGCCCGGGCGGTCCCGATACCGTGTGCTGCAACACCCATGGCAATGCCCCTGGCGGTGTCATCACGAACCCGGATCCACTCAAAGAGCTTGGTGCCCAGAACGGCGCCGGTGATGCCCGTGATAACAACCAATACGGCGGTCAGCGACGGAAGGCCGCCAATTTTTTCGGAAATCCCCATGGCCACCGGCGCCGTTGCCGATTTCGGTGCCAGGGACATCTGGATCTCCGTGGAGCCGCCCAGAAGACGGGCCAGGCCAATGGAGCTGCCAGCGGCGATCACCACGCCGCAGAAAAGCGAAATCGTCACCGGCAACCACAGCTGTCTAAGCCTGGAAAACTGCTGATACAGGGGGACGGCCAACGCCACCGTGGCCGGCCCCAGCAGAAAGTGAACAAACTGGCCGCCTTCAAAATAATCACTGTAGGAGGTGCCTGTTGCCAGCAGCAGGATAATGAGCATGGCGACGGACGTGACCACCGGGTTGGCCAGAGGGTTGGAGTTGGTTTTCAGGTACAGCCGGTAGGCCAGGCCATAGGCCACCAGGGTGATCGTGAGCCCCAATAGCGGTGATGCGGAGAGATATACCCAGATGTCTTGCAGGCCCGGCTCATTCATCGCCGCCCTCCTTTTCAGCAAGCGGCTTGGCAAACCAGCGGGTGGTTACCTGCATGATCAGCGCGGTGGCAACCATGGTAATCACGGTACTTAACAACAGCGCCAGGGTTATCGGAAGCCACTCGTCGGCGATGCGGCCAAAGTGCGCCATCATGCCCACGCCAGCGGGAACAAACAGAAGCGAGAGATGACTGAGCAAGGCCGTGGACGCCTGATCGACAGACTCCGGCGCCTTGCCCCGTATCATCAAAGTTACGAACAGCATCACCATGCCAAGTACGGGCCCGGGGATGGGAACACCGAGCAAGCGAACTGTAACCTCCCCTACCAACTGGTAGACAAGCAGAAGGGTAATGCCGTTCAGGAACTGCATAACGCAGGACTCCAGTCAGTTTTTGCTCTGTACCGTCGAAATGGGAATGATGCTTCGACCATACATAGCGAGAACAAAGCCGATGGGGAACATCAGCACCCCGTAGACAGCAGCCGGGATCGACATGGCGCTGGATTCCAACAGAGTCAGAGTGACCATAAGGGCAATGGTGCCGTTCTTTACACCCAACTCCACCGCCACTGCCAGGGATTCCCGCTGTGTCAGACCCGCCACCCGGCCGGCCGCCAGACCGAGACCAATACCGGCCAGATTCAACAGGATGGTTGCCGGCCCCGCCTGCTTCAGGAGCTCCCAGATCTGGTCGCGAACCCCGTACACCAGCGCCACGATCAGCACCGCCAGCACAATGCCACCGAAGATACTCACAATGCCCTCTGCCTTGCGGGCAACTTCCGGCTTACGGGTGCGAACCACCATCCCGATGGCGACCGGGAAGAGCACGATGCCAATCAGCATGCCCACGGTTTTCCAGACCGGCAGCACAATGTCTTCCTCGGTTCCCATGTAGTGCTGAAGGGCAATATTGGTAAACAGCGGCAGGGTGAGAATGGTGATCAGGCTGGCGCTGACGGTCAGTACTATAGAGAGGGCAATGTTGCCCCGCGAGAGCAGCACAAACAGATTCGATGTGGTGCCTCCAGGGCAGGCGGCGATGATCACCAGTCCGACCGCTATGGCCGGCGGAACCGCCAGCAACGTGGCCAAAATGAAGGCGATGAGCGGCATGACAAGAATCTGGGCAATGGTGCCGACGATCATCCCTTTCGGATACACCGCCACCTGGCGGAAGTCTCGTATCGTCAGGGTCATGCCGATACCGATCATGATGATGAACAGAGCAATCGGCAGTCCTGCCGAGATAAGCGGGCTGGATTCCACAACGCCTCCGGATGTTTTTGTTTTTACTGCAACCAACCGATGAAAAGTAGCACACACTCGCCTCTTTCGGGAGACTAAAACGGCAAAGGTTTGAGGTGATAAGGCACTGCAGAACCGGGGAACTTTATGACCTGAAACATCGTGTCACGAAGCAGTTGCAAGTATACTTGCATGAGATAACTAAAATACCTGGATACTGGTGGAGACGCACAAGGAATGAAACGCCTGGGAACGCTGGATGCCTCTTGGCTGGCCGTAGAATCTGAAGACACCCCCATGCATGTGGGCAACCTGCAGATCTTTTCGCTACCGGAGGGCGCCCCTGAAACCTTCCTCCGGGACATGGTGACCCGCATGAAGGAAACCGGCGATGTCGCGCCCCCCTGGGGTTTAAAGCTTGCCTGGTCCGGACTGTTGGGTCGGGTACTGGCGCCGGGCTGGAAAGTCGACAAGAAAATCGATCTGGATTACCACGTGCGTCACTCGGCACTGCCGCGCCCCGGCGGTGAACGGGAACTGGGCATATTGGTATCGCGCCTGCACTCCAACCCCCTGGACTTTGCCCGCCCACTCTGGGAATGCCACGTTATCGAGGGCCTCGAGAATAACCGTTTTGCGCTCTACACCAAGATGCATCATTCCATGATTGATGGCATCAGTGGTGTACGCCTGATGCAACGGGTACTGACAACCGATCCCGACAAACGGGACATGCCGCCACCCTGGTCGGTTCGGCCGGAGCGCCGTCGCGGCAGCAAATCCGATTCCGAGGCCAGCGTGCCCGGCGCGGTCTCACAGGCCATGGAGGCACTGAAACTGCAAGCGGATATGGCGCCACGTCTGTTGCAAGCGGGCAACAGGTTGGTGCATTCGGTCCGTCACCCCGAGGATGGTCTCACGGCACCGTTTACCGGGCCCGTGTCCAAGATCAATCACCGGGTTACCGGCCAGCGCCGGTTTGCCACCCAGCATTACCAGCTCGACAGGATCAAGGAGCTTGCCCACGTTTCCGGCGCTTCCCTCAACGATATCGTTCTGTACCTGTGCGGAACTGCCCTCAGGCGTTTTCTGCTGGAACAGAATGAACTGCCGGACGCTCCCCTCACCGCCGGCATACCGGTTAACATCCGGCCGTCCGATGACGAAGGGACAGGCACCCAGATCAGTTTCATGATCTCTTCGCTTGCGACCGACGAAGCCGATCCGCTGACCCGCCTGCAAAACATCAAGGCGTCAACGCGAAGGGCCAAAGAGCATTTGCAGAAGCTGCCCAAAAGCGCGCTCACCCAGTACACCATGCTCCTGATGTCGCCTTATATTCTGCAGCTGATGTCCGGCCTTGGCGGTCGCATGCGGCCGGTATTTAACGTCACGATTTCCAATGTGCCGGGGCCCCAGAGAACGCTCTACTACGAGGGCGCGAAACTGGAAGCCATGTACCCTGTCTCGCTGATTACTCACGGTGGCGCTTTGAACATCACCTGCCTGAGCTATGACGGTTCACTGAACTTCGGCTATACGGGCTGCAGGGATACCCTGCCGAGCATGCAGAGACTTGCGGTTTACACGGGTGAGGCACTGGACGAACTGGAAAGCCTGATTCTTCCGCCAAAGGCCAAACCGAAAGCTGCGGCCAAGCCCAGTGCGCCGCGCAAACAGCCGACGAAAAAGAGTAAAGCGGACTGATACAACGGACAATCAGCCCGCGCTTTGCCAGTGGGCGGCGCCCACGAAAATCAGTTGCAGGAAGCGGGTGGTCCGCTTCCTGATCTGCTCGATCTGATAGTCGTCGTCGGCGGATACGCCGAGCAGATCAGTCAGGCTGAAGGCGACACTGCGCACCACCAGATCACAGGTCATGTCCAGATCCTGATCGGTCAGATGGTCCACCAACCTCAACCTGCGCAGATCATTGGCAAGCTCACTGGCAAAGAAACGCATCTCGCTCCGGATACCTTCCTGCACCGCCCTGCTCTCACCGGCCAGCCCCTGGGCCATGAACAGAAAGAAACTCCGGTTGGCCTGCGCGTGGCTGATAAAGATGGCCACCGACTCTTCGATCAGTTTGTCCGCCTGCAACACATTCGCCCGGGCTTCTCGCATCATCCTGCGTAGCACCAGGCCCAGCTCATCCACAAGCTGCAACCCCAGATCGTCCATATTGCGGAAATGCCGGTAAAACGAGGTGGGCACCACGCCTGCCTGACGTGTCACCTCCCGGATACCAAGACTGGCGAAATGCCGGCCCTTGCCTACCAGGGTTAACGCCGCGGTCATCAGTTTCTCGCGGGTTTCACCCGGCTTTCTTCGCTGTTTTTCCGCCATCCTGTACCCATACCGCCTGCCGTTAGCCAATGGTTCACGAGTGTACACATCCCAAAAAATAAAAGTACAGAATGCTTGTCATTTTGAGCCATTACGAGCTCTGCCGTTGTCAGTTGACGTTGTCGTGTGTACATTCGTACACATTAGTGAACACTTGTACACAAGGGAAACAGAAAGCCTCAGGGAGGCAATGACCATGTTAGCGAAACAGACCCAGCAAAAAGCCCTTCACTGGCTCGGAAGGCAGCTATTCAACCGGGATGACCCGGAAGCGTTTTTTGACCCACTGCTGGAACGCATCAACCCCATGTGGGTACAAGAGTACACACCGGCCAGAGTGGAGCAGATCCTTTCTGAAACCGGGGACACCAAGACACTGGTTCTGAAACCGGCCAGGCGCTGGTCGGGATTCCGCGCGGGCCAGCATGTGAACATATGTGTTGAAGTGGATGGAGTACGCCGAAACCGTACGTTCAGCCTCTCGAGCTCACCCCTGCTCTGGCAGGAACAGGGACTGGTCACGCTGACCATCAAACGCCTTCCCGGCGGCCTGGTGACCAACTGGCTTCACGATCACCTGCAAACTGGTGCGGTAATCGGTCTGGGCGAGGCCTTTGGTGATTTTCTGATACCGGAACCGGCCCGGCCGGTGCTGTTCATTGCCGGTGGCAGCGGCATCACGCCAGTGTTGAGCCAGCTTGAAACCATGGCGGCCCAGGATTACCGGGCACCGGTGACACTGCTGTATTTCGTCAGAACCCGTGATGACGTTATCGCCCGGGAGAAACTGTTGGCCCTGAAGGCACGCTATAGCGCCCTCACGCTTAATATCATCGCCACCAACGAGTCCAGGGAACCCCGCTACCTGCGTGGCCAGGATCTGGATGCAGTGCCGGGCATCAAGGCTCGGCAGGTCTATCTCTGCGGCCCCAAAGGCCTGATGGATCTGGCCCAGGGCCTCCTCTCCGAGAGAGGCTTTGCTGACGCGGATATCCACAGCACGTTCTTTTCCGTGCCAAGTGCCAACCTTGGAAACGAAACGCTCGGTGGTGAGGTTCAGTTTGAGGGCAGCCAGATGGTGGTCGGTTCCGAGGGCGATGCCACCCTGCTGGAAATTGCCGAGGCCGCCGGACTGACACCGCGCCACGGATGCCGCATGGGCATCTGCCACCAGTGCAGTTGCCGGAAAACCACGGGTACCGTCATCAACCGTCTGACCGGCCAAACTTCCGGCCCCGGCGAGGAGACTGTCCAACTTTGTATCTCCGTTCCCCGCGGCCCGGTCTCGCTCGACCTTTAAGAACCCACATCCGATTTTATTGCGGGGCCTGAGTGCACCGCAGGGAGTATGACCATGAAAAAGATGACCGAAGCGCAACTCGCAGAACTTGAAACAGATCTGAACGCGATCCGGGAGGAGGTTCTGGAGGACCTCGGAGAACGGGACGCACGTTACATCCGGAGGATGGTCCGACTGCACCGGAGTCTCGAAGCCGGTGGCCGGATCATGATGCCATTCGGCTTCCTTCCGCCGGTGTTCGTTGCTGCCACGGCAACCCTGGGCATTGCCAAGATCCTGGAAAATATGGAGATCGGTCACAATGTCATGCACGGCCAGTATGACTGGATGAACGACCCGAGCCTGCATTCCCAGACCTACGAGTGGGATACGGTCTGCACAGGTGACTCCTGGCGCCGTACCCATAACTATGAACATCACACCTACACCAACATCATCGGCAAGGACCGTGACTACGGCTACGCCGTCTTACGACTGACCGATGACGAGCCCTGGAAACCCTGGCACACGCTGCAGTTCATCAATTACATTCTGCTGAGCGTGTTCTTCCAATGGGGCGTGGGCCTGCACGAACTTGAAACCGAGAAGCTGCGAAGCCGGGAAATAAGCTGGCGGGAAAAACTGCCGTTCCTGAAGCAATTCGCCCGCAAGGGTGGCCGCCAGGCCTTCAAGGATTACGTGTTCTTTCCGCTGCTCACCTTGCCGGTGGCGCCTGTTGTTCTGGCGGGAAATGTTGGCGCCAACCTGATCCGCAACCTCTGGTCATCCACCGTGATTTTCTGCGGCCATTTCACACAGGATGCGGAAACCTTTACCGAAGAGGAGTGTGAGGGCGAGAGCAAAGGCCACTGGTATCTGCGCCAACTCACCGGGTCTTCAAATTTCACCGGTGGTCGTTGGCTGCACATCCTGAGTGGGCACCTCAGTTACCAGGTAGAGCACCACGTGTTTCCTGACCTGCCTGCCCACCGATATCCGGAAATTTCCGGGAAGGTGCAGGCGGTGTGTCGAAAGCACGGCATACACTACAACACAGGCAGTTTTGCCAGTCAGTATGGAACAGTCATCAAGAGGATACTGAGGCACTCCCTGCCCGGAAAGATGGCTGGGCTTGCCAGAGCTGCCTGACGGGGTCGAGCCGGCCAGGCAAGCGAGAGGGGACCTGGCCGGTTCAGGCTATCTGAAGCAATCTCAAAAGCTGGGGTCTGTGCTGTTCCTGAATGACGTCGGCAAGCGTGTACTTGTCGAGCACCTCCAGAAACGCTTTCAACGCTTCCCCAAACATTGATTTGAGACCGCACACCGGCGTTATCTTGCACGCATTCTTGGAGGAGAAGCACTCCACGATGCTCAGATCCTGCTCGGTTTCCCGCACCAGGATGCCGATGCTGATATCCGAGGGCGAACGGTGCAGACGCATACCGCCCTTTTTGCCACGGATAGTCTCGATATAGCCTTTTTTGTTCAACTGGTGCACCACCTTCATAAGGTGGTTTTTGGAAATATCATAACTGTCGGCGATTTCCTGTATGGTCGCCAGACGATCACCCTGTACTGCCAGATAAATCAGTACTCGAAGTGAATAGTCCGTGTAACGGGTGATGTGCATTCAAAGCTCCAGTCGTTATGACAATCGTTCAGTAAGAAGGGCGGGTCACCAGGTAACATGCGGTGCCGCATAAAAACACGCCAGAAATCCCCAGCACCAAACCGGAAGCGCCCAACACAAACAGCATGCCCCAACTGAGCGCCATCATGCTGCACGCCAACACCTTTGCCCTTGCCGGCACCGCCCTGCGTGTGCGCCACTGATCAATGGCCGGCCCAAACCTCGGGTGATCTTCAAGCCACTGGGCAAAGGCTGGCGATCCCTTGCTGGCAAAAAAGGCGGCCAACAGGACAAAGATCGTCGTGGGCATAAGCGGCAAAACCACCCCGGCAAATGCCAGACCGATTGAGATATACGCAAGAATGCGAAATCCGGTTTTCCCGATACGATCGCCCATCGCGGGGTTCTCACTACTGTTGATAATTGCATTTAGTCTACAACGATAGAACCTATGGGTCTCTAGCAAACAGGAACTCTAAGGCTTACCTCCCGAGGGGTATCGGAATTGGTGATCCAATCTGCAATACTTGGGCTATACTCAGGTTAAAAAACAACCGGCAACAGGACCCTCCCGATGTCCCAGAACAAGCTGACAGACCGTTTTGGTCGCACTGTCAATTACGTGCGTCTGTCCGTCACTGACCGTTGCGACTTCCGCTGCGTGTACTGTATGGCCGAGGATATGACCTTCCTGCCCCGTCAGCAGGTTCTCACCCTCGAAGAAATCGCTCGCGTTGCCCGTAGCTTTGTGGATCTCGGTACCGAAAAAATCCGTCTGACCGGCGGCGAACCGATGGTACGAAAGGACATTCTGGAGCTGGTCAAGGAAATCGGTACCTACGGCTTGCGCGACTTCGCCATGACTACCAATGGCAGTCAGCTCGCCACCATGGCAGAGCCTCTGCGCAAGGCGGGGATGCACCGCCTGAACATCAGTCTGGATTCTCTGGACCCCGAAAAATTCCGCAACATCACCCGCACTGGCAAACTCTCGCAGGTTCTGGACGGTATTGATGCTGCCCGGGAGGCCGGCTTCCGGGGCATCAAGATCAATACCGTGGTCATGAAAGGCCGCAATGATGAAGAGGTCCCCGAGCTGGTCGAGTTCGCCCGGAAAAAGCAGGTGGACATCACCTTTATTGAAGAGATGCCCCTGGGCGAGATTTCCGAGCACGATCGCGGCCTGGCGCTGTGCACCAGCGAAGAGGTTCGGGACATTATCCGCAAGCACCACGAGCTGGTTCCGGCAACCGAGGATTCCGGCGGTCCAGCCCGCTACTACCGTATGGAAGATAGCGAAACGCGGGTGGGTTTCATTTCTCCCCACTCCCACAACTTCTGCTCGACCTGCAACCGGGTCAGAGTAACCGTTGAGGGGCGGCTGCTTCTTTGCCTCGGTAACGAGCACTCGGTGGATTTGCGCCGCGTGCTGCGTGGAAACCCGGTGACCGATGACAAACTGCGCGAGACCATCATCAACGCCATGGATCTGAAGCCGGAGCGGCATCACTTTTCAGCGAATGGCGATGTGCAGATTCTCCGCTTTATGAACATGACTGGCGGCTAAAAAGGTCAGCAAACCCGGAACAGGCCGCGTCCGCTCAGCCTGTTCCGCACACCAACCAATTCAAATAATCCGCGAGAACCGCTGGCTGGCGCCCTCTTTACGGTACAGATCAAAAATCTGGCAGATCGCCCGGATCAGCAACCGCCCTGCGGGCTGAACCTGCAGTGCATTGCCATCATCGGCAATCAGTTCATCCTGAACCATGGGCTTCAGACGGCTGAGCTCATCGGCAAAATAACGGTTCAGATCTTCGTTCCAGACGTCTGCGAACAGCTGGCGATCCAGACGGAACTGGCAGATCAGCTGGCCGATCACCCAGCGGCGGATGCGGTCATCTCGGGTCAGGTTCACGCCTTTGGTGATCGCCAGTTGGCCGGCATCGATGGCCGCTTCCCAGGAAGGCAGGTCGTGATTGTTCTGGAAATAGGCGTCGTCGGTCTGACCAATGGCGGAAACACCCAGGGACACAAGATCGCACTCGGAGTGGGTGGTGTAGCCCTGGAAATTCCGGTGCAGACGTCCCTCCCGTTGCGCAACGGCCAGGCTGTCATCCGGCTTGGCGAAGTGGTCCATACCGATGTATTCGTAGCCGGCCTCCAGAAGGCGGTTGATGGTGTTGTGCAGGATGGCCAGCTTCTGCTGGGGGCTGGGCAGGGTGTCGCCCTGAATCCGGGTCTGCGGATAGAAACGCTCCGGCAGGTGGGCATAACTGAACACGGAGAGCCGGTCCGGCGACATCTCGATCACAGCCTCCAGCGTCTCCGCAAAGCTCTCCGGCGTCTGGTACGGCAGGCCGTAGATCAGGTCCAGGTTAATAGAACGGAAGCCGATGCGCCGCGCCTCATTGAGCACGGCTTCGGTCATGGCCCGAGGCTGGGTGCGGTTGACCGCTTTCTGAACCTCCGGGTTTACATCCTGTACCCCCAGACTGATCCGGTTAAAGCCGAGGTTCCAAAGGGTTGGCAGGGTATCCTGATCCACTTCCCGCGGGTCAATCTCCACACTGTAATCCCGCTCCTCACCGGTTTGCAGGTTGAACAGCTCCCCGTAACCCGCCATCAGGTGTTCCATCACATCTTTTGGTAAAAACGTGGGGGTACCGCCGCCCCAGTGCAGCTGGGTTACTGGCCGGTCGACCCCGAACAGTTTTGACTGGATGGCCGCCTCTTTCAGCACCCGCTCTACGTAAGGCATGGCCTTGTCACGTTTTTTGGTGATGACCTTGTTGCAGGCGCAGTAGTAGCAGAGGTGCGCGCAGAACGGCAGGTGGGTGTACAGCGACAGCGGCCGGCCACTGGCCTTGCTGCGAGCCGCTGCTTTCACCATGTACTCAATCGGGTAGTTCTGATTGAACTCGACGGCCGTGGGATAGGAGGTGTACCTCGGGCCGCTCAAGTCATAGCGACGGATCAGGGCGTCATCCCAGATGAATTCTGGCAGTGTAGCGTCTTGGGCTTTGAGTGCGGATGTGGGGGTCATGTCAAACTCGGGGTCAGATGAAATCGGGGCCAGATGGAACGTCCACCTTTCCCCATGTTCAGGGAAGCTGACGCATTCTAAGGCAATCCCTGTCGCCTCTTTTTGATGCGTGTCAGCTGAACGTTGGTTTAAGTTTACCAACGCTGCATATGAACCACCCTTGGGCTGTTGGCGTACTTGGTTTACCCCTTTGTGGGCATAGCCCGCAGCTTTCTGATTGGAGGATTCCCCAGCATGGCCAACCTGATTCTGATTCTCGGCGACCAGTTAACGAGAAACATCAGCGCTCTCGACAACGCCGACAAGGATCGGGATCTCGTGGTGATGGCCGAAGTCCATGAGGAAGCCAGCTACACCAATCACCACAAAAAGAAAATCGTACTGCTGTTCAGTGCCATGCGTCACTTCGCCCGGCAACTGGAGAGCGATGGCTGGCAGGTTCACTACCAGGCCTATCACCCGGACAACGAGCACCAGAGCCTCGAGGCAGTGGTTGGCGAGCAGGTTAAGCAGATCATTGCCAAGAGCGTAATCACCACAGAGTGTGGTGAATGGCGGCTGCATGAGCAGATCAGTGGTTGGCACGAGCGCCTTGGGGTGCCGGTGGAAATCCGGCCGGATTCGCGGTTCATTGCCACCAAACAGGAATTTGCAGACTGGGCCGAGGGCCGCAAACAGTTGCGGATGGAGTTTTTCTACCGCGAGATGCGGCGCAAGACCGGGTTGTTGATGACATCCGACGGCGAGCCCGAGGGTGGTCAGTGGAATTTCGATGCGGACAACCGGAAGAAATGGACCGGCAAGCCGCCAGCCCCCGCACCATTCCGGATAGAGCCCGATGCCATTACCCAGGAGGTTATCGCCCTGGTGGATGAGCACTTCAGCGATCACTTCGGCACCACCGACGATTTCCATTTTGCCGTTACCGCCGAAGACGCGCAGGCGGCGCTCGAGCACTTCATCGATTATGCCCTGCCCTGCTTCGGCGATTATCAGGACGCGATTTCGGACAACGAGGACTGGCTGTTTCATTCCATCCTGTCGCCCTACATCAATTCCGGGCTTCTGGATCCGGTGGCGGTTTGCGAGGCGGCCGCTCAGGCGTGGTATTCAGGCCGTGCACCGATCAACGCGGTGGAGGGATTTGTCCGTCAGATACTGGGCTGGCGCGAGTTCGTGCGGGGCATTTACTGGATGAATATGCCGGGATATGCCAAAGAAAACCGTCTGGGCAACACCCGCGCCCTGCCCTGGTTCTACTGGACCGGGGACACGAAAATGCGGTGCATGCACAAGGCCATTGATGCCACCCGTCGCAACGCTTACGCCCACCATATTCAGCGCCTGATGGTTACCGGCAACTTCGCGCTGCTGGCGGGTATCAAGCCGGAGGAAATCTGTGACTGGTACCTGGCGGTATACGCCGATGCCTATGACTGGGTGGAACTACCCAACGTGCTGGGGATGGTCATGCACGCGGATGGCGGCTACCTGGGCTCAAAGCCCTACGCCGCCAGCGGCAAGTATATCCAGCGCATGTCGGACCATTGCGCCAACTGCCATTATAAGGTGAACAAGGCCACCGAAGATGACGCCTGCCCGTTCAACGCCCTGTACTGGCATTTCATCGATCGCCATCGGGACGACTTTGCCAAAAACCCGCGTATGGGCATGATGTACCGGAACTGGGACAAGCAGAAGCCCGAGAAACGGGAAGCGCTGCTCCAGCGCGCCGAATACCTGCTGGCAAACGTGGAGCAGCTTTAAAACCGCAACAGCCAGTTAGTGCGGGGCGATCCGCTTCTCCGTTTCCGGATCGAAGAACACAACCTTCTTCATATCGAACATCAACTCGGCAGTCTCGCCCCAGGTCACCGGGTGTTCCGGATCAATCCGGCAATGAACGTTGGTATCGTTCAACTGAATCAGAGCAATCACATCCGGGCCGGTGGGCTCGGTCACTTCGATGGTGAACTCGCCCTTCGCCACCAGGGTCTGGTCGTTTTTCTGATCCTGGGGCTGGGTGATGTGCTCCGGCCGGATACCCAGAATCACCTTTTTGCCCACCCGGTCGGCCAGAAATTCCGGCACCGGAAGCTTCACCGACCGGCCATCATTGCCACGCACTTCCGCCTGCAGACCACCTTCACCCTGCTCCACAGTCACCGGCACAAAGCTCATCGCTGGTGAGCCCATGAAACCGGCCACAAACAGGTTTTCCGGTCGGTCGTAGACTTCTTTCGGTGTGCCCAGCTGTTGCAACTCACCATCCTTGAGCACTGCAATCCGGTCCGCCAGAGTCATCGCCTCGATCTGGTCATGAGTGACGTACACAATGGTCGTTTTCAGGCGCTGGTGCAGCTTCTTGATCTCGGTGCGCATCTCCACCCGCAGCTTGGCATCCAGGTTGGAGAGCGGCTCGTCAAACAGGTAAATACGAGGCCGGCGGGCTAACGCTCGGCCCATGGCTACCCGCTGCTGCTGACCGCCAGACAGGTTGGCTGGCTTCTTGTTCATAAGCGGGGAGATTTGCAGCAAATCGGCCACCCGCTCTACTTCCTGATCAATCTCGTGCTTTGGCAGACCGCGGATCTTGAGGCCGAATGCGATGTTCTCCCGCACAGACATGGTCGGGTAAAGAGCATAGGACTGGAACACCATGGCAATGTCCCGGTCTTTGGGCTCCATGGTGGAGATGTCCTTGCCGTCCAGGACTATCGAGCCATCGGTGATGGTTTCAAGGCCGGCGATGGTGTTCATCAGGGTGGACTTTCCGCAGCCGGAAGGGCCAACCAGTATCAGGAATTCACCGGAAGCGATGTCGATGTCGATGCCCTTGAGGGTTTCCTCGGCAACGCCCGGATAGGTTTTGCGGATGCTCCGCAGTTCCAGTTGAGACATTATTGTTATCCTCTCAGGTCAACCTTTGACAGATCCGGCGGTCAGGCCCCGGATGAAGTATTTGCCGGCAACGATATAGACCACCAGCGTGGGCAGCGCCGCGATCATGGCTGCCGCCATATCCACGTTGTATTCCTTTACCCCCGTGCTGGTGTTCACCAGATTGTTGAGCGCCACGGTGATGGGCTGGCTGTCACCGCTGGCGAACACTACGCCGAACAGAAAATCGTTCCAGATCTGGGTGAACTGCCAGATCAGCGACACCATGAAAATGGGTGTGGACATGGGCAGCAGGATACGGAAGAAGATCGTAAAGAAGCCGGCGCCATCGAGCCGCGCTGCCTTGATGAGCGCATCCGGAATGGCCACGTAGTAGTTCCTGAAGAACAGCGTGGTGAAGGCCACCCCGTAAATCACATGAACCAGCACCAGGCCGCTGGTGGTATTGGCCAGGCCAAGTTTTCCGAGGGTTGCAGCCATAGGCAACAGAACCACCTGGAACGGGACAAAACAGCCGAACAGCAGCATTCCGAAAAACAGGTCAGAGCCCTTGAACTTCCACTTGGACAATACATAGCCGTTAAAGGCACCCAGCAACGTGGAAATCAATACCGCAGGCACGGTCATCTTGAACGAGTTCCAGAAATAACCGCTGATCCCCTCACACTGAACACCGGTGCAGGCCTCGGACCAGGCTTTGGTCCAGCCAATGGTAGTCCAGTCCGTGGGCAGAGCCATCAGGTTGCCGGTCCGGATATCCATGGGTGTCTTGAAGCTGGTCACCAGCATGATAAATAGCGGAATCAGGTAAACCAGGGCGGCCAGGAGCAAAAGCCCGTAGATGGCCACGCGGCTGGGACGAAAGCCGGTGCGAACCACATCAGTCATGGCGCTTCTCCCTCAGTTCCGAATACAGGTAAGGCACGATCAGGGCCAGAATGGCGCCCAGCATCAGCATGGCACTGGCGGACCCCAGGCCCATCTGGCCACGGGTAAAGGTGTGGGCATACATGAATACCGCCGGCAGGTCGGTGGAGTAGCCCGGACCACCGGCGGTCATCGCCATCACCAGATCAAAGCTCTTGATGGCTATGTGAGCCAGAACCATCACTGCGCTGAAGAATACCGGACGCAGGGACGGCAGGATGATTTTCCAGTAGATCAGCGGTAGGCTGGCGCCATCGACCCGTGCGGCGCGGATAATGGAGGAATCCACACCGCGCAGCCCCGCCAGAAACAGCGCCATGACGAAGCCGGAGGCCTGCCAGACGGCGGCCATCACGATGGTATAGATAGCCATGTCCGAGCTGACCAGCCAGTCGAAGCTGAACGAGGTCCAGCCCCAGTCGTGCATGAGTTTTTCCAACCCGAGGCTGGGGTTCAGGATCCATTTCCACACGGTGCCGGTGACAATCATCGACAGGGCCATGGGGTAGAGGTAGATGGTGCGGATCGCACCTTCCTGACGAATCCGCTGATCCAGGAAAATGGCCAGTATCACCCCAATAACCAGGCAACTGAGAACGAAAAGACCGCCGAAGATGCCCAGATTGATCGAGGCGGTCAGCCAGCGGTCGTTGGCCATCAGTTTGGCGTACTGATCGAAACCGACAAAGTCATACACCGGCAGGAAGCTGGAGCTGGTAAACGACAGCACACCGGTCCAGAGCATGTAGCCGTATATGCCGACACCGATGAGGACAAATGTGGGCGCCACAACCAGCTTTGGCAGCCAGCGCTGCAACGCGTCGAGAAAGCGTGACGGCGCCCTGGCCACCCTGGCGGGTTGGCGTTGAATGTGTTCCATGATGAGTCTCCCGAGAGGATCGGGGGCCACCCGAGTGGGGCGGCCCCTACCGGATCAGAGTGCCGCCTGAATAGCTGCCGCCAGCTGGTCAGTGGCCCGGGCCGGATCCTTGTTATCGGAGTTCACGAAGTTGGTGACAACATCAAAGATCTGGCCCTGAACATAACTGGTGGTAGCCAGGCCATGGGCAAAGCTGGGCACCAGGCCGCCGTCCTCAGCACTGCTTTTGAACGTGTCCATGGACGCCTGGGCACAGGTGTCAAAGTCGGTACGAACCGGGATCGAACCCTTGGCCTTGTTGAACACGGCCTGGAACTCCGGCTCCATGATCGTGCGGGCCAGGTCTTTCTGGGCCTTGGTGTTGTCCTCATCGCTGAGACTGAACATGGCGAACGAGTCGACGTTAAAGGTGAACTGACCACCGGTACCCGGTGCCGCGGCACACACATAATCCTCACCCGGCGTCAGACCGGCAGCAGTGAACTCACCCTTGGCCCAGTCGCCCATGATCTGCATGGCGGCTTCGCCCCGAATAACCATGCCGGTGGCGGTGTTCCAGTCACGCCCGGCGGCATTGTCATCCACGTAGCTCATCACCTTGGCAAACTCGGCGAAGACCTCTTCCATCTGTGCGCTGTTAATTACGTCCATGTCGTGCTCAACAAAGGCACTGGCGAAGTCGTCCGGGCCCATGACCGCAAGCGCCACGGCCTCGAAAACCGTTGCGTCCTGCCAGGGCTGGCCTCCGTGGGCCAGAGGAGTAATGCCTGCCGCCTTAAGCTTCTCAGCGGCCTGATAGAACTCATCCAGGGTCTTGGGCACACCCACACCGACCTTGTTCAGGGTCTCAGGATTTGCCCACAGCCAGTTAACCCGGTGCACATTCACCGGCACCGCGACATAGCTGTCCTCGTATTGCATGACATCGGCAATAACCGGCGGAATCAGCTGACCCCAGTTGTTGGCCTCCGCCACGTCATCGAGACTGGTTAGAAACCCAAGCTTGGCCCATTCCCGGATATCCAACCCCTTGATCTGGGCGGCAGCCGGAGGGTTGCCGGAAACAGCGCGGGTCTTGAGCACGGTCATGGCGGCTTCACCGCCACCGCCGGCCACGGCAAAGTCCTTCCAGGTGTGGCCCTGATCTTCCATCATTTCTTTCAGTGCGACCGCCGCGCGGGCTTCCCCGCCAGCTGTCCACCAGTGCAGAACTTCAACTTCACCGGCCTGGAGCGCCTGGGCCGGAAGCAATGCCGCGGATACGGCTGCAGCGGTGAGAGTCTTCTTGAACGTAGTCATGGTCAATTCCTTCCTGTTTTATTGTCTTGATCAGGTTCAGAACCAGATTTCCATCTGGGTGCCAAAGGTCCACTGACTGCTTTCGAAATCACTGTCGACGCCAAGTGCATCGCCAGAAGCGTAGGTTTCAAGCTCGTCATCCCAGGTTGAGTAACTTGCAAACACGCGGATTTCAGGACGGTTCCAGAACCCGCCGACCTGGGGCTTGAAGGTGGGCGCTACAGTAAAACGGCTGTAGTCTCCATCCACGGAATTTCTACTCTGATAGCCGAGGGTGGTGAGATCCATGGTCTGCCAGGAGGCCTCGTACTGCATTTCAAAATTCGCGCTCAGCTCCTGGGCAACACGGGCATTAAAGGTCAGCCACTGGTATTCGTCGCCCTTGATGTAACGATCCTCACTGGTTTCCGCCAGAATCGCCGGTGCGAAACGCCAGGTTTCGCTGAGGTAGGTGGTGCCGTATACCGCTACACGGGTGCTGACCGCATCTTCGTGCAGGTCGCCATCGGCGCCGATGTTCTTGGTTTCGGCGCCCAGGCCGGTACCGTGAATTATCGCGGCCTTGAAGCTACCGTCTGAGATTCCGAAGAAACTGTCCCCGTGGTAGGCAAGCATGGTGTGCAGGCCGGTCTCGGCGGCTTCGGTCACGCCACCGACTACCCGCAAATCGTTCTCCTGAGCCTTCATACCATTGATCAACCACTGGACGTTCCCGAAGTAGTTATTGGCAGTGAGGATCAGATTGTCAGTGTCTGCGGTGATGTCCTGATCCTGGATATCGGAAGGGAACTCCAGGAAGCTTCGGCCATAGAGGGAGAAGTTGGATTTCAGGCTGTCTGAAAACGTGACGTCGTAAACACCCGCGCCCAGACCTCCCAGGAAAACGATGTCACTGTCGAGCCAGTGGATATCGAAGTTCAGATCCCTGTCGAAACGCTTGCCGGCCCAGATCGCGGCGTCGTCGAAAATACCGGAAAAGCTGGCCAGGTTACTGAATTCCACATAGGCCTGGCGAACGTTCAGGGCACCGTCACCGGCCGTCCAGTCGTTCGAGGACGTGGTTGAGTCGGCAATCATCAGCCTGTAGTGGGATTTGGTCCCGTTCTCGGCCACCTGCTTGTAGTTCAGGATAGCCTCAAGATAGGTATCAGGCTCATTGCCGAGTCGACCGACTGCACCGCCAACGGAACCGGCGGGGGTCAGGTAGGGTCCGCCCGGGGCACTTTGCAGATCGCCGTTCAGAAGCAGGCCGGAGCGCGCATAGGTGTTGAAGGAAAAGCCCTCCAGACCACTGGCCTTCGGTTCAACCTCGGCCAGCTTTGCCTCGAGAGTCGCGAGCCGTTCTTCTACGGTCTGGTCCTGAGCCTGTGCCTGTCCGGTCATCAGGCTAAGCGATATCAGGCCAACGGCAGCGGGTAACAGACATACGTTGGGTGTTCTTTTTGCAGGGTTTGCAGGGGTAGTGCCATAGGTAACATTGAGCATTCTTGACTCCTTGTTTTTGTTTTATTGGCAACGATGGAGTCTATGGCAAGAAACGAACACGCTACGTATCAAAGGGAAATGCCCATGTAACAAGGTTGTTACACAAGCTGTCAGTGGCGGGGCAAGGTCAGCTGGACGTGCAATCCTCCGGTGGGGCGGTTGCTGATCTCCAGCTCACCGCCGTGACTCTGGGCAATGTTTCGCGCTATTCCGAGCCCGAGACCAAAACCCTGATGCTGATTTTTGTCCAGCCTGTAATAGGGTTCGAAAATGCGGGACAACTGGTCATCGGATACACCGGGGCCTTCGTCCTCCACATGGATCACCAACTGCCCCCCCGTATCTTCAATACTCACCATTGCTCTGGCCCCGTATTTGACGGCGTTGTCCACGAGATTTCCGAGGCACCGTTTCAGCGCCAGCGGCTTACCCCGATAGGAACTGCAATGTCCCTGCACGATCACCTGTCCGGAGCCCTCGCCCTGGTAGGCTTCAGCCATTCCCCTTAGCATTTGCTCAACATCCACCGACTCGGGATTTTCGTGAATGTCGGTATCCTTCATGGACTGGAGCGCATTTTTCGCCAGCAATTCCAGTTCCCGGAGGTCCGCTTCCAAACGTTCCCGCATCACATCGTCCTCAATCAGATCCACCCGCAAACGTAACCGCGTGATGGGTGTCTTGAGGTCGTGTGAAATGGCACGGAATAGCTGGTTCCGGTCGCTTATGTAACTCTGCAACCGGCGGCGCATGGTGTTAAAGCTGCGGGTCACGGCCAGGATTTCCGCACTGCCCTTCTCGACCAGGGGTGGCTGATTGTCCTCGAGCGGCAGATCCCGGGCCGCCTTGGCGAGCTTCCTTAGCGGGCGCGTCTGTTGCCGGATAAGCCACGCGAGCACGGGAAAAAGGATGGCGATCATCACCACCAGAAACAGAATCTGCTGCCCCGGGATGCCTTCATCCTCCAGTGACACGAAGGGTGCCGGCAGTGCCGCAGCCAGGTACAACCATTCACCGTCTGCGACTTCGATCTGGGTGACCAGCACTGGCGGATTCAAAGGCTCCAGAGTCAGCGCATAGTGGGCCCAGGATTGCGGCAGCGCATCCAGGGGCAATTCAGTGTTCAGGATCCTCAACTCGGCGGGGTCGACAAAATCGACATACAAGTTGATCCGGTTGCCCAGTCTCTTGTGCAGTACCGTTTCAACCTCTTCGGTAACCAGCTGTTTTCGTTCGGTGTCTGGTAACGGCACCATATCGATACGCTTATCATTGAGCGAGACGAAAAAGCGGGTGCCGCCCATGTCACGTAGCTGATCCAGCACAATGTGCCGGTATTCCAACGGAAGCGAGTTAAAAAACTGCGCCGTTGCCGCGGCCGACTGAGCCAGGTTACGGGTGGTGGCCACCAATCCCTCAACCTGCTGGGCCCGAAACGTGGCTATCCAGGCGGCGCTGGAAATAATCTGGGCGCTGGCCATCGCCAGCAGTGTCAGCAGCAATACCCGGCCAAGCAATGAGGAAGGAAACCAGCGCCAGGATTTCTTTTCCGCTTTACCCGCCTTACTCCGAAACATGAGTCACCGTTGCTGCCAGAAGGTAACCGGCACCCCGGACTGTCTTGATCAGACGGGGATTACGACCCTGATCTCCCAGCCGTTGCCTCAGGCGGCTTACCGCCACATCGACGACCCTATCAAGGGGCATGGACTCCCGGCCACGAGTAACATCGGATATGGTGTCTCGATCCAGAACCTCGTTGGGATGGCTCAGAAACAGCTGCAGCAAGGCGAAGTCCGCCCCGGACAGTGCCGTGCCTTGCTGGTTCTCATCAATCAGCTCATGGGCCAGGGTATCCAACCGCCAACGATCGAAGTCGACGTAGCGAGGGTTGTCGGACCGACTGAAGCTGGCCCTGCGGAGAAGAGCTTTCACTCTGGCCTGCAATTCGCGGGCGCTGAAGGGTTTGGCGAGGTAGTCATCAGCACCCAGCTCCAGCCCAACAACACGATCTGTCTCGTCAGAGCTCGCCGTCAACATGATGATGGGCACCCGGCTGTATTCGCGAATCTGCCGGCAAAGGGTGAAACCATCATCCCCCGGCAGCATGACATCCAGCACAATCAGATCGACATGGGAGGAGTTCAGCCGCTCTCGCATCTGATCGCCATCTCCCGCAGTCCTCACGTCATAACCTACACGGGTCAAATGCTCCTCTAACAGCTCGCGGATGGCGGCGTCGTCATCCACGACCAGTACTGATGCTTTTCTTTCGTTCATGGGTTGGACTTTGTTGTTGTTCATGGTTAACAGAATATGTTCTTAAGTTGTGCAGCAAAAGCCCCACATTGGTGCTAGCCTGACATTAGGATTGTTAACACCATGGACGCGGCCCCGACGATGAACCTTCGACTGGCAGTGGGTCTGACAACTGTACTGGCATCACCCCTTTGCCAGGCCCAGCCTCCAATCTTGAACCTCTACACCTTTGAAAGCCCCCCGTATCAGATGGTGGGCTCTGACACGGGTGGAGAAAGTCAGATCTCCGGTGAAACCGCAGACACGGTGATTTGTGCTGCCAACCGTGCCGGCTGGTCAACCCGCATCCGGATTACGCCCCAGAACCGCGCCATACATTCGCTGGAACGCAATATGATCGATGGCTATTTTGCCATTGATCCTTCCGCAGAACTCGACACCATTGCCACACGGAGCGATCCGGTGGCGCTTGAGAAGTGGTACTTTTTCACTCGCGACGACAAAGCGTTTACCAAAGACCTTCGAATAGGCGTTGTCGCCGGTAGCAATGAAGAGGCCTGGCTGAGCGCTAAAGGCTATGGGATTTTCCTGAGCGTATCCTCCCCTTCACAGCTGTTGGCCCTGCTCAAGCGGGGCCGGATTGATACCGCCCTGATGGATGAGCGAGTCATGGATCGTCTGCGCCAGGCCAAAGAGTTGGCCGGCACGCAGCTCCGTGCGCACTTCGTTCGCTATGCCCCGCTCTACCTTTATCTGGGCGAAACCTTTACCTCAGAAAACCCCGAATTTCTCGGCATATTCAACCGCACGCTGAACAGCTGTATGGCTGGGCAACTTGCGCTGTCACAGGAAGAAGATCGACGCATTTCGGAGCTGTCGAGCCGGCTTTTCAAGGAAATGAACAGCATCCTCGATGTTCGCCAGATCATCGACGAAGGACCGAGGCAGGAGAGCTTTACTGACGTAATGACCATCGACAGCCAATGGACGGCGCTGTCACCCCTTGCAGTGCCAGATCTGGCAGCGGACATACTGGCACTTCCAGGCTCCAAAGCGCTGCAGGCGTGGCAACATTCCCACCAGGGCCTTGTCACAGAGGTAATGCTGGTCAATGACATGGGAACCCTCGCAGCGATGAGCCAGCTCACCTCAGACTACTGGCAAGGTGATGAGCCCAAATTCCAGAAAGTCATTGAAAATCAGGCAACCCAACCCGGCGGCGATCCACCGATATACCTCTCACCCATTCGGTACGACAAGTCCGCGGCCAGATTCCAGGTTACCGCCAGCAGGCCGGTTTTGAGTGATCACGGGGAACCGGCCCTCGGTGTGATCGTGATCGGACTCAGTATCGAGGAAGCACTGAGCGACTCTGAACAATACTGATTGATTCAATCGTCCTCCCGGCAAAGCAGACACTCAGGGCGGTCCGACTTCACAGGCCAACACCAGAGCCCAGAACTCCGAGAAGTCATTGACCACCACATCCGGCTTATCCGGGTGTTTGTGGGTACCCGGAAAAATCTTGTTCAGCCAGGGCAGATCCCACTGGGCCCCGTTGAAGAATACCGAGGTCAGGCCCGCGCGCTTGGCGGCAATAACGTCAGTCGTGCTATCGCCCACGTACCACACACTCGGGTCGGGCGGGTAATCCAGTTTCTGGACCGCCAGCAGCAGTTGATCCGGGTGGGGCTTGCGCAGGGGTGTATCGTCGCCGCAGACGTCAACATCAAACAGATGCGTCCAGCCGGTATCCTCCACCGCCGCCAGTTCGTGCTCGAAAAACTCGCGGTCCCGGTTGGTAATGACACCCACCTGGATGCCCAGCCGCCGTAACCCTTCCAGAACTTCGCGCACCTTCGGCTCAAACGCCTTCACGGTACCGTAGTGTTTCCGGTAGTGGTGGTTGAACGCCTGGTGGGCAATCTGCTTGGCTTCCTGGTCATCCCCGAACAACACCTCAAAGATATCGGTTCGGGAAATCTTGCGGTCTGCCTTCACCTTCGGATGCAGCTTCGCAAACTCCCTGACGTAGGCCACCAGCTTCACATCTTCCGGGGTTTTGCTGTCTTCCGGCGCCACCATGCGGTCCATCAGTTTGAGTTTGTGGAAATCCGGCAGCATGTCGTCCACCGCGTGGTACATGGCGTCGAGGGTATCTACCAGGGTGGCGTGCCAGTCGAACAGGATGACTGCCGGACGGATGAGCTTGACCACCGCCGGGTGCCAGTCCGGCTCAATTCTCGGCTCGGGTCGCTGTGGCGGCGGAAAGGGCCGGGGTCGAACCTCGGCAGGCGTCTGCTCGAAGGCCTCCGGCTGGCTCCGCTCAAGCAGGGCTAAAAGGTCCATGAGGTCCTCAAAGCTGTCCAGAATGGCCGCGGGCGCGTCCCGGTGCGAGAACCAGCTGTCGATCCGGCCGGATTCCCAGCAGGCGCCGTTGTAGAACACGCCCGACACGCCGGCCTTGTTGGCGGTGAGCATGTCGACGTAGCTGTCGCCGACATACCAGGCCGTTTCATCCGCTGGCAGACCGAGCTTTTCAAGCGCTTTGAGAATCACCTCGGGGTCGGGCTTGTACTCGGTTACATCGTCGGCACAGACCGTGGCATCGAACAGGCGGCGCCATCGGCCTTCATCGACCGTCTGTAATTCACGATCCAGAAACTCCCGGTTCCGGTTGGTGGATACCGCCAGCCGGATCCCCATGGCTTTCAGGGCGCTGAGGTACTCATACGCGCCGGGTTGAAACGGTTTTACCTGCCCGAAATAACGGCGGTAGGCCTCGTTGTAGGCCTTGTGGGCAATCAGCTTGGCCTCTTTGTCGTCGCCAAAGATGGCATTGAAAATGTCCGTCCTTGAAACCCGCCGCTCTGCCAGAATACGCGGATGCAGGCGCCGGAATATCCGGATGTAGCGCACCAGGCGCGCGTCGTCGCCGGTACGGCATTTATCCTCCGGCAGCAGCCGCTCCACGAGCCCCAGCTCTTCCAGTTGCGGCAGCATATCTTCCATGGCACTGAACATGGCATCGTGGGTGTCGACGAGGGTGCCGTGCCAGTCAAAGATCAACACCGACGGTGCTGAAATGGAATCGCAAAATCGGGCCATGCCCCGCCTCCATCAGAAGTTGCCTCAAGCCGGCCTTGAAATCCGCCGCCGGGCCGGCAAAACTCAGCGGTACTGACAAGAAAGATAAACCCGGTTTCCACTGCGTGCACGCATCGAGTCTGATCCATGCCAGTATCGAGCTACCTGCTGCCCTACGACTTTTCACCGCTGACCCTGCTCAGTTACATGCTGGTGCTCGGGTTTTACGGTGCAGCGCTACTGAGGATGCCGGAGCAGGACCGGCCGGGATCGGGCCGGATCGTTACATTCACACTGGGCGTTATGCTCTGCTATGCGGTGATGCAGACCCGGTTCGACTACTACTCCCAGTACATGTTTTTCGTTCACCGGGGACAACACCTTATTCTTCACCACCTGGGGCCAATTCTGATTGCGCTGTCCAATCCACTGCCGGTGATGCGCTTCTGGTATCAGAAAATTTTGCCGTCTGTGCGTTATTGGCTGCAGCCTCTGGGGTGGATTTACCGGATTCTGCAGCAACCCTTCATCGCCTCGTTTCTCTTCGTGGGGCTGATCTATTTCTGGCTCTGGCCGTCCATCCATTTTGACGCCATGCTCAGCCGGCAGCTCTACTGGATCATGAACTGGAGCATGCTGCTGGACGGCCTGCTGTTCTGGTGGCTGATCTTCGATCCCCGTAGTCCTGCAGTCACGAATGCGCTTGGCTATGGGAAACGTATCCTGCTGCTGGCGCTGGTGGCGATACCCCAGATGATTCTTGGCGCCTGGATCGTATTTTCCAGGGGCATGGTGTATGACGTTTACGAGGTCTGCGGGCGGGCATGGCCGATGCCTCCGGAAACGGACCAGTTGCTGGGCGGCCTACTGACCTGGATTCCCCCGGCCATGATGAGCATCCTGGGCATCCTGATCGTGCTTCGCCGGGCCATGCATGAAGATGGCAAATTCCCGAAAAGCCGCTCTCTGGCGGGAGGTAACGCATGATCAGAATACGGCTACTCTGGCTGATTTTCCTGGCACTGATGTTCACCGGCTGCACCGGGAATGATGAAAGCTGGCATGGCAAAGACATCTCAGGCCTGATGCCCGAGCTTGAGTTCCGGCTCGAGGGCACTGATGGGAATACCGTGACCCCCGCTGACTCACGAGGCACCATCCGGCTATTGTACTTCGGCTTCACCTCCTGCCCGGATGTCTGCCCGACCACGCTGACCGATCTTCGCCGGTCCGTTGGGCAACTGCCCGAAGAGTACCGGGACGATGTAACAACCCTGTTCGTCAGCGTTGACCCGCGCAGGGATACGCCGGAACGCCTGGCCAGCTACGTAGATTTTTTCGGTGATCGGGTTGTTGGCATGACAGCGGAAGAACCCGCGCTTCGAGAGCTCACCAAACGCTATCGAACAACCTTCGGTTACGACAAGCCCGACTCCAGCGGCAACTACAACGTCTCCCACAGCAGCGCCGTTTACGTGTTCGATCGCAGTGGCAACGCCCGGCTGCTGCTACGCCCCGGCCTGTCGCCCGAGCAGATCAGTGAAGACCTGGCCCAGTTGGCCCGGGAATCGGGTTAATCTCACCCTTGACCCTGTAGCAACTACAGGGTTTTGAATACTCCCCAGAATCATCAATAAACGGAGAGCAGAAAATGCACAGCCACCATGATCACAGCCAAGGGCACGGCCATGCGCAGCATTTCGACACGCATAATCGCTCGTTTGCGCTGGCCGTCGTGCTCAATGTGGTCTTTGTTGCCATTGAGGCGGTCTACGGTGTCCTGTCCGGATCCCTGGCCCTGCTGGCAGATGCCGGCCATAACCTGAGCGATGTGCTGGGCCTTGTCATGGCCTGGGTTGCGAGTTGGCTTGCCACCCAGAAAGCCACCGACCGGAACACCTACGGACTGAAAAAATCCACGATCCTGGCAGCTCTGTTCAACGCGCTTTTTCTGATTGCTGCCGTTGGCGGCATTGCCTGGGAGGCCATTGGCCGTTTCAGCGAACCGGCGGAGGTTACCGGTTTGACCGTCATCGTGGTCGCCGGCATCGGGGTCATTATCAATGGCCTCACGATGCTGCTGTTCATGAAAGGCCAGGAGGGCGATCTCAATATCCGCGGGGCGTTCCTCCACATGGCGGCAGACACGGCTGTGTCCGTAGGCGTTGTAGTTGCCGGCCTTGTGATCCTGTTTACCGGCCTTGACTGGATCGATCCGCTCGTAAGTCTGGTGATCGCAGCGGTGATCTTTATGGGAACCTGGCAGTTGCTCAAGGATTCGCTCAGTCTTGCGGTAGACGCGGTACCCAGGGACATCAACCCGCAGGAAGTCCTCGATAGCCTGAAAGGACTGCCCGGTGTTGAATCGGTTCATCATCTCCACATCTGGGGGCTGAGCACAACAGAGAACGCTCTCACAGTCCATCTGGTAAAGCCCGACCCGTCCAGTGACGATCAGATCATCGAGCAGGCCACCCGAATGCTGGCAAGTGACTTCAATATCCAGCATGTGACCATTCAATGGGAGCGGGAGGCCAGCAATTGTCCGACACTTGCCTACTGCTGATCCCCGGGAAGGAGCCGGACGTACTATGGCCAGAAACCTGAACGGAGCCCGCTAGTGCCCCACAAAAAGCTGAATCTCCCTGAAAAGACCTGCCCGGTCTGCCAGCGACCCTTCGCGTGGCGGAAAAAGTGGGCAAAGGACTGGGAAAATGTCCGCTACTGCAGCGAACGTTGCCGGCGCGAGAGGAACGCATCCACATGACGACCGTTGTGTGGTTCAAGCGCGATTTGCGTACACGGGATCATGCCCCCCTGGTGGCGGCAGCCAGCCTGGGAGAGCCCGTCATTCCGCTGTATGTTATCGAGGATGATTACTGGCAACTGCCGGATACCAGCGGCCGGCAGTGGGCGTTTATCCGGGATTCTCTGGACGACCTGGACCGACAGTTGCGCAAGGCCGGCAGCCAGTTGCTGGTGATTAGAGGGTCGGTGACCGATGCGTTGAAGAAGCTTCAGGCCCGCCAGGGCATCGACCGCATCTTCTGCCATCAGGAAACCGGCGGACACTGGACTTTCGAGCGAGACAGGGCGGTAATTGGCTGGTGTTCGGAAAACCAGGTGGAATTCCGTGAGTGGAACCAGTTCGGTGTGGTTCGCCGCCTGAGCGACCGGGATGTCTGGGACAGGGCGTGGACCGAGCTGATGCGCCAGCCAGTGCTGGAGGCTCCGACTGCAATCCCGACATCGGATACCCTGAAGACCGATTGGGCTGCCGACAATGGCCAGGGTTTCGAAGTGCCAGACTCATGCCCGGACCGCCAGAAAGGCGGCAGCGCGAGAGGGGAAAAGCTCCTCGAATCCTTCCTGGATCGCCGCTGCGTCGGTTACCAGTACAACATTTCCAGCCCGAACACCGCCGTCAGGGCCTGCTCGCGCCTGAGTCCGCATATTGCCTACGGCACCGTCAGCCTGCGGGAGATCTACCAGGAGGCCAAGGCCACCGGGAACCACCGCAACACCCTGCCCCGAAAAAAGAAAAGCCTGACCAGCTTCCGCTCCCGGTTGCACTGGCATTGCCATTTCATCCAGAAACTGGAAGACGAGCCGGAGTTGGAGTTCCGGGCCATGCACCGGGAAATGGAGGCGTTGAAAACCGGGCCCAATGATTCCGAGCGACTGCAACGCTGGCAGGAAGGCCAGACCGGATGGCCCCTGGTGGACGCCAGCATGCGTGCACTGGCCCACTCCGGCTGGATCAACTTCCGGATGCGAGCCATGCTGATGGCAATCGCCAGCTACCAGCTGTGGCTGCACTGGCGCGATCCGGCCCTTCACCTGGCCCGCTTGTTTACCGATTTCGAGCCGGGCATACACTACTCCCAGACCCAGATGCAGTCCGGACTCACAGGCATCAACGCCCTGCGAATCTACAACCCGGTGCTGCAGAGCCAGAAACTGGACCCGGAGGGCGAGTTCATCCGGCGGTGGATTCCCGAGCTGGCCGGCGTGCCCAGTGAAATGATCCACACGCCCTGGTTAATGACGCCGGCGCAGAAGGAACGATACGGCGGTAACACCTATATCGCACCTGTCTGTGACCACGAACAGGCAGCCCGCGTGGCTCGCAAGGCGGTAGGCGACTTCAGGAAACAGAGCGTCAGCCGGGCAGAGACAGATCGGGTGCTGCAGCGTCATGGCAGCCGCAAGGGCCCGATTCAGAAGCGTCCTGCAGTGCCCGGCAAGCGGAAACCTGATGGCGAGCCAGGAAACAGCCAATTGTCTCTGTTCGAGTGATAGACTCGAAACAAGGGTTTCTGAACCAGGCGGAGATCAAAGTGAAAATTGGTGAACTTGCAAAAACGACAGCCATTCCTGTTGAAACCATCCGCTACTACGAAAAGATCGGCCTGCTACCAGAACCGGACAGGGACAACAGTGGCTACCGGTCTTACCGCACTGCCCATCTGGACAGGCTTCTTTTTATCAAACGCTGCCGCAATCTCGACATGGCCCAGGAAGAGATCCGCGAGCTGATCCGGCTGGCCGAGCAACCGGAGGCGGATTGCAGCAAAGTAGATGCCTTGCTGGCCCAGCATCTCGTGCACGTTCGCGAGAGACTGAAGGAGCTCGCCAGCCTCGAACAGACACTGGTGAACCTCCAAAAAGCCTGTGCGGACGGCGGCACCGTGCGCGAGTGTGGCATTCTGGGCGGGTTAAGCTCAGAGCTGGAATCACTGGAAGCCGAAAATCCTGATAATCACGTGCCCGGCACCCATGGCCCGGGCCACAGCTGATGAAATAAAAAGTTTTGGCAGAGATTGTTGACCCTATAGCAACTACAGGGTTTTTAATAAAGACATTCGATTAGAGGAGGTCTTTATGGCGTGCAGTTGCTCCGCCCCCGAACCCAAATCCCCTGCTCCCGGCTTTCGTAAGGCCTTATGGATTGCGCTCTGGGTAAACCTGGCCATGTTCTTTGTCGAGGGCATCGCCAGCCTGTCATCCGGTTCTGTCTCACTGATGGCGGACGCCATCGATTTCTTTGGCGACAGCGCCAACTACATCCTGTCCCTGACCGTGCTTTCCATGGGAATGTTGTGGCGCGGCCGGGCAGCCATGGTCAAGGGTATTACCATGACGGCATTCGGCCTGGTGGTCTGGGCCCGGGCAGTCTGGGTGGTGCAGGCGGGCATAACACCAGAGCCGCTGACCATGGGCGCGGTTGGCCTGCTGGCACTGGCCGCCAATGTAAGCGTGGCCGCAATGCTGTTCAAATTTCGTGAAGGGGATTCGGACATGCGCTCGGTCTGGCTGTGCAGCCGAAACGATGCCATCAGCAACATCGCCGTTATGGTGGCTGCGCTCGGCGTGTTCGGTACCGGAACCGCCTGGCCCGATCTGATTGTGGCGGCCATCATGGGCACGCTGGCGATCACAGCCGGCATCAGCGTGATGCGCCATGCCCGCAGCGACATTGCCCAAGCCAGGGCCAGTGAAGCGCAACCGGCAGCTACAGCATCGAGCAGCCGCTAAAACGCCAGGGAGATCATTACCGGGATAAACGCCAGGGCAAACAGCGTGGTAAGCAACACCGTACCCGCTGCCTGCCTCGGCGAGGTATCCAGCAGCGTGGCGATAACCACGGTGTTAGCAGCAATCGGGGTGATCGAGATGAGGAACATGGCCTTGTGAACCGCTGGCTCGTATATGCCCAGCACTGCTGAATCAACCCACCAGAACACAATCGCCACCAGTGGCCAGATCACGAACTTCCCGAAAAACGCCAGCGCGGTGAAGCGGACATTGCCCGCCAGTCCACGAAAGCTGGTGATGCTCATGCCGATGATCATCATGCCCAGAATGCTGTAGGCCCCGCGCAGGTTATCGAACAGTGGCACGAAGATATCGGGAATCCCAACACCCGTCAGATTGAGGGCAACGGCCGCCAGGAAGGCATAGACAGACGGGAGTTTCAGCACCCGCCAGAGCGCATCCTTGATGCTGTAGCGCCCTCTCGCCGCCAGATAGAAGCCCACGGAGTTCTCGAACAGCGTGGTACCCAGCATGCACACGATGTAGAGCCCGAGCCCCTCTTCACCGAACAGCAACAACGCAACCGGAACCCCGAAGTACCCGGTGTTACCGGAACCCACACACAGGGGAATGATGTTGGCACTGCCGTCGGAGAGCACCCTCTTTGCCAGCTTTAATTGCACAATTCCCAGAACAGAAGAAATCCCGAATACCAGAAAGGGCAGCAAGATGACTTCGGGAGAAAGCGGCGCTGCCATAACACCGGAAAACACCACGGATGGTGTCACGATGTAGAGCATGATGCCGGCAATATGGCGACCACTGGCCTCAAGATAGCGACCGGCGATCCAGCCCAGTGCGACGGTCACATAGAGCGGTATAAGCTTGAAGAAAAGGGCAAGGGCTGCAGCCATCGGAACTCCGTGAGGCAAGGGTAAACTTCCAGCGACAGGAGGCGGAGTCTATCACTGAACTTTCACCGAATCGCGATATCGACTCAGTGAAAAAGCCTTAATGATTTAAGTCATTTCAAAAGATTCTTCTCTGATACCATAATTGAGGTGACACTCATAACAGGGTCAATGCCATGAACAGTATTTTCAGGCCAGACGTCTCCTCGGCTCCATGCATGCTGGGAGAAAACAACCCGGATATTGTTGAGCAGGATGCCGCACCAGAGTCGGCAGCCCTCCTGCATGGCCTGAGCCGGGTATTCGGTATTCGTCTGGCGGGCCATGAAAATGATCCGGACGCCCGGTTTCTGGCAGACCTTGCATGCCTGTTCCACCTCAGACGGGTGGACCCCGAAACTGCACTGGAAAAGCACGATAAACCCTGGGCAAACGTTTACCTGATTCAGTACGGCATACTCCGGCTTTTCCGGGAAGCGCCAAGTGGCAAGGTGTCGGTGCACCATTTTTTTTCCGAAGGCGATATGGTCTGGCCGGTTTTTGGCCGAACCCGCACGGTACGCAATACCCTTTGCCTGACTACGGTCACGCCGGTGACTACCTGGGTGGCCGACTTCTCGGCTTTCCGGTCGGCGATCCAGTCTCATGGAGAGGGGCTCTGGCCCCAGTTCGCCCTGGCACTGACAGAAGAAATCGCAGAGCTCACCAGCATGAGGGAATTCCGAAAGCACACAATGCCGGCCCGTGATCGATATCGGTTATTGCTCGAGGAATATCCGGAACTGGTCAAACGGGTGCCGGACAATCAGCTGGCGTCATGGCTCGGTGTTGTGCCGGCGACTTTTTCCCGTCTGAAAACCGGAGCCGCAAGAACCTGACTGTGAAGGCGAGGCTCCAGGAGCGCTGCATAAAAAAGGGCAGCAAGCTCTCGCCTGCCGCCCTGAAAAACGCTCAACGCTTTGCTAAAACCTCAGTCTTATCCGTGCAGCTTTACTGCCAGTTCGGCAACGTGCTTACCCTGGAAGCGGGCAATGGCGAGTTCCTTTTCACTCGGTTGCCTGGAACCATCGCCACCGGCGATGGTTGAAGCGCCATAGGGCGTTCCACCGTTCACTTCAGAGATATCGAAGAACTCTGGAATGCCATACCCGAGGGGCACAATCACCATGCCGTGGTGCGCCAGGGTGGTCCAGAAAGAGCTGATAGTATGCTCCTGTCCGCCCCCGGTGCCGGTAGACGTGAACACGCTGGCTACTTTGCCGTGGAGCTTGCCTTCAGCCCATAAGCCACCCGTCTGGTCCAGAAAGGTACGCATCTGGCCCGCCATGTTGCCGAAACGAGTGGGCGTGCCGAAAATCACCGCATCGTATTCTGCCAACTCTTTCGGATCAGCCACCGGCGCTTCCTGATCCGACTTCCCGCCAGCACTGGCAAACGCTTCGTCGCCCATCGTCTCGGGCACGCGCTTGATGGTTACATCGACACCGTCAACGCCTTTAGCGCCGTCGGCAATGGTGTTTGCCATCGTCTCGATATGGCCATACATGGAATAATAGAGCACAAGTACTTTTGCCATGAGAAAAACCTCCCGTGTCTTTAAATCGATATACAGATGCTAACCAGAGGCAGACTCGAGAGAAATCGGAAGTTTTCCGACAGGTTATTCAGTTTTTCTGAACAGCCTCACAGGATGGTCACTCTGGGCCATTGCGTACACGTGTACGCTCAAGTATTTTATTGGCATGACATATCAGGAAGACCATTCAGTGACAGTGACAGCGACAGCAACTCCATCCCCGGCACCCAATACCCATCACCGCATTGAGGAATGGCTGAACAGTGCCACCCACGGGCTCGGAGCCATCCTGAGCATTATCGGCACTGCGGCCTTGATCATTGGGGCCAGCCAGTTCGGGGATATCTGGAAGATAGTCAGCTTCAGTATTTTTGGCGCTTCGCTGATCCTGCTATACCTGGCCTCCGCCCTGTATCACAGTGCCAGGCGGCCGGAACTGAAAAGCGCCTTCAAGACCCTGGATCATTGCGCCATTTTTCTGCTGATCGCCGGCACCTACACGCCGTTCCTCCTGGTAAATATGCGCGGAACGGTCGGCTGGACGCTGTTCGCCGTAATCTGGTCACTGGCGATCACCGGCGTAGTGCTGAAGGTTATTTTCAAAAACCGCTTCAAGCTCGCAAGGGTTGGCATCTATGTGGCCATGGGCTGGCTGATCACTTTCGCCTCTTCCGATCTGGTGGCCAACCTGAGTGAGACCGCCCTGAACCTGACGATTGCCGGCGGCGTTGTCTACACCGCCGGCGTCGCCTTCTACCTGGCTGACCGCATACCTTACATGCATGCGATCTGGCACCTGTTCGTGATCGGCGGCAGCGCCTGCCACTTCAGTGCCATCTACTATGGCGTGCTGCCTTTCAGCGTCTGAACCAAGTACTGTCCTTATTTACCGATGCTTGCGGTACCCGCAGACAAGTGGAGTAATTGATGACGAAGTGGCTGGTTAAATCAGAACCTTCAGAATGCGGCATCGAGGATTTTGCCACGGCCCCGACCGGTGTGATTCCCTGGGATGGCGTGCGCAACTACCAGGCCCGGAATTTTCTGGCGCGCATGGCAGAGGGTGACGAGGTCTTTCTTTACCACTCCAGCTGCAAACATATCGGGATAGCCGGTATCGTAAAGGTCGTTCGCAGCGCCTATCCAGATCCAACCCAGTTTGATCCTGAATCGCCCTACTTTGATGCCAAGAGCACCGCTGAGAAGCCTCGCTGGCAAGCCGTGGACATGAAGTACGTTCGCACGCTGCCGAAACTGATCCCGCTGGATGAGCTTAAATCCATGGCCGGGCTCGAAGACCTGCCTTTGGTCCGCAAGGGTAACCGGCTCTCAGTGATGCCCGTGAGCGAGGAGGAGTGGCAGATCATCCTGGGCCAGGCTGGCTGACACCAGGGATCTGCCATCAGCTCGTCACTCGTCGTGGGGAATCGGGTCCGGGCTGCGATCCCAGCCCACGAGAGCCAGGGTTGCCACCACGCCGATCAACAGCCCCATCCATGGCTCAAAGAACGCCAGAGCAGCACCGATCAGAACCACCGTTCCCCTTGAGGCATTGTCCCTCGGGATCGACATGGCAATGTAAGCACAGGCAAAACCGGTCAGCACAAGAGTCAGCGACAGCGCAACACCCAGCAGCGGTTTGAGGCCGGTCAGCAGCGGCAACAGGAAGAAGATGAACGGCAGGCCCATCAGGTAGTAGGAGGCCAGGCCACTGTGCAAACTGTTCATGGCCTTCGGCCCCTGCTTCCAGCGCTGCACGACAATTACATGTACGCCGGTCCACACCGCTCCCTGGGTCGGGAAAAAGGGCGCCACAATACCCATGATGGCGTTACGGATCGACAGGGAGAAATGAGTGCGGTTCAGGTTGATATCCACGTGCTCGTCCTTGCGCACCTTCAAGCCATCCCGCAGCACTTCATTCCCGGTGACCAGATCGCCAAACAGAATGATGTAGGCAATCAGTGCCAGCGGAATACTCTGGAGAATCATCTCCTGGGACGGCCAGCCGATGGCCAGTGGAGAAACCTTCGCCAATGCCTCGCCCAGTGGTGGCACCAGAATTCCCCATTGAATATCGAAATCCACCTCGCCAACCAAGGGCCCGACGATGGCCGCAGCCAGAAAGCCCGGCAGCAGGCCCAGGGCTCCCAGCATAAAGAAGAACCGGCTGCGCTCCTTGAGCTTCTGCATCGGAATGGAGAACGTGAATATCAAACAGATGGCACAGGCAAGACCCGTGGCGATGGGCTGTTCAAGCAGAAAGCGCTCGGCATCGTCCACGAACACCCGCTTGAGCGCAGCAATCGACGCCCCGAGAATGATGCCGGCCTTAAGCGTGTCGGGTAGCCAGATCACAAAGCGACGACCCAGGCCGGTTATCCCGAGAAACAGGACAAGCGAGGCAAACACCAGGCTCAGCGCAGTCATCGCCTGGAACCGGCTGACCGGATCCTCGTAGCCCCCTATCACAAACGCCAGAATCAGGGGCAACGCGGGGGTAATCCAGCCGCCAGCGTAGGGCTCGCCGAAAACAATCACCGCCGAGGCAATCAGGGAGGCATGGATCATCGACAATGCGACGGCTTCTTCAAAACTGAGGCCGAAGAAGGCGGTCATTACGGGAATCAATGCCAGGCCTGTAGCGGCTGAAACAAACAGCCCTTGCAGGAACTCGGACCAACACAGGCGCGTGTGGTAAAAGGGCACGCGGAACGTGAACGGCCCCCAGCGCCAGCCGGGTAACTCCGGTCTATCTTCCATGGATTGTCACTCGCTTTTTGGTTTTATTGTTTGCGACTTGATTATGGAAAGGGTTTGCGGATCGCACGAATGAATATTTCTGATCAGGCTGAATAAATCCTGCTAATTACACCCAGCCAGGTACCTTGCAAAACGAACGACCCTTGTTGAGGCTATCCAATTATGTCCCGGCCCTTTAGAATTCGGCCTTCCCCGAATCTTCTGGAGCCGTCGCCTGCCATGCCGTCCCAACTGAACCCCGCCTCCGGTTTCGAGAAACTCCGCCGCATTGAGTCCAGCAAGGTTTTCCAGGGCGCAGTCATCACCATCATCATCCTGTCGGCACTGACCATTGGCGCCAAAACCTATGATCTGCCGCCCCTGGTGGAGAAGTCGCTCATCGTGATGGACAACGCCATCACCCTGTTTTTCCTGCTGGAAATCCTGTTCCGATTCGGTGTGTGCGCCAACAAGAAACGTTTTCTGTTCGACGGATGGAACCTGTTCGATACCCTGGTGGTCATCGGCAGCCTGATTCCTCTGGATAACTCCGAAGCGGTTCTGCTGGGACGTCTGTTGCGGGTTTTCCGGGTGTTGCGCCTGGTGTCGGTGGTTCCGGAGCTCCGGTTCCTGATCAACTCGCTGCTAAAAGCGATTCCGCGCATGGGCTACATCGCCCTGCTGATGTTCATCATTTTCTACATTTACGCGGCCATGGGTTCGATGTTCTTCGCCAGCGTGGACGAGGAACTCTGGGGCGACGTGGCCATCGCCATGCTGACACTCTTCCGGGTGGCTACCTTCGAGGACTGGACGGATGTGATGTACGCCACCATGGAGCAGTATCCGCTGAGCTGGGTTTTCTACATCACCTTCATATTCCTGACGGCGTTTGTTTTCCTGAATATGATGATCGGGGCAATCCTGGAGGTCATGAGCGAGGAGCAGAACGCCAAGCAGGCCCAGAAGGCCCACGATGAGCGGGACGAAATTGCCCGCCAGCTCCAGGCCGTTCAGGTACAACTGGCGGAGCTGACGAAGCAGATCAGCGAAAAGCGCTGACTCAGAACGGCTTGGCCAGGGCCAGATGAAGAATGGCCGTAACCTGCACCAGGGCCAGTACCGCCGCGGAAATTCGAACGGGCTTTCCGAGGGTGGTTTTCAGGGCGAACACGCCAGCAATGATGTAGCCGACCAGTAAGACAATTTTGGCAATCAGCCAACCCGGCATGGCCGAAGCGTACCCGGCCACAAAAACCAGAGAGATCGCCGCCACCAGCAAAATGGTGTCGTTGATGTGGGGAATGAACCGCAGCGGTGTCTGTCGCCACCCAGGTCTTCCGACGGCGTCCAGGAGCAGACGCAGGGCAAAGAGGGTGATGGTGAGGTACGCGGTGGTCACGTGCAGGTGTTTCAGAATCATGTACGCGGTCATGAAAGTTCCTTAGTTAACAGGCGTTTTGCCGCATTGTACGCAATCTACCTACAAGCAGGTATGGTTAAGGCGGTTGTCAGGGTTTAACATATACACAGAATACATGTATATGAGAGACATCTATGCGGGCCATTCCTACTTCCCCTGAACGGGCGTCGGTCAGCGTCAGCCAATTATTTTCCTACCCCTTTCGGATTTTCTTTCTGTCCATGACCGTTCTGGCCCTTGCCGTCATTCCCCTCTGGGTGATGCAGGTCAATGGTGTTATCAGTCTTCCACTGGCCATGCCCGGGTTATTCTGGCACCAGCACGAGATGTTGTTTGGCTTTCTGTCGGCAGCGATCGCGGGGTTCCTATTAACCGCAGTGTGCGTGTGGACCCAGACAGAACGAACCCATGGATTCAGATTGGTGCTGCTCTGGGGCGTCTGGCTGGCCGGCCGTGTACTGCTGGCAACCGGTGCTGACCTGCCCTTTTGGCTGGTTCAGGGAGTAAACCTGGCATTCCTGCCCCTGGTGGTGGTGGATGCCGGCTGGCGTATCTGGCACGCCCGGCAAAAACGACAACTGATGATCATGGTGATACTCGGCCTGCTTTGGCTGATGCAGATCGGCTTTGTCACCCGCCTCGACATGGCCTTCAGCTATGGTGCACTGGTCATGGCCATGGCACTGATCAGTATTGTCGGTGGCCGCATCACTCCGGCGTTTTCCACCGGCTGGTTGCGCCAGAGGGGACTCGACAGCAACGCTGTAAAGACCATTCCCGCGCTGGACATGGCAACTGTATTCAGCCTGATTCTGCTGATGGTATCCCTGGTGACTGGCTGGCAAACCGTTACCGGTTTGCTGGCGCTGCTGTCCGGTGGGCTTATGCTGGTGCGTCTGGCGGGATGGAAGGGCTGGCTCGTACGCCAGGAACCCCTGCTCTGGATTCTGCACCTGTCCATCCTGTGGGTGCCGGTAGCCCTGTTCCTGCTGGCAGGCACACTGTTCGCGGGCTGGCCCTCCAACGCCTGGAGCCATGCCGCCGGCACCGGGGCGGTGGCGTGCCTGATTCTGGGGGTTATTGCCCGGGTCGCCCTCGGCCACAGCGGCAGACCGCTGGTGTTGCCGAAGGGAATGGTGTTTGCCTTCGTTGCAATTCATCTGGCCGCGCTGGTACGAGTACTCACAGCCTTCGAGATCATCCCATGGCACCCGGGCATTGGTGGCAGCGCCCTGCTCTGGCTGGTCGCCTTTGGTATATTCCTGTACCGCTACACCGCCATCCTGGCCAGCCCCAGACCGGATGGCCGAGAAGGCTGAGCATTTTCCATTCGGTCGCACAAGCACCTTGATGACCATCAAACGGGGTTAACAGACGAGTTCGGGGAACTTCAAACCGGCAATCATCCACTAAAGGTCAATAGCAGCTCCCGAAATTCGAGCTAAAGTATGAGGAAATCATTTTGTAACAGAGACACTGGCACTATGAACCCGGATCATTTTGATAAAGAAGACCTGATCAAATGCGGCCATGGCGAGCTCTTCCCCGGCTCCATGCGCCTGCCCATCAACGAGATGCTGATGTTTGACCGCGTCACGCACATTGCGGACGACGACGGCCTGTACGGCAAGGGCAGCCTGGTAGCGGAGCTCGACATCAATCCGGACCTGTGGTTCTTCAAGGTGCACTTCGTTGATGATCCCGTGATGCCGGGCTGCCTCGGCCTCGATGCCATGTGGCAGCTGGTAGGCTTCTTCCTCGCCTGGGGTGGCGGTGAAGGCAAGGGCCGCGCATTGGGCGCCGGTGAAGTGAAGTTCACCGGCCAGGTCTTGCCGACGGCCAAGAAAGTCACCTACCGTCTGGATCTCAAACGCGTGATCAGGCGCAAACTGACCATGGCAATTGCCGATGGCCGGATGGAGGTAGACGGCCGGGAAATCTACACAGCCAAAGACCTGCGGGTCGGCATGTTCACCTCGACCGATGATTTTTAGGAGTTAACAGGATGCGTCGTGTTGTAATCACCGGTATGGGCATTGTTTCCAGCCTTGGTACCAACCAGAAGGAAGTCGCACAGTCACTCAGGGAATCCCGTTCTGGCATCGGCTTTAGCGAAGAAGCCCGGGACAATGGTCTGCGCAGCCACATCTGCGGCCAGATCAACCTGAACCTGCCCGAATTGATTGACCGGAAACTGTGGCGTTTCATGTGCCCCGCTTCCGGTTACACCTATCTGGCGATGCTTGAGGCTATCGAGCAGGCCGGGCTGACCGATGAGCACATCAAGGCCGACACCACTGGTATCATCTTTGGCCAGGGCGGCGCCTCGACGGTTGAGCTGCTGGATTCCATCGATACCCATCGCGACCGCGGTATCCGCCGTGTCGGGCCCTATCGCGTGCCGCGCACCATGGGCAGTGCGATCAATGCGTCACTGGCAACCGGGTTTGGCATTCGCGGCATCAACTACGGCATCACCTCTGCCTGCGCTACCAGCGCGCATTCGATCGGCCATGCCGCCGATCTGATCGCTCTCGGGCGCCAGGATGTCATGTTTGCCGGCGGTGGCGAAGATATCCACTGGACCCTGAGCCTGCTATTCGATGCCATGGGCGCCCTGTCGACGAAATACAACGACACGCCTGAACTGGCGTCACGCACCTATGACGCGAACCGGGACGGCTTCGTGATTTCTGGTGGTGGCGGTGTGTTGGCCCTCGAAGCGCTGGAGCACGCGGAAGCGCGGGGCGCAAACATCCTGGCAGAGCTCGTCGGCTTCGGTGCAACTTCCGATGGCGCAGATATGGTTGCCCCGAGTGGCGAGGGCGCAGTGCGCTGCATGAAGCAGGCAATGAAGAACCTGGATGGCGAAATCAGCTACGTGAATACTCACGGCACCAGCACCCCGGCCGGAGACATCACCGAGCTGAAAGCATTGAAAGAGACATTTGGCGACAAGATCCCGCCGCTGAGCTCCACCAAACCCCTTTGCGGCCACGCTCTTGGCGCGGCGGGCGTACATGAGGCTATTTACAGCCTGATCATGCTGCGTGAAGGCTTTATTGCTCCATCGGCAAATATCCAGGACCTTGATGAAGGGGCCGAAGGCTACCCGATCGTTCGGGAACGCATGGATAACCAGAAACTGGACCTGGTGATGAGCAACAGCTTTGGCTTTGGCGGCACCAATGCCTCTCTGGTGTTCAAAAAGGTCTGATCAGGATCAGGAAAGCCTGACAGAGCGATATTCAGCCGGGGATGTTCCCATCCAGCGCTTGAAAGCCCGGCTGAATGCGCTCAACTCCGAAAAACCGAGCTGCTCGGCAATCTCCACCAGCGGTTTGGTCCTGTCCTGCATGTAGGTCAGCGCCTGCCTGCGGCGAACATCCTCCAGCAAACGGGCGAATGTCAGCCCTTCACGCTTCAGTTTCTTGTGCAACGTGTAGCGGCTCATATGCAGCTGCGACGCCACGACTTCCACACCAACTTTGCCACGAGCAAGCTGAACACTGATCAGGGAACTGACCCTGACACTCAGCGAAGCCCGCGCCACCTCTGGCGTCAGAGGCTTTGATGCCATCCTGAATTCCTCCTTTGCAACGCTTCGGCTCGAAAAGCCCGAACCGTGAGCGTACACATGTTAGCCGAAAACAATCAATAAGACCTTTGAGCAGGATCAAGGGAACGGCCGACGGCATACGGCAGAATGCCCCGTTTTCAGAATCGCCCGGAGCCACTATGAACACCCCAGAACTGCTCGCCCCCGCGGGCACCCCCGAACACCTTGAAACCGCCTTTGCCTATGGCGCCGATGCGGTCTACGCCGGCCAGCCGCGCTATTCGCTGAGAGTAAGAAACAACAGTTTCAAAGACGTTGCAGCGCTTGGCGCGGGCATTGAACGGGCCCACGAACTGGGCAAACAGTTCTACCTTGTCTCCAACATAGCACCTCACAACGACAAGGTGCGGTCCTATCTGAGGGATCTGGCGCCAGTACTGGAACAAAAACCCGACGCGCTGATCATGTCGGATCCCGGCCTGATAATGCTGGTGCGGGAAAAATGGCCAGACCAACCCATCCATCTTTCAGTACAGGCCAACGCGGTGAACTGGGCCACGGTAGAGTTCTGGCGGCGTCAGGGAATCAGCCGAGTCATCCTCTCCCGTGAACTGGCCCTGAATGAAATTCGCGAGATCCGCGAACGGGTCCCGGAGATGGAGCTCGAAGTCTTCGTTCACGGCGCCCTGTGCATGGCTTATTCTGGCCGCTGCCTGCTCTCGGGTTACATGAACCACCGGGACGCCAACCAGGGCGCCTGCACCAACGCCTGCCGCTGGAACTACAAACAGGTCCAGCACGGCCACGACCAGACCGGCGACCTGATCGCCACCTGCGGCGGCGGCGATGTACAGGAGGTGGCACCGAAAGAAATCCTGCTGGAAGAGCCCAACCGCCCGCGCGGATTCATACCCGCCTATGAAGACGAGCACGGCACCTACATCATGAACTCAAAGGATTTGAGAGCCGTTCAACACGTCGCTGAACTGGCAAAGATGGGCGTTCATTCCCTGAAAATTGAGGGCCGAACCAAAAGTACCTACTACGTGGCACGCACTACCCAAGTCTACCGCCGAGCCATCGACGAGGCGATGCAGGGCAAGCCGTTCGACATGAACCTGATGGACGAACTGGAAGCCCTCTCCAACAGGGGCTATACCGAAGGCTTCCTGCGCCGCCATATGCCCCGGGAATACCAGACCTACGAACAGGGCTCCTCATTCCTTGGCACCCAGCAGGTGGTTGGCACCATTACTGACACGGATGACCAGTGGCTGACCATAGACGTGAAAAACAAATTCGCGCCCGGCGACCAACTAGAACTGATCAGCCCAGCCGGCAACATCCGGTTCTCGGCTAATGTCATGGAAAACCGAAACGGCCAGGCCATGGACTATGCGCCGGGCAGCGGGCATATCGTGCGGATTCCGATACCTGCTGATCTTCCTCAGAATCTGAACCACAGCTACCTCACCAGAATATTGCCCTCGGCGCCTAGCAATTAGTCTGAGGCGGGGTGAGGGGGAAGTCTCCCCAGACTGTGTGTTGCCAGGGATGGCAACACCAAGCCCCCATGGATGGGTTCACGGCGTGTCTGGGGAGACTTCCCGCTCACCCTGCCATGCACTCACCTCAAAAGCCCCAGACCTACAAGAGCCAGACTATCAGCCTCATTACCACCCCCTTAGTGCCCCAAAGGCCGATTAAGGTATAATCACCCCACGTTCAAATTAATACCTGACTATTTTACTCTGGTATTGTATAATCGCTGCCCAGAAGCGATGGATTCAAGCTGCTTTTCTGCTTATTTATCAGCATCAGCTTTGGAAATCCGTCATCCAAAAAGCGATTGCAGGGCGTACTCACAGGATGAGAGATCACTGCAACACCCAAACTGATGACATTCGATCGACAGCCCATTCATGAGGCTGCCGGCGACACCAAGGGCGCAAGCCCGCGATGAGAGAATACGGAGCGACGATCATGGCGACCACCGACACCGAGGTGAACGAGCTGATCAAACGGGAATACGAATACGGATTTGTAACAGACATTGAATCCGACACATTCGAACCCGGCCTTAATGAAGACGTTATCGCCCGCCTTTCCGGCCTCAAGAAAGAACCGGAATGGATGCTGGAGTGGCGGCTGAAAGCCTACCGTCGCTGGCTCGAGATGGACGAGCCGGACTGGGCCCATGTGGGCTATCCGAAAATCGACTACAACTCGATTTCATATTACTCCGCGCCCAAGCGTCCGGAAGACATGCCCCAGAGCCTGGACGAAGTGGATCCGGAACTGCTGAAAACCTACGAAAAGCTGGGCATCCCCCTGCACGAGCGTGAAAAGCTGGCGGGCGTGGCTGTTGATGCCGTATTCGATTCGGTTTCCGTAGCAACAACGTTCAAAGAGCCTCTGGCCAAGGCCGGCGTTATCTTCTGTTCCATCTCCGAGGCGATCCAGGATTACCCGGAGCTGGTCAAAAAATACCTGGGCTCGGTAGTGCCGGCCGGTGACAACTTTTTCGCCGGGCTGAACTCCGCGGTCTTCTCCGACGGTACCTTTGTCTATGTACCCAAGGGCGTTCGCTGCCCCATGGAATTGTCCACCTATTTCCGCATCAACGCGGCCAACACCGGACAGTTCGAGCGTACTCTCATTATTGCCGAAGACAGCAGCTACGTGAGTTACCTTGAAGGTTGCACCGCGCCCATGCGGGACGAGAACCAGCTGCACGCTGCGGTTGTTGAACTGGTGGCTCTGGACGACGCCCAGATCAAATACTCCACGGTGCAGAACTGGTACCCGGGTGATGAAGAAGGTAAAGGCGGCATCTTCAACTTCGTCACCAAGCGTGGCGCCGCCATCGGCAAGAATTCCAAGATTTCCTGGACCCAGGTCGAAACCGGCTCCGCGGTAACCTGGAAGTATCCGAGCTGTGTCCTGCGTGGCGAAAACAGCGTTGGTGAGTTCTATTCCGTAGCACTGACCAACAACTACCAGCAGGCCGACACCGGCACCAAGATGATTCACCTGGGCAAGAACACCTCCAGCACGATCATCTCCAAGGGTATTTCCGCCGGCAAGAGCTCCAACGCTTACCGCGGCCTGGTGAAATTCGGCCCCGGGGCGGAAGGTGCACGTAACTTTACCCAGTGCGATTCGCTCCTGATCGGCGACCGCTGCGGCGCCCACACGTTCCCTTACATTGAAAGCAAGAACAAGTCGGCCATCGTAGAGCACGAGGCAACCACTTCGAAGGTCAGCGACGAGCAGATGTTCCTTTGCCGCCAACGCGGTATCGACCCGGAACAGGCGGTCTCCATGATCGTGAACGGCTTCTGTAAGGAAGTGTTCAAGGAGCTGCCCATGGAGTTCGCTGTCGAAGCCGGCAAACTGCTCGAAGTAAGCCTCGAAGGGTCCGTCGGTTAAACGTCTATGCCCCGCTGACCTGGAGAAGGTCAGCAAGCGGGGAAGCTTTCCGGGATACGCTGTAAATACGTCCCTGTACGCTCGACAAAATCATCCATGATTTTGACGATCCCGGAAAGCTTCCCCGCTCACTGCCCCGAACGTTTTACGGGCACCGAAAGGGTCTAAATTTACAGACTGAATTTTAGAATAGAGAGAAGCCTACAAATGCTGAGCATCAAGAACCTGCACGCATCCGTTGAGGGCAAAGAAATCCTCAAGGGCATCAACCTGGAAATCAAGGCCGGGGAAGTTCACGCCATCATGGGCCCCAACGGCTCTGGTAAGAGCACCCTGTCGCAGGTGCTGGCAGGCAACGAAGCATTTGAAGTTACCGAGGGTGAAATCACCCTGAACGGCGACAACCTGCTGGAACTTGAAACCGAAGAGCGTGCCCGCGAAGGCATTTTCCTGGCGTTCCAGTACCCGGTGGAGATCCCCGGGGTGAGCAACCTGCAGTTCCTGCGCACCGCCGTGAATGCCATGCGCCAGCACAAGGGCCAGGACGAGATGAACGCGGCCGAGTTCATGAAGCTCGCCAAAGAAATTTCCAAGCAGGTGGATCTGGATCCGGCGTTCCTGAAGCGGGGCGTCAACGAAGGCTTCTCCGGTGGTGAGAAGAAGCGTAATGAGATCATGCAGGCCCTGCTGCTGCAGCCGAAGCTGGCGATTCTCGACGAGACCGACTCCGGGCTCGATATCGACGCCCTGAAGGTTGTTTCTGACGGCGTGAATGCTCTGCGCGCGGAAGACCGCGCCATCCTGATGGTGACTCACTACCAGCGTCTGCTGAACCACATTGTGCCGGACTACGTGCACGTTCTGGCGGGCGGCAAGATCATCAAATCCGGTGGCCGCGAGCTGGCGCTGGAGCTGGAAGAACGCGGCTACGGCTGGCTGGGCATCAAGGATGAAGAAACTGCCGACAGTTCAGCCAACTAAGGAGGTCGCGGAATGAAACCAGCACCCACTCTTTCCACCGCGTTCCTGCACCCGGCCGGGCAGTCCCTGCCGGAGCCCCTGCTCGCCCTGCGCAAGCAGCGTGGAACCGCTCTGGTCGACATGCCCTTGCCGACCCGGAAAACCGAAAACTGGAAATACTCCAGCAAGTACCTGAAGCTGACCGACGACATGGCCATCTCCCTGCCGGCGGATGGCAAGACCGGCAGCGGCCTGGCAGTGCCCGGCTACAAGGTTGCGTTCCTTAACGGTGTAATGATGCCAGAGGCCTGCGAATATCCGGATCTGGACGGCATCAGCATCAAGAGCTTCGGCGATCTGAGCGATGAGGAAGCCAGCGATCTGGCGGACCGCCTGGACAGCACCCTGGACAACAAGGCGGTTCAGATGGCACGGCTGAATTCCGCCCGTTTTGAAGACGGCCTGCTGATTCGCCTGAAGCCAGACGCAGTGCTCGACCAGCCACTGTTCATTGTTCATGAGGTAACGGCCGAGGCCAGCGGTTCGGCTTTCCCGCGCATTTTCGTGGATGCCGGCCGTCATAGCCAGATTACGCTCGTGGAGGAGTACATCTCCAGCGGCTCGGCCCAGGTCATGGTCAATACCGTCACTGAATTCAATGTGGCCGACGGCGCCAACATCACCAGCATTCGCCTGAACATGGAAGGTGAGAACGTCCAGCACATTGGCTCAACCGGCGTCCTGCAACAGCGCAGCTCCCGTTTTGAAAGCCATACCGTTGGGTTTGGTGGCCCCCTGCGCCGGCATGATCTGCAGGTACGGCTTGAAGGTGAAGGCGCTGAGTGCAAGCTCAACGGGGTAGTTGTTACCCAGGGCAAACAGCACTATGACAACCACACCACCATCGAGCACGTGGCTGCCCACTGCAACAGCGAAGAAACCTATCGCAATATCGCAGCGGACCAGTCCCACGCCGTGTTCAATGGCCGGATTCATATCCATCAGGACGCCCAGAAGTCCAATGCGGATATGAACAACAAGAACCTGCTGCTGTCGAACGGGGCAGAGATTGACACCAAGCCGGAACTGGAAATTTATGCCGATGACGTGAAATGTGCCCATGGCGCGACCATCGGCCAGCTTGACGAAATCTCGCTGTTTTACCTGGTTTCACGGGGTATCGGCCGGCGTCAGGCGAACGTTCTGCTCACCATGGCCTTTATCAACGAGCTGGTCGAGCAGATTCCGGTTGAAGCAGTGCGGGAGACGGTCCAGGGCCGTCTGAACCACTTCTTCGAACAGACATTTCAGGAGGCGTAACCGGTTATGACCGATCTGTCCGTGGCAAGCACCGCCAAGCGCACCACCTTCGACGTGGACGCGATTCGCCGGGATTTCCCGATCCTGTCCCAGCAGGTAAACGGAAAGCCCCTGGTGTATCTGGACAACGGTGCGTCGGCCCAGAAGCCGGAGGCTGTGCTGGATGCCATGGATCGGTATTACCGTGAGATGCACTCCAACGTCCATCGGGGCGCCCATACGCTGGGAGACCGTGCGACCTCCGCCTTCGAGGGTGCCCGCGAGACAGTTCGAAACTTCCTGAACGCCGAAAGCACCCGGGAAATTATCTGGACCCGCGGCACGACCGAGGCCATCAACCTGGTTGCCAACGGCCTCGCCCCGCGCCTGAAGGCTGGCGACGAGATCCTGGTGAGCCACATGGAACACCACGCCAACATCGTGCCCTGGCAGATGATTGCCGAGCGCACGGGTGCGAAAGTGGTGCCTGTTCAGGTGACACCGGAAGGCGAGCTGGACCTCGAGTCCTTCACCAGCCTGCTCAATGAGAAGACCCGGGTGCTGGCAATCACCCACGTTTCCAACGTTCTTGGCACGGTGAACCCGGTGGCGGCCCTGATTGAACAGGCCAAGGCCCACGGCATCATCACCCTGGTGGACGGGGCCCAGGCGGTACCTCATTACCAGCCGGACGTTCAGGCGCTGGGCTGCGACTTTTACGTGTTCTCATCGCACAAGCTGTTTGGCCCCACAGGTATTGGTGTGCTTTACGGTAAGGCCCAGTTGCTGGAGGAAATGCCTCCCTACCAGGGCGGTGGCGAGATGATCGAACGAGTGTCCTTTGAGCGAACCACCTGGAATACCCTGCCCTACAAATTCGAGGCAGGCACCCCGGCCATTGCCGAGGCAGTCGGACTGGGAGCCGCCATCGACTACCTGAACGGCCTGGATCGTTCCGCCATGGAAGCGGCCGAGACCGCCCTCCTTGAGCGGGCCAACCAGCTGGTGGAAACCGTACCCGGCATGGAGATTATCGGTACGGCAAAAAACAAAGTGCCGGTTATATCCTTTAAAATTGCGGGCCTGCACCCCAGTGATATAGGCACGCTGCTGGATCAGCAGGGAATCGCAATCCGCACGGGCCACCATTGCGCCATGCCGCTGATGGATTTCTATGGAGTTCCCGGTACAGCCAGGGCTTCATTCGCGTTCTACAATACTCTGGACGAGGTGGATACATTGTTTACCGCCCTGCAGAAAGTCCAGCGTCTGTTTGCCTGATGGAGGTGGAATTATGACAGCCGAAGTCTTCACCCCGACCGTCGCCGTCACCATGACGCCCAGCGCGGTCAAGCACGTGCGCAAACAGCTGGAGAAAAAGCCGGACGCCAAGGGCATTCGGCTGGCCATCAAGAAAAGTGGCTGCTCCGGCTTCAAATACGAAACCCAATGGGTGGAAGACACCGCCGCCGACGACAAGGTGTTTCACATTGATGGCGTCGATGTTTTCGTGAAAGAAGAGCATCTGCCGCTGGTGAACGGCATCGAGATCGATTTTGTGACGGAGGGCGTGAACTCCATGTTCCAGTTCCGCAATCCGAACGCCACCGCAGAGTGCGGTTGCGGCGAGAGTTTTACCGTCGCGTAATCCGATATAAAGATTGAAAAGAGCGAGGCCCGAACAGGCATGCAAGAACGGGAAGTGGTCCTGACCAAACGCGAGGTGGAAGCCCGCCTTGTTCCTTCCGGAACCGAAATCATGATTCCGTCGGACACCTTTGTGACCATCACGCAGTCACTGGGTGGCACCTTTACGGTCGCTGTTAACGGTAACCTTGCCCGGATTGAAGGCCACAATGCCGACGCGCTCGGCAAGAAACCCCTGGAAAGCAGCTTCGAAACCCCGGAAGACGGCACCGTCAACGAAAACCAGGTCTGGGAAGCCATGCAGAACTGCTACGATCCGGAAATTCCGGTGAACGTGGTGGATCTGGGCCTGATTTACGAGTGCAGGATTGAAAATGGCACCGAAGACGGCAACCATGTGTACGTGCTGATGACCCTGACTGCCGCCGGCTGCGGCATGGGCCCGGTGATAACCGAAGATGTGAAAACCAAGCTCGAGCATGTGCCCAATGTGGACAAGGTGACCGTTGAACTGACCTTCGATCCGCCCTGGAGCAACGAAATGCTCACCGACGAAGCCAAACTCGAACTGGGAATGCTGTAAATGACTGCCAGTGAACAGGACTTTCTGAACAACCCCCTGGGTAAAGACACCACCCTGGATGACGTTCTCGATGGCTTCGAGCTGCTGGACGACTGGGAAGAGCGCTACGCTTTTATCATTGATCTGGGCAAGCAGCTTCCTGCGTTTCCCGAAGAATCCCGGGTTGAAGAAAACTATGTTCATGGCTGCCAGAGCCAGGTCTGGCTGATTCATCACTACGATGAAGACAGTGGCCGGCTGTACCTGTTGATTGACTCCGACGCCATGATTGTTCGTGGACTGGCTGCCATCATCCTGGTCGCCCTTAACGGCAAAACCCCGAGGGACCTGCTGGCCACGGACATTGATGAGTTGTTCGAGCAGCTGGACCTGTTCCGGCACATTTCCCCGACCCGCGGCAACGGGCTCAGGGCGATGGTTGGCAAGATCCGCGACATTGCGGCCGCCGAGGTGGCCAACGCCAGCAACTGATGCCCGTCGGCCCTACCAGATAATCGCTATATCATCTCTCTGGATATTCACGATGCCGCCCAGTTGCGGCATGGTACCCCGACTGAAATGCGGCTGAACTTTTTCGAGAGTCACTGACAAGTCGCTGTCTTGCAACTCTGGTGAGTCATCTGGTGATTCCAGGTAGCGCTTGCTGCGATAGATCTTCAACTCATCACCCGGTCTGAGGCCTGCTGTAGCCCCGGATTCCAGCGTTACAGAAAAGTCGTCTACCCGCGCAATTCTGGTCATGAAGGGCTGACACGCCAATGCATCCGTTACTGCCATCGCCATGTCTGCGATAACATCCTCGACAGCCTGGCCGTAGGCGGTTTTCTGGAAGCCGGCAGAACCGAACCCTGCTGAACTGCCAGGCCCGGCATCCCAGTCGGCTGCGGCTTCAAATCTCTGACGATAGACCGGCGCACCACTGAAACCGTCGAAGATAACGAGATCAGCCGCAAACCGGCGCCGTTGATCTACTGCCCCGATGCCCCGCTGCATTTTATCCAGCACGGAGGTGCCCCACGCTGACGGATCCGCAACGCCAAGATCCCGGATAACGCCTGTCACTACGAACTGAACGCCCATTTCACGGGCCAGTTCCAGTACATTGGTCAATCGATTGTCGCCCTGTTGTACCGTAGGCGCGTTCAGCAGATCCGTGAACATCCGTGAGGTTGTCGCACCAAAGACCTGCAATCCGCCCTGAGCCACCAACCGCTGCTGGAGTTGTTGCGGCAAGATTTCGCCGGCGTCATCAATCCGCCCGACTCTGGCCTGGTCCGGATACAAGACAGGAAACCCGGTCACTGCGACGCGCTTTTTCAGGCGTCCGGAATCTCCAGATCCACACTGGCTGCGACTCTCGCTGATATCGCCCCGGACAATCACCCGCAACAGATTGCCACTCTGGTACTCATCAATTACCCGCACATTCCGGGCTCTGGCGCTTGACGCCAGATCCATCCGTGACTCAGTGATCACGCCGTTTTTCATGGTGTCGTGCGTGCTAACCCTGGCTTCATACTGCAGGGAAAGGTCCCGGATTGCGGCCTTGCGGGCCTCGGCCCGGGCGGCTTCCAGGTTGCCATTATGGATATTGGCGTGGCCCACGCCTTCCAGAACCACCGCATGGGCGGCAGAAACCACGAAGAGCGCCAGAGCTCCGAGCACAGCCAGTGACAGCAAGCGTTTCATAATTCTCGATACTCCCTACACTCTCTATACTCTCGATCAATCAAGGTAATACAGGGAATCCACGCCTTTGCTCTGCACATCGCCCACGCTGTCATTTTCCTGCGGCATGGGAATCGGGCAGAGATCCCGCACCTGATCATCAGCAACCTTGGCCACACAGGCCCGGAAACGTGGCTCGAGCTTCAGTTCCATTACCGTTTCGAAGACACCGTCGCTGTGCTCGTTGACCGCGACCAATTTGGCGCCGCGAATGTAGCTGTCCACGTAGGTTCTGAAGGTGTCATTGCGCAGCACAAAATCATTAACGGTGGAACTGCCGTACACGACGGTACCGTAGACCCGTTCAACGAGATTCCGGTAGGCGTCCAGCTGGGAGGCCCGCCGGGCCATCAGACGTTTGCGGGTATTTGAACGGTCGGCCGCAACATCCTCATAGGTACCCAGACCGCTCACCCGCACAGTAATTGGCTCCAGCATCGTATCCTGGCGGGACTGGTTGCCGTTATCCCCCTGATAACTGCCAACCGGCGCACAAGCAGCCACCGTTGTTGCCAGCAGAGGCATAAGTATCCAGCGAAGGTTCATTGCGTGTCTCCAGAAAACGTCATTTCCGGTTTTCCATGAAAAAACTACGCCAGTTTTTCTAACTGCCTGATATTCCGATCAACAACTCCCAACCGCATTATTTTGCAATCCCTATGCGGCAAAAAACTGCCTCTGTTTACACATCAAAAACAAACCGTTACCCCATGCGTCATGAGCTGGATAAGGTTCTGCCTTACCCTTTCAGGTACGTAACATCTATTTTGCCTTTTTACCTGACAGGATTCTTCATGACCGGATATCGCCTGACCAAACTTTCTCTGGCTATTGGTCTTTCCATTGCCACCAGTTCTGCACTGGCCAGCCCGCAGTCGTTTATGTCTGCCCGCTCTTTTGCCATGGGTGGCACTGGCGTCGCTGTAGCAACACCATCATCAGCGCCGATGGATAACCCGGCGATGATGGCCTCCGATCACCACAGCTGGAACGATGATTTTGGGTTGATGCTGCCCTCGGTGAATGCTCGCGCAGCGGATGAGGAAGAAACAGTTGACCAGGTGGATGATATCCAGGATGTAATCACTGATCTTGAATCGCTGGTTTCCGGTTTTGATCCCAATACCGACGACCCACAAAGTATTCAGGACGGCGCCGCCGATCTCAGCGACCGTTTGACCGAATTCGACAGGGACACCATGCGAGTGAACGCCGGTCTGGGGCTGGGCCTGGCTGTGCCGGGACAATCTCTGGCTGTCGGCGTGTTTACCAATGCAAACCTGACAGCAACCGTTCGTGGTGACGTGTCCGATCAGGATATTACCGCACTGAATGCGATTGCCACTGCAGCAACGGCCCAGGACGTTCAGAATGCCGTCGACCAGATCAGTACGAATGGCACCCTGAACCTGACATCACAAGGAAAAATACTGGCATCCGCCGTCGGGGAAGTGGGCATCAGCTTCGCACGGGCTTTTGAGCTACAGGATGGCAACAGCTTCCAGCTTGGCCTGTCGCCGAAATACGTGGAGCTGCGCACCTTCCAGTACACGGAAGCGGTTTCCGGTTTCGAAGATGACGAATTCGACGATGACCAGTATCAGACTGAAAAGAGCGGCTTCAACCTCGACGTGGGCGCAGCCTACAGCTTTGGTGATTCCAACCAGTGGAACACCGGAATTGTCGTTAAAAACCTGATCCCCATGGAGCTCGACTCCGCTGCGAGCCGGCCTTTGCTCGGAGAGGAAGTTCGCACATTAAAGCTGGACCCGATGGTTACAGCGGGCATCGCGCACAAGAGCGAATACCACGTTATCACCGCGGAAGTGGACCTGACCAAAAAGGAAGCCTTTGGCTTTGAGGACGACACCCAGTGGGCAGCCCTTGGCGCCGAATTCGACGCCTTCCGTTACGCCCAGTTGCGGGTGGGTGTTCGCCACAACCTGGCCAGCAACGATGACAACGACGGCATTGAAGAGAAAACCCAGTTCACGGCAGGTCTCGGACTGAACATTGTCGGCGTCCGCCTCGATATCGGCGCCCTGTACAGCGATGCAGATGCCGGTGCCGCCCTGGAGCTTGGCACCGCGTTCTGATGGAAAGCTGAAAGTGGGGTCCGATGAAGATTTCATCTGACCGCAAGCTCCAATCAAAGCCCGCCCGGGCAATCCGGGCGGGCTTTTTTATGGCCCTCATGCGTCACAGGTTTGCCTGCCCTGCCCGGGAACCGGATAATCCACCGACACACTCCCGAAAGGAATCAGCGATTTCATGCAGGCCTATCTGGTTGGCGGTGCCGTTCGTGACGAATTACTCGGCCTTGAGGTCAAGGACCGGGATTGGGTGGTGGTCGGCGCAACTCCAAGGGAAATGCTAGCCAACGGCTTCAAGCAGGTGGGTGCGGACTTCCCGGTATTTCTGCATCCCCGAACCCGGGAAGAATATGCCCTGGCTCGCACCGAACGGAAACAGGGTCGCGGCTACCACGGCTTCACTGTTTACAGCGCGCCCGACGTCACCCTTGAGCAGGATTTGAAGCGCCGGGACCTGACCATCAATGCGATGGCAAAAGCTGAAAACGGCGATCTGGTCGACCCCTTTGAAGGCCGCCGAGATATTGAAGATCGCAAGCTTCGGCATGTCTCGGAGGCCTTCGCCGAGGACCCCCTGAGAATTCTGCGCACCGCCCGGTTCGCAGCCCGCTTTCACCCGCTGGGATTTTCCGTGTGCGACCAGACCATGGCCCTGATGAAGCGCATGGTGGATAGCGGAGAAGTAGACCACCTGGTGCCCGAACGGGTCTGGCAAGAATTCCAGCGGGCGCTGCATGAACAGGCGCCCGAGGCCTTTTTCGAAGTTCTTCGTGACTGCGGCGCCCTTGAGGTTCTTATTCCAGAATTAGCTTCGGAAAAAGTTTTTCAACTCGCGATGGCGGCACTTGGCTGCGTCCACCGCCGCTTGCACGCCGAGACGGAGGAGCGTTTTGCGGCCCTGCTCTCCCCACTGGATGCCCCTGTTGCAAAGGACCGGGCCAAAGCCCTAAAGGCACCCAATGACTGTCAGAATCTGGCGCGACTGGTTACTGCCTTCACACCCCAGATCCGGGACATTGATGCGCAACGCCCGGAAGCCGAAACGCTTCTGGACCTGCTCGACCAGGCGGACGTCTGGCGCCGCCCGGAACGTTTTTCGCAACTCACGAAGGTGCTCGAGTGCGCCTTGCCGGGCGATTCCCTCACACTGGACCTGCTGCGAACCGCTTCGGAAGCGGCGACCGGCGTTGAGCCGAGAACCCTCCTGGCGCAAGGGTATAAAGGCAAGGAACTGGGCAACGCGATCCGCACCGAGCGCCTGAAACGCATCGGCGACGCCGTCGCCCCGACCAACCACTGAGGAGGCACCATGCCGTCCACAACGCCTGTTGCCCTGATCACCGGCGCAGCCCACCGCCTTGGCGCACAGACAGCCCGGACACTTCACGAAAGAGGCTGGAACCTGGTGATTCACTACCGGAGCCGGGAAGAGCAGGCGAACTCACTGATTGCGCAGATGAACCGCGAACGGCCAGACTCCGCCTGCGCCCTCCGGGCAGATTTGAGCCAGTTGGCTGGAGTCGATCAGCTGGCCAGTGACGCCGTCGCGCAGTGGGGCCGACTGGACGCACTGGTGAACAATGCGTCGGTCTTCTACCCCACCCCGACCGCAGACGCCACCGAAGACGACTGGGACACGATCCTGAACACCAACCTGAGGGCCCCATTTTTCCTGCTCCAGAAATGTCTTGCCGAACTTCGACGAAACCGCGGCAGCGTCGTAAATCTGATCGATATTTACAGCGAAAGGCCCATCGATGATCACCCGCTGTACTGCGCCACCAAGGCCGGCCTGGCTGCGCTGACACGCTCCTGGGCGAAAGACCTGGCGCCGGACGTGCGCGTGAACGGCGTATCGCCAGGCGCAATCCTGTGGCCAGAGGGCGAAGCCGAGATGGACCAATCCGCCCAACAGGCAATTCTCCAGAAGACGCCACTGGCCCGCACCGGCAACCCCGACGATATTTCCAAAACCATTGCGTTCCTGATCTGCGATGCGCCCTTTATCACCGGTCAAATCATCTCTGTTGATGGCGGTCGAAGCCTGAACATGTAGCTCCCTCTGCCCGCTCAAGGCCTGTTCTTTGGCCGGGCGCCGCTTTCCGGATACAATGCCGGCAGTTTTCAATCCTGCACGCGTCGGCTCACGGCCCGCGCGCGCCAATGATCCGGAGAATTCCCATGCGTGATGTCGTTATTGTTGCCGCCCGCCGTACTGCTATCGGAACCTTTGGCGGAGGTCTCTCCAGCCTGAGCGCAGACCAGTTGGGAACCGCTGTGATCAAGGCGATCCTTGAAGAAACCGGTGTAGCCGGCGACCAGATCAACGAGGTGGTGCTGGGCCAGGTGCTTACCGCCGGTTGCGGCCAGAACCCGGCTCGCCAGTCTGCCATCAACGCGGGCATTCCTGCCTCGGTGCCCGCCATGACCATCAACAAGGTCTGCGGCTCCGGCCTGAAAGCGGTTCACATGGCGGTGCAGGCCATCCGGTGTGGCGACGCCGAGATGATGATCGCCGGTGGCCAGGAGAGCATGAGCCAGGCGCCCCATGTGCTGCCCAACAGCCGGAATGGCCAGCGGATGGGCAACTGGTCCATGGTGGACACCATGATCAAGGACGGCCTTTGGGACGCCTTCAACGATTACCACATGGGCATCACGGCCGAGAACATCGTCGAGAAATACGGCATCAGCCGGGACGAGCAGGACGAGTTTGCAGCGGCGTCCCAGCAGAAGGCCGCCGCCGCTCGCGAAGCCGGCTATTTCGATGGCCAGATTGTTCCGGTCTCCATTCCCCAGCGTAAGGGCGACCCGATAGTCGTTGACCGCGATGAAGGTCCTCGCGACGGCGTCACTGCCGAGGGGCTTGGCAAACTCCGTGCGGCCTTCAAGAAAGACGGCACCGTTACCGCCGGCAACGCCTCATCCCTCAACGATGGCGCCGCAGCCGTGATGGTCTGCAGTGCCGAGAAAGCGGAAGAACTGGGGCTGACTCCGATTGCCACCATCAAGGCTTACGCTAACGCAGGCGTGGACCCGACGATTATGGGTACCGGCCCGATCCCGGCCAGCCAGCGGTGTCTGAAGCTTGCAGGCTGGAGCACGGAGGATCTGGATCTGGTGGAAGCCAACGAAGCCTTCGCAGCCCAGGCCATTTCTGTGAATCGCGACATGGGCTGGGACACCGGCAAGGTTAACGTGAACGGCGGTGCCATTGCCCTGGGCCACCCCATCGGCGCATCCGGCTGCCGCATTCTGGTCTCCCTGCTGCATGAAATGGTTCGCCGCGATGTTCACAAGGGCCTGGCCACACTGTGCATCGGAGGCGGCATGGGCGTTGCCCTGGCCGTCGAGCGCTAAGCTTCATGCTCCACGTTGTGCTGTACGAGCCGGAGATACCGCCGAACACCGGCAATATCATCCGGCTCTGCGCCAACACCGGCTGCCAGCTGCATCTGATCGAACCTCTGGGTTTTAACCTGGAAGACAAGCAAATGCGGCGGGCCGGGCTGGATTACAGCGAGTACGCCACGGTCAAGATCCACAGGAACTACCAGGACTTCCTGGCCAGCGAGCAGCCCGGGCGCCTGTTCGGGCTGACCACCAAGGGCAGCACCCACTACCACCAAGTGACCTACCAGGACGGCGACTACCTGATGTTTGGTCCAGAAACCCGCGGCCTTCCAGGTGATGTCCGCGAGGGTTTGGTGCCCGAGCACCGCCTGCGGGTTCCAATGCAACCGGAAAGCCGGAGCCTGAATCTCTCCAACACCGCAGCCCTGGTGGTTTACGAGGCTTGGCGGCAGCTGGGATTCCAGGGCGCGGTGTAAGCGCTGGATGGCCCTGTTCGGGCTGGCACAACCATTGGGTAGCCTTCCTCCAGTTCAACTACTCTCGCCGTGAAGCCGTAGACGGTTTCCAACAGTTCAGGCGTAAGCACTTCACGCGCCGAGCCTTCATGAACAAGTCGGCCCTCCCTCATCAACAGCAGGCGATCTGCAAATTGGGCCGCCAGGTTAAGATCGTGGACAACCGCCAGGACCGCCATACCTTCTGCCTTGGCCAGACGTCGAACCAGATCCAGCACCAATTGCTGATGGGCCGGATCCAGAGCGGCAGTGCATTCGTCCAGCAGCAATAGCCTGTCTCCTGGGCTGTCGATAATCTGGGCCAGCACCCGTGCCAGTTGCAACCGCTGCTGCTCACCACCGGACAGTCCGGGAACCAGCCGATATCTCAGGTGGGCAATATCCAACTCTTCCATCAGTCGATCTACCGTCGGGTCACTGCCACCCCGAGCGGTCCCGGGGCGACCCAGCTGTACCACTTCCTCGACCGTCAACGGAAAATTAACCTCCACCCGCTGGGGCATGACCGCTCGCTGACGGGCCAGCCGCTCCGGGCGCCATTTCCCGAGTTCTTGGCCGGAAAGCGTCACGCTGCCGCCATAGGGAAGATCACCACTGATCGCCCTGAGCAGAGTCGACTTGCCAGCACCGTTCGGGCCCAGGAGCATCAACACTTCTCCTGCCTCGAGGTGGCAATCAATGCCATGGACAATCCGGGAACGCTCGAGAGAGACACTGACGTTGTTAATGCAAAGAACCATCAGATCACCTTTGTTCTCAAAAGCAGCGCAAGAAAGAAGGGACCGCCGATCAGAGCCATCATCAGGCCTATGGGCAGTTCCGCCGGTGCTACCACCATCCTTGCCAGGGAATCCGCGGCCACCAGAAGGGTGCCGCCCACAAGGGCACTGAGGGGTAACACCACCCGGTGACTGGCACCAAGTAGCTGGCGTACGAGGTGTGGCACCACCAGGCCGACAAACCCGATCAGTCCACTGACCGCAACAGCAGCTCCCACGCCCAGGCCAACCACCAGGATCGCGGCTTTCTTGACGGTATCGGTGCGATAGCCCAGGTGCCCGACGACGGATTCTCCCAGCAGGAATGCATCCAGCGGACGGGCCAGCCAGGGGGCGGCCAATAATGCCAACAGCATGAACGGAGAGCCCACCAGCAGATCATCCCAGCCGGCGTGGCCGAGACTGCCCATGGTCCAGAAGGTCAAGGAACGCAGCTCTTCGTCGTTAGCATAGAAGGTCAGCAACCCTGTGGCCGCGCCAGCTATGGCGTTAATCGCAATACCGGCGAGTAACAGGGTTGCTACCGCTGTTTGTCCCGACTTGTTGGCAACGCGCCAGGCCAGCAGAACCGTGCCACTGCCGCCAAGAAAGGCGGCAATGGGCAAAGCCCACTCGCCGGTCATGGCCAACCAGCCACCCAGCCAGGTATTCCCCAGCACGATCACCGCAATGGCCGCCAGTGAAGCGCCGGCGGATACCCCGATCAGCCCCGGGTCGGCCAGAGGGTTGCGAAACAGTCCCTGCAGCAGGGCACCGGAGACTGCCAGCACCGCTCCAACCAGAAAGCCGAGCAGGAATCTCGGCATTCGCACTTCCAGCAGCACCATGGACGCCACCGGATCGTTCGCTTCCCGACCAGTTATCACGCTCAGGATATCCCCGAATGCCAGCGGGTAAGCGCCACTGGTAACAGACACCAGAGCAACAAGCGCGGCGGCCAGTAATGCGACCACCAGTGATGGCCCAAAACCGAAGCGCCCCGCGGCATCAAGAATCATTGGCTGCCACTTGCGAAGGGTCAGGCAATACACTGTTCATTGCGGCCATGGCGTCAGGCAGCCTCGGGCCGAAACCCAGCAGCATCATGCCGTCCGCCACCAGCCGGCGACCGCTCTGCCAGGCATCGAGATGCTCCACCTCCGGCCAGGAATCGATCATGAACTGGCCCGGCGTGGATTCAGCAATCACAATGGCATCCGGTCGGGAAGCGAGGATGGCCTCCCGGTTCGCCGGCTTGTAGCCCTGGATCCCCGACACGGCATTGACCGCGCCGACAGCGTCCAGCAATGCTGAGGCAGAGGTCCCTTCCCCCGCCAGCATCACGGAATGATTTCCGGCAGCGAGAATGAATAGCACCGTGGGCGGCTTTTCCCGGTTTGCCGATGCCTGCTGAATACGGTCGATCTTCGACCGGAGTTCCGAGGCGAGGACTTCTGCCTTTTCCTCCTCACCTAGCAATTCCCCCACAGTCACAATCCGCTTCAGCGCAGCCTCCGGCGTCCGTGCCGACGGCAGCTTCTCGATCTGAACACCGGCCCTGGCCAGGCGCTCCAGATTTTCCTCCGGAGCGGCCTGCTCGGAGGTAATCAGCAGATCCGGCTTCAGGGCCAGCACCCCTTCAAAAGGCAATGCCCGCAGGTAGCCAATTTTGGGCAGGGACTCGGTCTGTGCCGGATACCCGCTGGTGGTGTCCACACCTACCAGCAGGGACTCCAGGCCCAGTCCGTACACAATCTCGGTGATTGCTCCGTCAGCCGTCACAACCCGCGGCGAATCCGCCGCCTGGGCGGTAGACGCGAAAGCGGTAGCCAACAGGAGGCACGCAAGAACCCTGGATATCATGACAAAGCCTCCAGGGTCGCCGCCTGCTCCCGCCAGAGTTCGGATTCGGGGATGCCGGGCTTGCGCTCGCCAAACACGGTCAACACCAGCTCACCGTCGGCATTGAAGGCCTCCACTGACGTGATAATGCCATCTGCGGAGGGACGCCGGACCAGCCACCAACACCGGATAGATTCGGTATTGGCATGGAGGTTGAAACCGCTGTCCAGAACGTTCATCCAGGGACCGGTGCGGCGCAGATTGGCCACCTTGCCTGTGAATATCTGCACGATGCCGGGATTGCCCACGAAGAACATGGCCGGGCATTGATTATCCCGAAGCAGCTCCAGTAGCCGGTCCAGCACGTCGCCTTCGGTACGCTCAAGCTCGGTAGCCCATTCGCCTCTCAGGAGCTCCAGCGCCGTCAGCCGATCGGTGCCGGCCCGTTTCAGAAGCGCACCGAAATGATGGACATCCTTGAGCTCACACCAGCCTTGGCGAAGAACCTCTGTTTTGACCGCCTCTGGCGCCACCCGCTGCGGAACTGGGCGCGCGCCCTGAGGCTTGAACGGCCTCAGCTCTTGATCGGCGAAGGAATGGATCAGGCGCTCCCATGCGTCGCCATCGGTATCGGCAACCCTGTAGATCTTGTGGACCGCAGCCCCGTACTGATCGAAGAACTGCAGACTCTCCCTTAACCCGGAGCGAACCTTTTCCTGCACCCGGTAGCCATAGGCCCAGTGTTTGAAAAAGACCCGGATATCGATTTCACCAACGGCCAGCCCCATGGCCCCGGACCTGCCACTGGTGAAATCCTTGAAGGTGCCGGTCACTTCATGAACCACCTCGTTGTTGCGGCTCAGAATCATCACCGGCCCGACGTCTTCAAGGGCCTTGAGAAGATCCGCGAAACTGTCCTTGAGAGGAATCAGTTCGTCGCCGCCACGCAGCAGAACCAGCTCCATTTCGCTGACACCCAGCTTATCCGCCATCTGGCGGATCCTCATGTTTGGCTCTGCTTCTTGCAGTGTCTGCCAGCGCGCTGCCAGTGAATCGGCTGCCGTGCCTGTTGCCATCGCTGTCTGTTGCATGGGTTTACTCCTGCGCCTGCTGGGGTTCAACGGGCAGCCAACTTACCGTAGGCTGGCCACTGGTTCCGTTCTGGTCGTAGTAGCCGACAATCTGCAGCGCCCAGACCGTGGACTGAGGATCATCGGTATCCGCTTTGATCAGGAAGGTCCGGAAGTTCGGCCAGATCTTGTGTTGATTGGTCAGGTTGTAGGCATACCAGGTGTTATCCGTGAATACGCCGCCGGTCGAGTCGGTGTTGTAGATCTGGGGAACGCCCGGATCGCTGTCATTGCCGGCAAGTTCGCTCCACGTCATCTGGTCAGAGGCGCCGCCACTGCCGTTACCGGATACCCCGCTGTTGGATTTCAGGTACCAGTCGCGACCGGAGAAACCGACCTGGACATCCCAGACCTCGCTGGAAGCGCAATCGACTGCGGATGCCGAGTCAAAATCGAAACATGCGTCGCCGCCGTCGTAGCCTGTGGGCGTCGTGAACGAAATGGGTGTGGGACTGAATTGCGACGCGCCTGAAGCCTGCACGTTAAACTCGAATGTGAAACCTTCGATGCCCTGGCCCTTGCGGGTGGGGAAATTGAAGTCGACAACCCGCATTCGGGCGTAGCTGTCGCCCTCGGCAGAGCGCACCAGGTAGCCCACATCAGCCTTTTCGGAGATGATCCCTGTAGCGGAATCGTACTGGGACCAGGCGTCAGAGGCGCCGAACGCGCTGGCGAATTCGTCTGCTTGCCAGCTTGCCGGTTCCTCAAGGATACCCAACAAATGCTCTTCCTCGGAAATGGCGGTCGCGTTGGTGAACACATTCGCGTCGGGATCACCGTTGCCGTCGTAGAAATCGTCCTGGGCAACGGACAGGGCGCCGACAACGCGGCCACTTCCGGAGGCACCGCTGTTCACCTTGAAGTTCAAACGGTTGGCAGCGATGTGCCAGTCGTCGTCTTCTTCCACCATCGCTCCGGTTTCCAGATTCAGGTAGACCGTCTCTGTTGCCGCGGGCATCAACTGCTCGGAAAAGCTGCTGACATCAGTCGCATCGTCCTCTGCAATGGAGTTGTCACTGCCTCCGCCACAGGCCGTCAAAGCCAGGGCAGCCAGCACAATGGCCGGGGGTCTGGTATCGAAAAGATCCATGGATATCTCCTTCATATGGTTTTTTGGTGGTCAGGCATCATTCGCCAAAGGAAACTGTGAGCCCGGCGTAGAGGAAGCGCCCGGCGACTGGTCTGAAATCTTCACTGGCATTGGAAAAGTCGCGCTGCTCGTCGGTGATGTTGTCGGCACCGGCAAACAGTCGGAGCTGGTCCGAGAACTGGTAATTCAGCTTCAGATCGGCCGTGGTATACCCCGGAGATTTGGTTCCTGCGGCAGCATCCACGAATTCTTCACTCTGGTAGCGAAGCCGCGCGCCCCAGGACAGGCCGGCCAGCAAAAGTGGTCCGTCCAGCCCAAGACGCGCCTGGTGCCTCGGGCGACGGTTCAGCTCATTGCCTGTTGCTACCTCTTCGGTTCGGGTCAGGGTATAGCCGGCGGTAAGCCGCCAGTGCTGGGAAGGCTCCCAGCCAGCCGTGGTTTCGAATCCCCAGGTCCTCGCCTCGGCGAGATTTTCGTAGGAGAAAACCTGAACGCCGTCGTTCCGCGCCCGGGTAGCCTCAGCATCCGGTGAGGTCTGGATCAGTTGCTCGATGTCATTAAGGAAGGCGTTCACTTCCAGCCATGCAGTCCGGTTCCAGGACAGCCCTCCCCCAAACTGGTAGCTGACGGATTCTTCCGGTTGCAGATCCGGCGTTCCTTGCACGATGTAGCCAAGCTGGCTGTGGTCAAAGGTGAAGTACCTTTCCTTCAGATTCGGCACCCGGTATCCGGCGCCAACGCCACCACGCAGGAAGCCCGTCAGCGAATCCGTCCGGACCAGGTCGTAGCGTGCATTGATCTTGGGTGCTGTGTAGGTTCCGAAGTCGGAGTCATTCTGGAACCGGACGCCGGGCACCAGCTCAAGATGTTCAGTGGGCATCCAGGTGTCCTGAACCCAGGCTTCCTGGCTTTCACGCTGCCGACGAGGTTCCGCGCCGAGTTCGGAAGCGCCATCTTTGGTCTGCTCGAGGGTTTCACGGTTGAAATCAACGCCACCCTGCAGGTGGTGAGTGAACCCCACCGGCTTGCCCAGATGAGCCGAAAAACGGGACAGCGTGGATTCGGCACGACGGTCATCAAAGACCCCGCTGCCGGTATACTTCAAGGTATCGTCGTTCAGGACCTCGTGGACGGCAGACCAACCGGCACGCAGATCCGAATTCCGACCATGATCCCCGGCCAACGTATAGCGGGTACGGGTGACTGTTTCATCCTTGCCCTGATTGATAACAAAAGGCGGATTGCGCTCGGTGAATCGTGACCCGGACTCCTCCTCGAACCGGGCGACCGCAGCGCTCAGTTGATGGTTGGCGTTCGGAGACCAGTCGGTGCGGAAGCTGAGATCGGTCCGATCGTATTCATCACCCGGCCGGGCCCAGGTGTCCGGCTCCGGATCGATGCCATCGGAATGCTGGTGAGATGCAGAAAGACGCAGGGCAAGCTGTTCACTACCTCCCTGGACCGTGGCTCGGGCCGAATATCGCGCAGGGTCGGCTTCATCGCCCGAGGGATTCTGCTCACCATAGGTACCACCATCCGTGGTAAATTGGCCGGAAAGCCCGGAAGCCGGCGGACGGGTGATGATATTAACCACGCCACCGATACCGGAGCTGCCATACTGGGCAGAGACAGCGCCCTTGACCACTTCCACCCGCTCGATATCGAGCACGGCCAACTGGCTGACGTCCACCGTCGATCCGGTGGTGGCCGTCATTGGCATACCATCGATCAGAACCAACACACGATCAGATTCAATTCCCTGGAGCCAGACCTCGTATCCGGGCTTGCCGTGGATTTCGCGAAGCTGCAATCCCGGGACGTTTTCCAGAGCCTCTTTCAGGTTGCGAGCGTGGGTTTTCTCAAGCTCTTCGACGGTAACCACTTCCGTTCGGACCGGCGTGTCCAGCAACTTTCGCTCGCTGCGGGTTCCGGTCACAACAAGTTCGTTCAAGTAGCCGGTTGGCTGGCTGTCAGCGATCGCGTCGCCAGAGGCCAGAACCGCCAGAGAAAGACAAAACAGAGACAGATGAGATTTTCGTGAATACATGGAGCAACCAAACGACAGATATTTAATGCGAACGATTATCGTTTGATTTTAGATTTATATCAATGCCTCACCCGGAATTTTTGTATAGGCACAAAAAAACCGGCCGGAGCCGGTTTTTCTATTTCTGCTTGATCTGCCGCAGATCAGTGAGTCTGCTGTTCTTCGCTTGCCTCACCAGCAGCTTCTTCCTGCTTGCGCTTGAGCGCCTGGGCATAGATGGCGTCGAAGTTCACCGGCGCCAGCATCAGGGCCGGGAAGCTGCCCTTGCTCACAATACCGTCGATCGCTTCGCGCGCATACGGGAACAGGATGGTCGGGCAGTAGGCGCCCAGCATCTGGCCCAGCTGCTGGCCTTCGATGCCCTGAACCAGGAACACGCCGCCCTGCTGGATCTCGACGATGTAGGCTACCTTTTCACCCACTTTCGCGGTGACGGTCAGGGAAAGCACAACTTCATACTGGTTGTCGCTGACCTTGTTGTGAGACGTATTCAGATCCAGATTCACCTGCGGCTTCCACTGCTCCTGAAATACCAGCGGAGAGTTGGGTGACTCAAAAGACAGGTCCTTCACATAGATGCGCTGAAGGGCAAACTGGGGTTGGTTCTGGTTGTCACTGCCTGCTGCGGCTTGCTGATTCTCAGCCATTTTCAATCCTTTCGTTCTCGATCATGGGCTCGGGGCCCGTTGTTATGGGATGTTATGAAGTGTGCTGCCGGGACATTCTACGTTGGCGCCGGGCCGGCTTATGTGAAACAGTGCGGCAGAATGATCTTCAGATCAAGGGCCGCTCTATTTCTTCACCAGCGGAAGATTGCTGGCTTTCCAGTCGGCAACACCGCCGTTCAGGCGAACCACATTGCTGAAGCCTTCCGCGTTCAGCTGTTTAACCGCCATGGCAGAATGCTGGCCCATCTTGTCGGCAACGATGATCTGTTTGTCCTTGAACTTGCTCAGCTCACCAACCCGGCTCTTCAGGCTGTTCAGGGGAATGTTGATCGAGCCGGTAATGCGGCCCTCACCAAACTCCTTGCGGTCCCGGATGTCGACTACAACGGCTTCATCCTTGTTGATCAGATTGACCGCACCCTGGGCCGAGATCTTGGCACCGCCACGACGGGACTCCAGAATGAGAATGGCAACCAGGAATGCCACGAACAGCGACACAAGAATGTAGTGGTTAACGACAAATTCAAACAACCGGTCCATGAATTTACCCTGATAATGAGTTTGGCGGAATTATACACAGCCTGCTCCCCGGACAGAAGGTGACGAAAGTGGCCAGTAAATGCGAAAATAGATAAACTTCGTTTTCGTTTTAGTAAATTTACTAACATTTTACTTCCGGACTTAATGATGACTGCAATGCGCAAGCCGACTGCACTGATTATCCTGGACGGCTGGGGCCATCGCGACCCGGCTGAAGACAATGCCATCAGCAACGCCAGCACCCCGTTCTGGGACAAACTCTGGCAAAACCAGCCCAAAACCCTGATCAATACATCGGGCATGTTTGTCGGGCTGCCGCAGGGGCAAATGGGTAACTCGGAAGTTGGCCACATGAACCTGGGCGCAGGGCGCGTGGTCTATCAAAGCCTTACTCGTATCGACAAAGATCTGGAAGAAGGCACTTTCCAGCAGAACGAAGTACTCTGCTCAGCGATCGACAAGGCTGTTCAGAGCGGCCGAGCCGTTCATCTCATGGGTCTGATGTCGCCCGGTGGTGTACACAGCCACGAAGACCACATTATTGCCGCTGCCGAACTTGCCGCCGCACGTGGCGCGAAGGAAGTTTACATCCACGCCTTCCTCGATGGCCGCGACATGCCGCCCCGCAGCGCAAAACCATCCCTGGAGAAGGCCGCGGCCAAACTGAAGAGCCTCGGCGTCGGCCGCGTTGCCTCGATTGTGGGCCGCTACTATGCCATGGATCGCGACAACCGCTGGGACCGCGTGGAAGCGGCCTATAATCTGATGACCCAGGGCACCGCGGAGTTCACTGCGGCCGATCCGATATCCGGGCTGGAACAGGCTTATGAGCGCGGGGAAAACGACGAGTTTGTAACGCCAACCCGGATCCACGCTCCGGGCGAGCCCGAGGGAACGATCAACGATGGTGACACGGTGCTGTTCATGAATTTCCGTGCCGACCGTGCCCGGGAAATGACCCGCACCTTTGTGGAGAAGGACTTCGACGGATTCGAGCGCAAGAAGCACCCGGAACTGGCCGACTTCGTGATGCTGACCGAGTACGCGGCGGACATCAAAACTTCCTGCGCGTACCCGCCCGAGCAGCTCACCAATGGCCTTGGTGAATATATGGCGAAGCAGGGCAAGACCCAGTTGCGCATCGCCGAAACCGAGAAATACGCCCACGTAACCTTCTTTTTCAATGGCGGCCTGGAAACACCGTTCGACGGTGAAGAGCGCATTCTTGTGCCCTCGCCCAAGGTGGCGACCTACGATCTGCAGCCCGAAATGAGCGCACCAGAGGTAACCGACAAGCTGGTGGAAGCGATCAAGAGCGGCAAGTACGATCTGGTTGTTTGCAATTACGCCAACGGCGACATGGTTGGTCACACGGGCAAGCTGGACGCTGCAATCAAGGCGGCCGAATGCCTGGACGAATGCGTGAAACGCGTTGTCGAGGCCCTGGATGAGGTAGGCGGCGAAGCTCTGATCACGGCTGACCACGGCAACTGCGAACAGATGACCGATCCGAATTCAGGCCAGGTTCACACTGCCCACACCATCGGCCCGGTGCCGCTGGTATACACCGGCCACCGCAAAGTTGTGTTGAAGAACGACGGCAGCCTGAGCGACGTTGCACCCTCTTTGCTCGCCCTGATGGGAATGGAGCAACCGAAGGAAATGACCGGGCACAGCCTGGTTGAGATCGGCTGATCCGGGAACGGAACCAACCCTTGCAACTCCACGCGATTCTGGCGCTCGCCCTCCTTCTGGGCGCAGCGCCGGCAACAGCCCAGCAGGATGTAACCCCGGCTCAGATCGAGGAACTCAAGGAACGCATTGAGGACATCGACGACTGGCTGGAGGACGCCGAAGAGGACCGCTCCTCCCTGGAGCGGCAACTTGCCGCGACCGAAAAGAATATCAGCCGCCTGACCCGTGAACGCCGCTCCCTGCGCCAGCAGGCCGAACAGCAGCAGCAGAGGCTCCGTGAACTGGAAAGCGAGGCGCAGGAGCTCACCCAAACCCTTGACCGCCAGCGGGAGAGTCTCAAAAAGCAGATCCGCGCCGCCTGGATGGAAGGCGATGCGCCAGCCGTAAAGGTACTGCTTAACGAAATTGATCCGGACAAGATCGCCCGGACCATGACCTACTACGAATACCTCAGCAAGGACACAGTCGACCGCCTGGAGGCGTTCAGACAAAGCCTGCAAGAACTCAGAAGCACACAGGCTGCCGTGCAATCAACCCGGGTTGAACTGGCCAGAACTGAGGAAAACGTCGCCAAACGCCAGCAGGAACTGACAGCATCGAGGAAGGAGCGCCAACAGACACTGGCCGCCCTCAATGCCGACATCCAGAACCGGCGCAGCGAGCGGGAAGAACTGGAATCCGACCGCAAACGGCTTGAAAACCTGCTGGCAGAAGTGCAGCAGGCGATCAACAACATCCCCTCACCCAATGAATCCCAGCCCTTCGCCTCATTACGTAACAAACTGCCCTGGCCCGTAAAGGGACAGGTCCTGAGTCGCTACGGAGAGCGCTATGCCGACGGCAAACTCCGTCGCAACGGCCTGCTGATAGGCACCGGGGACGAAGCGGAGATCCGTGCCATACACTATGGCCGGGTGGTGTTTGCCAACTGGCTTCGGGGCTTTGGCCTGATCACCATCATCGACCACGGCGACGGCTACATGACCCTGTACGGCCACAGCAGCAGCCTGTTTACCAGCCCAGGCGACTGGGTGGCTGCCGGCGAACCCATTGCCCAGGCGGGCCGTACCGGCGGCACAGATTCCCCGGCGCTCTACTTTGAAGTCCGGCACAATGGTAAACCCGACAACCCTGGCCGATGGCTGGCAAACTGAGAGCCCCCGGGAGGGCTGACAAACGCCGCAGGTAACGCCATACTGTCCGGAGTCAGGGAAACCAGTCCAACTATCGGAATAAAAACGGGATATGTGAATGAAACGGGTCAGAAGTACACTCCACGCCTTGCCATTACGCAGCATTGCTCTCGCTACCTGTTTCGCAACCGCTTCCGGACTGGTCTGGGCCCAGGATAAAGACGCCGCCACCGAGCAGCTGCTGGAAGGCATCCAGAACGGCGAACGTGTGGAAATAAGCCTGCCGGATCCGGAGAAGCAGCTGCCACTGGAAGACCTCCGCAAGTTCACCGAGGTATTCAGCCGCATCAAGGATGCGTATGTCGAGGAAGTAAGCGATCGCAAACTCCTCGAAAGCGCCATTAAAGGCATGCTGTCAGACCTCGATCCTCACTCCACCTACCTGGCACCAAAGGACTACGAAGAGCTCGAAGAGAGCACCTCCGGCGAGTTCGGCGGGCTGGGCATTGAAGTGGGCATGGAAAACGGCTTTGTGAAAGTGATTGCCCCCATCGACGACACGCCAGCGCAGAAGGCAGGCGTTCAGGCGGGGGACCTGATCATCAAGCTGGATGAAAAACCGGTTAAAGGCATGAGCCTGGAAGAGGCTGTCCAGCTCATGCGGGGCAAACCCGGCTCGATCCTGACGCTCACCATTATGCGTGAGGGGGAAAGCGCTCCCATCGAAATCGAAGTGGAACGGGACGTTATCAAGGTCACCAGCGTGAAATCCCGAATGCTGGAAAATGGTTACGGTTATGTTCGCATTACCCAGTTCCAGGCGGATACCGGCTCGCAGTTCAAGGATGCCCTCAATGGACTGGAAGACGAACTCGGACGCGATCTTGACGGCCTTGTTATCGACCTGCGCAACAACCCGGGCGGGGTGCTGCAGGCGGCCGTAGAGACCGCAGATGCCCTGCTCGATGACGGACTGATCGTCTACACCGAGGGCCGCATCCAGAGTTCCCGCCTGCGCTTCAGCGCGCGATCGGGCGACATCATGGAAGGCACGCCTATTGTCGTGCTGATCAACGGCGGCTCCGCCTCTGCTTCAGAAATCCTCGCCGGCGCGCTTCAGGACCATGAACGCGCTGTGGTGATGGGCACCAAATCCTTTGGCAAGGGCAGTGTCCAGACGGTCATTCCGCTGGATGAGACCCACGCCATCAAGATGACTACCGCGCGCTATTACACACCGGATGGCCGCTCCATCCAGGCCACCGGCATCAAACCCGATATTGAAGTACGTCCGGCGGAACTCAAGGAGCTCGACAGCAAGCCGTTCTTCACCGAAGCGGATCTGAGCGGGCACCTTGAAGGGCAGAACGAGGGGCAGGACCAGGATGGAAACGATGATGCCCAGAACGCAACCGGTTCTCTTGCCGACCGTGATTATCAGCTACGCTCGGCACTGAACCTGCTCAAGGGAATCCGGATTCTGAACCCGAACAAGAGCGCCAACGCAGAAGGAAGCGATCAGTGAGGGTAGTCAGTACTCTGCTGGCCGTAGCATTCTGTTTTACCGCCGGCACGGTGTTCGCGGACCCGGCCCGAAAAGCACTGCCGCCCACCATTGCCATCATTATTGATGACATGGGCCACAGCCTTGTTGAAGGTGAGCGACTGGCAAACCTGGATCAGCCGCTGACACTCGCTTTTCTGCCCTACCGTCCACACACGGACAGCCTGGCCCGGCTCGCCTACAAGCAGCACAAGGAAATCATGCTGCACGCCCCCATGGCCAACACCCGAAACTATGGCCTGGGTCCAGGCGGCCTGACCCCCGAGATGGACGAACAGAGCATGGCGACCACCCTTCGCCGTGCCTTGCAGTCGATTCCCCATGTCCAGGGCGTGAACAACCACATGGGCAGCCTGCTGACCCAGCAACTGCAGCCCATGGACTGGGTCATGAAAGAGCTGTTCCGCTACCCGGTGTACTTTATCGACAGCCGCACCATCGCCTCATCCGTGGCCGGTGATGTCGCGGCGGCGTACCGCATTCCGACCATGACCCGGGACGTGTTTCTCGACCACGAACAGACCGAAGAGTTTGTGGATCGCCAGTTCAAACTGCTGATCAAGCGCGCCAAAGAAAACGGCAGCGCCATCGGCATTGGCCATCCTCACAAAGTCACCGTGGACTACCTGGAGAAGCACCTGCCCAAACTGGATGAGCAAGGCATCGCCATTGCCACCGTCAGCGGCCTTTGGGCCATGCGCAACGGCAATCGGGAGATGTTTGCGGAAGGAGAAAAGCAGGCCATTCGACCTGCTTTTGCAAAGAAGGATTAATCGCGGACTTCTATGCCCTGGGCCTTCATGAAGGCCTTCGCTTCAGGAATGGTGTGCTGTCCGAAGTGAAAGATTGACGCCGCCAATACCGCATCGGCACCGCCCTGAGTCACGCCATCGGCCAAGTGCTGCAGCTCTCCGACACCGCCTGAGGCAATCACCGGCACAATCACAGCATCGCTGATGGCTTTGGTCAGCCCGAGATCAAATCCGATCTTGGTGCCGTCCCGGTCCATGCTGGTCAGCAGTAACTCACCAGCGCCCATTTCCACCATCTTGCGGGCCCATTCCACGGCATCCAGCCCGGTGGGCTTGCGGCCACCGTGGGTAAAGATTTCCCACCGGGGCTCCTCGCCCTCTTCACTCACCCGCTTGGCATCAATGGCCACCACGATGCACTGGCTGCCAAAGCGATCCGCCGCTTCCCGGACAAACTCCGGGTTGAACACGGCTGCGGTATTGATCGACACCTTGTCTGCGCCAGCATTCAGGAGCTTGCGTATGTCATCCACGGTACGCACACCACCGCCGACAGTCAGCGGAATGAAGACTTCCGCCGCCATTCGTTCAACGGTCTCGTAGGTGGTGTCACGGCTCTCATGGCTGGCCGTGATGTCGAGGAAGGTGATTTCATCGGCTCCCTGCTCATTGTAACGACGGGCCACTTCCACCGGGTCGCCGGCATCACGGATATCAACGAAATTGACGCCCTTCACCACGCGGCCTTTATCGACATCGAGGCAGGGAATGATGCGTTTCGCCAGAGCCATAAGCCGCCCTTACCCCTTCAGACCGTCGCAGAAAGCCTGCGCTTCAGCGACATCCAGGGTGCCTTCATAGATCGCACGACCCGTGATGGCACCAAGGATGCCCTTGTCCGCCACGGTAGCCAGGCGTTTCAGATCATCCATATTGGTCACGCCACCAGAGGCGATAACCGGAATACCACCCTCTTCTGCCAGTGCAGCAGTCGCCTCCACATTGACGCCCTGCATCATGCCGTCTCGGCTGATATCGGTGTACACAATCGCGTCCACGCCGTCGTTGGCAAAGCGCTTGGCAAGATCGGTAGCCATCACTTCCGAGACTTCCGCCCAGCCATCGGTGGCCACGCGGCCGTCTTTGGCGTCCAGGCCGACGATGATGTGACCCGGGAATTTTTTGCACATCTCAGTTACAAATTCCGGCTCCTTCACCGCCTTGGTGCCAATGATGACCCACTGCACACCGGCCTTCAGGTAGGCTTCGATGGTTTCTGCCGACCGGATACCACCGCCGATCTGGATGGGCAGATCCGGGTATTTGCGGGCAATGGCCTGGACAATCTCGCCGTTGACCGGCTCACCGGCAAAGGCGCCATTCAGATCAACCAGGTGCAGGCGCCGCGCTCCGGCTTCCACCCAGCGGGTGGCCATATCGACAGGGTCGTCACCAAACACCGTGGAGTCGTCCATCCGGCCCTGACGAAGGCGTACGCACTTGCCGTCTTTGAGATCGATCGCGGGAATTATCAGCATGTTCCAGTCCAGTTTGTAAAATTCTCAAGCAACTGCAGGCCCGCCCGTGCACTTTTCTCCGGGTGGAATTGCACTGCAAAAATATTGTCTCGCGCGACTGCTGCCGCAAGGTCCACCCCATAGCGGGTGCGGCCAGCCATATCAGCGTTGCCCTCGGCTTCTGCGTAGAAGCTGTGCACGAAGTAGAAACGGTCACCCTCGGGAATGTTATGCCAAAGGGGGTGATCAATGGTCTGCTGCACCTGATTCCAGCCCATGTGGGGCACTTTCAGGCGCTCGCCGTTTTCCGTGAGGTGGTCACCGAAATAGCGTACTTGCGAAGGGAACAGGCCGATGCAGTCAACACCGCCGTTCTCTTCACTGCGGGACATCAGGGCCTGCATGCCCACGCAGATGCCAAGAAACGGGCGATCCTGAGAGACCTCACGAACCAGATCCACTACCCCGAGACGATGCATTTCGGCCATACAGTCGCGAATGGCACCAACGCCAGGGAGGATGACACGATCGGCTTCACGGATTTTTTCGGCGTTGTCGGTGACCAGCACGGTGGTGTCCGGGGCAACGTGCTCCACTGCTTTTTTGGCAGAGTGAAGATTGCCCATGCCGTAGTCGATAATGGCAACGGTTTTCATGGTTGTTGCGGTGTCCTTGATTGACCGGTCAAACATGACCGGTTAAAGCGAGCCTTCTGGCGACGAGGCGTTTACAGCGAACCCTTGGTAGACGGTGTAATACCGGCCATCCGCTCGTCCATTTCAATCGCCATACGCAGGGCACGGCCGAAGGCCTTGAACACGGTTTCAATCTGATGGTGGGTGTTTTTACCCTTCAGATTGTCGATGTGCAGGGTCACCATGGAATGGTTCACGAAGCCGTGGAAAAACTCCTCGAACAGGTCGACGTCAAAGCCACCCACGGCACCGCGAGTGTATGGCACATCCATCATCAGGCCCGGGCGACCGGACAGATCGATAACGACTCGGGAGAGCGCCTCATCCAGCGGGACATAAGCGTGGCCGTAGCGGCGAATGCCCTTTTTGTCGCCAACCGCCTGCTTGAAGGCCTGGCCAAGGGTGATGCCGATGTCTTCCACGGTGTGGTGGTCATCAATGTGCAGGTCGCCCCTGGAAACGATATTCAGATCCACCAGACCGTGGCGGGCGATCTGGTCCATCATGTGCTCCAGAAACGGCACGCCGGTATCGAAACTGGATTTACCGGTTCCGTCGAGATCAATCTCAACGGTGATCTGGGTTTCAAGGGTATTTCTCTCTACCCGAGCCTTGCGTTCGGCCATGGGGACTCCGTGACAATTGAGCGGCATAAAGCCGGAAAAATTCGATCCGGCGATTATACCTTTTATGTCGGCTGGAGTCCCACAACCGGTTTAATCGCTACGATAGCGAAGTGCAGGTAGATGGCAGAGAGGGCTGCGTCAGAACGCCTTCTTCAGATTGTTCATGTAAGTGTCTACGAGGCTGTTGAACTCGTGCTTGATAACCGGGCTGATGGCCAGCTTGAGCAGGCTGGGCAGGGGCACAGTCAACTCTGCGCTGGTCTGGAACTTCACGGCGGTGGCATTGTCGCCCTTGGACTTGATGGTCCAGGAACCACTCACGACGCCATTGCCCTCACCCTTCACCGGCTCCCAGGTAATCTTGCCGGCGTCTTTGTCCGAATGGTATTTGCAGGCGTACACCGACTGGATGGCGTGTTTGTCGACGCCCACTTTTTCCATTTCCCAACGGTAGGCGTTATCGCCGAGGTCGGTCAGTTTGTGGACTTTCGGGAAGTGACTGGCTGAACGTGGCACATCCGCCAGCAGATCGAACACTTCATCATAGCTGCCCGGAATCTCAAGTTCGCGGTTCAGCTCAATCGAAACGGTAATAGCCACGGCCAACTCCTTCTTGTGTTTATAGGTATCAATGTAGTCGGAAAATCAGGGTCGTGTATTTTGGCCCAACACTACCGCATTGTCATACTCCCGCGCTGTTAATTTGTTAACCCTGCGTTATCCTTTGGATCATTAGCGTCGGTATTCACAGCGAATACTGCAAGCTCCTAAAAATAGGAAGGAAGCCTGAATCATGAAAGCCGTCCGTTATGTGCTGATTGCCATCGTTGCACTGATCGTTCTTGCCGTGGCTGCCGTTGCCATCGCCATGGCCGTGATCAACCCCAACGATTACAAACCGCAGATTGAACAGGCCGTTGAGGATGCCACGAACCTGGATCTGGTCCTTGAAGGCGACATCGGCTGGTCTTTTATCCCACTTGGCCTTGAGCTGAATTCCGTAGAGGCCACCCTGGAAGGTGACCGCTTTGTTGCCCTTGAGCAACTGGTGGCCCAGATTGATTTCTGGTCACTGATTGCCATGTCCCCGAGGGTGAATACCTTCGTACTGGACGGGCTGGACGCCCGACTCGAAGTGGACGAACAGGGCAACGGCAACTGGACCCGCATCATGCCCGAGAAGGCTGCGGGAGCGGCAACCGAGGAAACGGCCGGAACCCAGGATGAACAGGCACAAGAGAGCGAGGGCGGCGGCGGCGAGCCTCTGAACTTCAACGTTGAAAACGTTCAGATCAGCAATGCCCAGGTGCACTACACCGACAAGAGCACCGGCCAGTCGGTCACGCTGGAGAATTTCACCGTCAACGCCAGCAACATTACTCTGGGCT